>CAYSQF010000018.1:0-17130 GCA_964433105.1 uncultured Acutalibacter sp.
TCAAGGCGGACGGCAGCGAGTATGAGCCTTTTTGGACTGCGGAATATGAGATCGTTGGAACTTACGATCTTCTTCAGAAAAACGAGGTCTTCACCGACGGAGAAATTTACCCTGACACCATCCTTATTCCGAAAAATTCTGTTCAGGCCAGCGACGCGGACAATATCGCCTTATACAACTATTTAGACGGCAAGACTGCAACTTTCCAAATTGAGAATGGAACAATTGATGATTTTGACGCCGCCCTGCGCGCCGCTATTCCGCAGGCGGAGGATTTGATCATCACCTACAATGACAACGGGTACACGGAGATCATGGAAAGCCTGCAAAGCACGTTGGCGGCCGCACAGCTGCTTTTCATCGTAGGGCTGCTGGCGGCTGTGGCGATTACCCTGCTGCTGCTTTACTTTTTTATCGTCAAGCAGGAAAAGCGCACCGCCGGCGAGCGCAGCCTGGGAATGTCTAAACGTCAGTGCCGTATTTCTCTGCTGTCGGGGGTCTTGGTGTTGACAATCCTCGCCGCTGCGCTTGGCACTCTAGGCGGAGCGGCAGCTATGCAGCTTTCCAGCCGGCAGAATCAAGCGGCGGTGGAAACGGTCAGCGAGGAAAGTACCGATGGGGAAAGCCTCCTTTCCGCAGACGATTATAACCCCAAGTACAGTATGTGGGCTAAGGTGGCAAACTCCACTCAGGAGGTTGATCTAACTGCAACAACTCCCATGTTTGTCTATGTTCTGATCCCTCTTGCTTTAGTTCTGCTGGTGTTCCTGCTGTCGCTGCTTCTGATCAACCGCAATTTGAAAATCGAACCGATTTATCTTTTAAGCGGCAAAAATGAGTAGCATATGAAGCGAGTCAAACTCAGCGTACTTGATGACCCTATGGAAAGGAAAAAGTTACGGGATTTTTCCCGATCTGCCCGGAACTTTTACCGGCAGAAACGGAAAAGTTTCCCATTTGCTGTCTTTTTCAACAAGCTGAGTCTGATTACAAAAATGTAACCGGCCTGTTGAATCCGCAAAGAAAAATTAACAATATTCTTGACAATGTGAAGGATAAGAGATAAAATTATATACGGAATGTATGCGGAATCGCTTCCTCTTTTGTAATATATTTTCTTTGTTTTCCTTTACTTAACCCTTTTTTATAGGATAGGTTGCCATATTTTTGGCGCGGCCGGGCCTGTGGGTGCCGCCGTTTCCCACCCTTATCCGGGAAACTTCCCGCGCGAGGGAATTGGAGTATGCTGTAAAACTGTGAAAAGAAAACTGAAAAGCCAGCGGAAGAACACCGCCACATTCTCGGGGCAAGAGGCTATTTCTCTTTGTCCTGCTATTTTCAATTTTTCTGAAAATTTTGAAAACAAGAATTGAGAAAAGGAGGTGCCTGATCGCTTATGATTTCCGTATGGCTTTGCGTTTTGATCGCGGTGCTTGCCGGTATTGTGGTGGGTGCTGCGGCTTTTTTCCTGGGCATGAGATACCGTAAGGGGAAAGCGGAGTCTGCCATTGGCTCGGCGGAGCAGGAAGCAAAACGCATTATTGGTGATGCAGTAAAGACTGCGGAAGCCAAGAAAAAAGAAATCGTTTTGGAAGGCAAGGATGAGATCCACCGCCTGCGGGACGATTCGGAGAAGGAACTGGCCGACCGACGCAAGGAGATCCAGCATCAGGAAAGGCGTATCCTTCAAAAGGAAGAAAGCCTGGAAAAAAAGCTGGAAACTCTGGAGCGGAAGGAAGAACAGGTCGATCAGAAAAATAAAAAAGCTGAGGAACGCTTGCGCGAAGCTGAAACAATCAAGAAAAGCCAGTTTGACATGCTGGAGAAAATTTCCTCTTTCTCCGTGGAACAGGCAAAGGAATACCTGCTGAACAACCTGGAAAGTGAGCTGGTTCATGAGAAGGCTGTGAAGATCAGGGAGTTTGAGCAGCAGACTAAGGAGGAAAGCGATAACTCTGCCAGAGAGATTATTGCTCTTGCCATTCAGCGCTGTGCCGCGGATCATGTGTCCGAAGCGGCTATCAGTGTGGTGCCCCTGCCAAATGACGAAATGAAGGGCAGGATCATTGGTCGTGAAGGCCGGAATATCCGCGCGATTGAGACCTTGACCGGTGTGGATCTGATCATTGATGATACTCCAGAAGCCATTACGCTCTCCAGCTTTGAGCCGGTTCGCCGCGAGGTGGCCCGCATTGCTTTGGAAAAGCTAATTTCCGATGGGCGTATCCATCCCACCCGCATTGAGGAAACCGTGGAAAAGGCCCGGCGGGAGGTGGATGCTACCATCAAGGCCGAAGGTGAGCGCGCTGTGCTGGAGGTGGGCGTCAACGGTATTCACCACGAGCTGGTCAAACTTTTGGGTCGTCTGCGCTACCGTACCAGCTATGGCCAAAATGTCCTGAACCACTCTAAGGAAGTGGCCTTCCTGGCCGGCATGATGGCTTCCGAGCTGGGGCTGGACCCCACCATTGCCAAGCGCGCCGGCCTGCTGCATGATATCGGTAAAGCACTGGATCATGAGATGGAAGGTTCCCACGTGCAGATCGGCGTAGACGTCGCCCGGAAATATAAGGAAAGCGAAACGGTAATCCACGCGATCGCCGCTCACCACGGCGACGTGGAAGCGAAAACCGTCATTGCCTGTCTGGTACAGGCCGCCGACGCCATTTCCGCAGCCAGGCCGGGTGCCCGTCGCGAAAATCTGGAAAACTACATCAAGCGTCTGGAAAGGCTGGAAGAAGTGGCGTCCTCCTTTGAAGGTGTGGATAACTGCTATGCGATCCAGGCTGGGCGCGAAATTCGCATTATGGTGAAGCCTGAGAAGGTCAGCGATGAGCAGATGACCCTGCTGGCCCGGGAGATCTGCCAGAAGATTGAAGCGGACCTGGATTATCCGGGGCAGATCAAGGTGAACATGATCCGGGAAAGCCGCGCGGTAGATTACGCGAAATAGCGGTAAACCGCTGGCTTCGGAAGCAGATAAAATTTTGCAGGACAGCATGGTCAAGTTCCGTGCCGTCCTGCTTTTTGTTGTTCTCAGCGTATTTTTGACTGTCATGATCATTTTTGTGATTGTAGCCTACACCCTGCTGACCATGCAGGATATCAACATTTGTTCCCCTTTAAAGCGCTGGTTTTTCCCATTTCTGAAACAGAAAAAGCTTTTCCTGCGTGGAACGGGGCAGTGCTGAGTATTTGCAGTATTTACGGGAAGATTCCCGCAAGACCTACGCGCAATGGTAGTCCCAAAAACGGCGGTCACGTAGTATAGGGCGCCATCCTCGCCAATCTCAAAATAGGAATTGCCGAAAATGGCGGTGCGGTACTGAAAACGCAAACGCCGCCGCAGACCGTGAACCAAGTCTCCGCGGATTGGATGTTGTAGGCGGGCAGCTGGATGTAGTCGTAGACCAGAAAAGCCAGAACGGTCAGCACTGCTGCCAGGATGGGCCTTTGATCCCACGCCTTTTTACAGTTTCTTTTGTTTCAATGACGCCTCCTTTACCATTTTTCAAAATGGACTCGGTCGTCTTCGTAGTCCGGCTTCTTTTCCGGATACGGCTCCGCCTGGTGCTGTACCTTCTCCAAGATGGGCCAAGTGCCCAGCCGCACGGAGCCGATTCCCAGGCCGTGAGCGGCCAGAATCATATTTTCCGCAGCGATAGCGGCGTCACCTAAAATTCCATGCGCTGGTAGATGCGGCAGGTCAGCGCGTAGGAAAGGGCAAATAAAACGGCGGACCCGGCAGAACAGAGCAGGGAAGAGCGCCAGGGGGCCGCGAGGAAAACGGCGGCAATCTGGTCGATGATATTGCCGGTCAAAATTCCCAGCCGGCCCAAAAGTGCGGTCAGTCCCGTAAAACCGAACACGGCAAACAAAAAGATGATGACCACCGCCGTTTGGCCAAGTTTTATTCCTACGGGGATTGTGATGGCCTGCAAAAGCAGGATGATCCCCAGGAGCACCGGGAAAATCCAAAGGGAATATGCGGATCGGCTGATAGCCTTTCCCAGGATCAGTAAGCAGAGAAAAAAAGCGTTTCTGATCAGGGCGGAAAGGTAGAAGGAAAGCAGGATCTTGCTTCTGGGGATGGGGGAAGCGCACGCGAAACGATTCCAGCCGCTTTGCCGGTCCAGTTGGATAGACGCTGCCGGGGCCACGATGGAAAGGCCTGTTACGCCGCCGATACAGGGCAGCAGCGCGGACGGACCTGCCAGCGCGATAAAAACCACCATTGCCCCGGCGATGATAACCATTAAAGCGGTTTCCTTTTTGGATGCGTACAGGTTTTTGTAGAGAAGTCCAATCATTGCTTCTTTTCCTCCTTTGCGGGATGGGAACCTTTAATGTTGTACAGCATGATATCATCCAATGTGGCAGGCTCCACCTGAAACTTCTCAGGAAGCAGGGATCTCTGCACCAAGGCGGTCGTGCCGAATTCACCGTCACGAAAACCCAAAACAGCGGAGGGGTCCAGTGTATCCAGATCGTTTCGGACGCACTTCAAAACGCCGCAGCTGTCCAAAAGTACATCCTTTTCCCCGTTTATGACGATTCTCCCTTGGTGCAGGAACACGATGTAGTCTGCGATCTTTTCCAAATCGCCGGTAATATGGGAGGACAAAAACACGCTGTGCTCTTCGTCCTGAATAAAGTCCAGAAGGATGTCCAGAATGTCGTCCCGGACCATGGGGTCCAGGCCGCTGGTGGCTTCGTCCAGCAGAAGCAGCTTTGGATGGTGGGCCAGGGCGGCGGCCAGAGAGAGCTTCATGACCATACCCCGGGAGTAGTCGCTGATTTTCCGCTTCTCATCCAGCTGGAACCGCTGCAGGTATTGGCGGTAAGAATTACTGTCCCATTTTTTGTACATGTGTTTTAAAACTCGTTCCAGTTCCAGCGCTTTCAGCTCTGGCGGGAAAAAGCCGGCGTCCAGCACTGTGCCTACGTCTTCCATCACAGTTCGCTCCTGCTGGGGATCTTTTCCCAACAGCCGGATTTCCCCCTGATTTGGCCGGACCAGGCCCAGCATGCATTTGATCACGGTACTCTTTCCAGCCCCGTTTTCCCCAATAAAGCCCATAATGCAGCCGGCTGGCAAGATGAGGCTGACTGGCCCAAGAGTAAAGCCTTTGTAATGCTTTGTTAGGTTTTTCAGTTCAATGGCGTTCGCCATAGCAGCGCTCCTTTCCGGGAAATCAATCCCGTTCCTCGTAGAGCAGGCGCAGGGTTTCGGTAAGCTCCTGGAGACCCATACCGCACAGCGCGGCGGCACGCACCGCCTGGGTCAAGTGTTCCTCCACTTGGCGGAGATGCTCCTCGCGGACCAATTCCAGATTCTTCCCGGCTACAAAGCAGCCTTTGCCGGGCACGGAGGAGACAAACCCCTCCCGTTCCAGCTCTTCATAAGCCCGCTTTGTGGTGATCACGCTGATGCGCAGATCCTTTGCCAACAGCCGCAAGGAGGGCAGGGCGTCCCCTTCCTCCAATTCGCCGCCCAGGATCAGAGCCTTTACCTGTTCCACGATCTGTTCGTAGATCGGCTTTCCGCTTTGATTACTGATGATGATGTTCAAAACGCGCCGTCCTTTCTGCTTCGTAATTTCGTTGCAATGAAATACCGTACATACACATTATATACAGTAATCACAGATTGTCAAGGGAAATTTATCTGTCCGTTTTTTTGTACATAAAAAATCAGTGCTTTCCCGCCGCTAATAAAAACTTTTGCTTTTTTTAAATTATCCATTGAACTTGCCGGGGGAGATGTGTTAATATAAAAAAAGAGAATGTATGACAATGCGGAAAAAAGAATATCCGGACGGGAACGTCCGGCCATTGAAATGGGGAAACGCAGGTATGGACATTTTTTCTCTCTTTACGCTGCTGGGAGGGCTGGCCTTCTTCCTGTATGGGATGAACGTCATGTCCTCTGGCCTGGGAAAAATGGTGGGCGGAAAATTAGAGCGTGTTTTGAAATCCATGACGTCCAATAAGCTGAAAAGCTTGGCGCTGGGCGCGGTGATCACCATTGCCATCCAGTCATCCTCGGCCGTGACGGTCATGTTGGTAGGCTTAGTAAACTCTGGTATCATGCAGCTGAGCCAGACCGTGGGCGTGATCATGGGGTCCAGCGTTGGCACCACGTTGACCGCATGGATCCTGAGCGCCGCTGGGATTCAAAGTGACAGTTTTCTGCTGCGTATGCTTAAGCCGGAATCCTTTTCCCCGCTGGTTGCCCTGATAGGCGTTCTGTTTATAACCATTTACAAGGATGGAAAAAAGAAGGATATCGGCACTATTTTGATCGGCTTTTCCGTACTGATGACCGGCATGACCTTTATGAGCAATTCTGTCAGCGGTTTGGCGGACATGCCTTTCTTCCAGGATGCCTTAGTCATGTTCAGCAATCCGGTGGCGGGCGTTCTATTGGGTACGGTGTTCACCGGCATCATCCAAAGCTCGGCGGCATCCGTGGGTATTTTGCAGTCCCTTTCCATGACGGGGAGCATCACCTTTGGCATGGCGTTCCCCATCATCACCGGCGCCAGCATCGGTACCTGCGCCACAGCGCTGCTTTCCTGTATCGGCGCCAACAAGAATGCCAAACGGGTGGCCGTTGTGAATTTTTATTTCAAAGTGATCGGCACCCTGATCTGTGTGCCGTTGTTCTATGCCCTGCACGCTGTGTTCCATTTTGATTTTGTCGACCAACCCATCAGCGCGCTGGGGATCGCCGTGGTGCACACGCTGTTCAATATTGTAAATACCGTCATGTTCCTGCCTTTTACAAAGCAGCTGGAAAAGCTGGCGAAGGTTACGATCCGGGAGAATAATACCAAGGAAGAGCTTTTGGACGAGCGTTTGCTGCTTTCCCCGTCCTTTGCCATTGTAGAGTGCCGGAATGTGACCGTGAAGATGGCAAAGGCTGCCAGGGATTCCATGCTGGCCGCCATCGGCAACGTAAAGGAATACGATGGGAAGCGGGCGGAGCTTGTCGCCGAAATGGAAGAGCAGATTGATCTGTATGAGGACAAGCTGGGTACGTTTCTGGTAAAGCTCAGCAGTAAAAACCTCTCCCAGGGGGACAGCAACGAGGTGTCCGAGCTGCTCCATGCGATTGGGGATTTTGAACGCATCGGCGACCACGCGGTGAACATCCAGCGGGCCGCGGACGAGATCAATGACAAGGAACTGAAATTTTCTCATAGCGCCCAAGAAGAGCTGGGGGTGATGACCCGGGCCATTGTGGACATTCTGAACCTTACTGTGGAAGCCTTTGAGAAGGATGACAGCGCTTTGGCCAGCAAGGTGGAACCGCTGGAACAGGTGATTGACGGATTGAATCAGGAATTGAAGGACCGGCATATTAAACGCCTGCAGGAAGGGCGCTGCACCATCGAGCTTGGCTTTGTCCTGTCGGACCTGTTGACCAACTATTCCCGTGTGTCGGACCATTGCTCCAATGTGGCGGTAACGGTGATCCAGATCAAAGATTCCGTCATGGATACCCATGTTTATTTAAACGAGGTCAAAGGCGGCGGCGACCAGGCATTCACCCACGATTTCAACGCCTACCAGCAGGCGTATTCCCTTCCGTCCTCGTCTTCCGGGAATACGTGAACGTCCCGGAAAACATAAAGACGGTTGCGTGCGTTGGAGAATAACGGGCAGCGCATGTTCTGAAAATCGATAAAGTGCGGGACAGGAAAGGGGCGGTTGCCCCGATGCTGCCCCGCTTTTGCATCAACCTCGGAGAAATGTCCGCACCTGGCGAACGGCCGCGCATACTATAGAGATAGGCGAGGAATTCGCAATTGTAATCAGGAATTACGGATATGAGGTGATCTTTAATGGGCAAGCCCTTGATTATGGTAAGCTCTGTCACATATGCCATGAAATCCAGGGAGCTTTTGGCCCGTTCCGGGATACGGGGATATGTGGAACGCGTTCCAAAAACTTCGGAAACTGGCTGTGGGTACGGTATATACGTGCCCGATGGGGCAGATGCGGCGGAAAAAATCCTGCGGGACAACGGTATTAGAATCCTGGGAAGGATGGAGCAGGGTGATGGCGGATGATCTATCTCGACAATGCCGCAACCACCTTCCCAAAGCCTCCTCAGGTCCGGGAAGCCGTGGCGCGGGCGCTTCGGGACTATGGAGCAAACCCCGGTCGGAGCGGTTATGAAATGAGTACGCGCACCACCCGGGCGGTGTATGAATGCCGCCGGTGCGCGGCGGAGCTTTTCGGTGCCAGAGGGCCGGAGTGTGTGGTATTTCAGCCAAACTGTACCCAAGCCCTGAATCTCGTTTTAAAAGGCTGCCTGAAAAGTGGAGACCACGTGGTGGTTTCAGATTTGGAGCACAACGCGGTCATGCGCCCCCTTTCCGAATTGGCAAAACGGGGCGTAACCTACACGGTGGCGTCGGTGGCTCCGGCGGACAGCGTCGCTACAATGGAGGCTTTCCGCCGGGCGATGGCGCCTAATACAAAGCTGGTCGTATGTACCCAAGCGTCCAACGTGTTTGGGATTCGGGTGCCGGTGGAACGGATCGCCGCCCTCTGCCACCAATATGGAGCGAAAATCTGTGTAGACGGCGCTCAGAGTGCGGGACTGATCCCAATCGACCTGGAGGAAAGCGGTATCGACTATCTCTGTTGTGCCGGGCACAAGGGGTTGTATGGCCCTATGGGCACCGGCATGCTGATCTTCCGGAACCCGGAGGATCAGTTGGCCACGCTGGTAGAAGGCGGAACGGGGACCCAGTCCCGCAGTATGCTCCAACCGGAGTACCCGCCGGAACGGTATGAAAGTGGCACCATCGATGTACCGGGAATTCTGGGCCTGCGGGCCGGTATGGAATTCGTGAAGAGCAAGGGACCTGAAAAGATCTGGCGGGAAGAAATGCGTAAAGTGAAACAGATTTATAATGTTCTTTCTAAGCGACAAGGTTTTAAGCTTTACACGGATGAGCCGAATCTTCCCTGGTTCCTGCCAGTGCTTTCCTTTAATGTGGAGGGCGTTCCCAGTGAAAAGGTAGGCGAGTGGCTGGCAAAATCTGGAATAGCGGTGCGCTGTGGGCTGCACTGTGCGCCGCTGGCCCACGATAAAATGGGTACCGACGGCACAGTGCGCGTGGCGCCATCCGTTTTTACCCGCAGGGAGGAGATTGATGCGCTGGCAGTTCGGCTACAGGCATTCCAACGGGCAATGGTTCGTTCCAACAAGGAATGAACGGGAAAATAAGTGGAATCTTTCGGAGAAAACCCTTTTATTTGCGCTTTATTTATGATAAAATACAACTGGTTGGGCTTTGCGTCCGAAAAGGGATGAAAGTGCGGCCCGATGGCTACAAATTTCAACGGCTTCAGGCCGTTTGGGAACGTTATCAAAGGAAGGGTGGATGGCAGTGGACTCGGTAATAAATTTCCTGTCTGAAACTGGACAGACCATTTTAAACCTGGCTAGGCAGTTCACGCTGAAAGACGCCATTGATGTTCTGATTGTGACCGCATTGCTCTATGGCGTCATTAAACTGGTGCGGGAAACCAGGGCAGGACAGCTGGTAAAGGGCATTATCTTGTTGGTGGTTCTTTTCATCATCTCCTACTACCTGGATTTGATGATGCTCAACGCCATCCTGCGGGCGTTTATCCAATCCACCGTGATTGTGGTGGTGGTCCTGTTTCAGCCTGAGATCCGCAAAGCCTTGGAGCAGGTAGGCCGGAATAAAATGGGCCTTTCCCTTGCCAACGCAATAGGGGGGAAGGAACGGGAAGACGGCAAGGCCGAAGTTCGCCGGGCCATCGAGGGTGTGGTAGAAGCAACTTCACTGTTGCAGCAAATGCGCATGGGTGCGTTAATCGTTTTTGAACGTCGTACGAAGCTGGGGGAGATCGCCGCCACTGGCACCATTGTGGAGGCCGATCCCTCCGGTCAGCTTATTGCGAACATATTTTTCAACAAGGCCCCTCTGCACGATGGGGCAATGATCATCCGGGACGGCAGGGTCTATGCGGCGGGGTGCATTCTCCCCCTGACTGCCAGCGACAGCGTCAGCGCAGAGCTGGGTACCCGTCACCGGGCCGCGCTGGGGATGAGCGAAAATTCCGATGCCCTGGTGGTGGTAGTCTCCGAGGAAACCGGGCAGATTTCCATCGCGATGGACGGCAGGCTCACGCGGGATTACAACCGGCACAGCCTGGCTCAGTTTCTGGAAAAAACGCTGATCGGCTCCACGGAGAAAAACGCGTCCGTCGGTAAGGGGATTTTTGAAAAACTGGGCTTCGGTCTATCCCGTGGGAAGGAGAATGACGACCATGAATGAAGAAAAGAAGGGACAAGCCCCCAAAAAGAGGAAGCTGAAGCTCAATGACATTTTCTATCACAACACCTTCGTGCTGATTTTTTCGTTTTGCGTAGCGGTAATCCTCTGGTTCATTATGGCGTCTGGGAATACAGCGAATAACAGGACCGTCCGGGACGTACCTATCAATGTGGAAGTCTCCACGGCGGCAGCGGAAGATGGCATCAAGATTTTCAATCAGTCATACAGCACCGCAGACTTGGAAATTTCCGGCAACAGCCTGATCACCAACAAGCTGACAGAAGCAGATTTCACCGTAACGGCTACCTTGAACCCAACCTCTACCAAACTGACGGGGAACACGCTGCAAAAGGCCACGATTCCAGTGCGGTCGTCCAAGAACACGTCCGTTTCCGATTACCAGATCGTCTCGGTCAGTCCGGAGGAGATCACCGTGGAGTATGACCGCTACAAGGAAGCGGTGTTTCCAATTGAGCAGGAGCTTAAATATAGCGCGGACACCGATTTTTACTCCGGTACGCCCGTGCTTTCCGCTGACAGCATCACCGTTTCCGGGCCGGAATCCTCAGTCAATAAGATCAGCCGCGCGGTGATCGTTTATCCCTTGAACGACCCTCTCCGGGCGGATGCATCCTTTACATGCCCGGTGCGGCTATACGATCAGAACAACCAGGAAATTACGGATACTGGCAGCTTGTATCTGGAAATGGATGTGGATACGGTGGATGTCACCATCCCGGTTTTGTCGAAGAAAACTGTGAGCATTGTACCGTCTACCGTGCACCAGCCCAAGGGATTTGCGGATTCCCGCATTACGGTAGAGCCGGCTCAGATTGATATTGCCGGCACCACTGAAGCACTTTCCGCCATCAACGAGATCACCTTGGATACGCCTATCGATTTCGCGGAACTGGATATTTCTCAAAAGAACACCTTTACAATGGATATTTCCCTGCCTGCAGGGGTGCGGAACATCAGTGCTGCGGGGGAAAACACAGTCAGCCAGGCCACGGTATCTATCAATTTGAATGGGTACCGGAAGGCTGTGGTTACCGTGCCGGCAGACAATTTCCAAGTGTCCAACCAGCCGGCGGGCAAGGATGTGGTTTACAACGTCCAACTGCTGGATGTGAGTGTGGCAGGTTCCGATGCTCAGATTTCCAAGCTGACTGGCGACTCCTTGTCTGTTCAGCTCGATCTGGCAAACTTTGGAGATCGCACCGGAAATGTGGATGTTCCGGCTACCATCACCATTAGCGGGAGCGGCTCTGACTCCTGCTGGGTGCTGGGAAAATACACCGTTTCGGTGCTTATTTCCGAAAGTACGTCTGCAGCAGCGGACACGCTTGCCGTATCGGCCTCTGACACTTTAGCGGCTATGCCGCAGGAATAGGAAATAAAGGAGAACGCAAATGGATGTGCGCGTAGGGGATATCCTGCGGATGAAAAAGCCCCATCCCTGCGGTTCACTGGAATTTGAAGTGCTCCGCTCCGGAATGGATTTCAAGATCCGCTGCCGCAAGTGCGGTCGGGAAATTATGCTGCCCCGGCTGAAATGCGAAAAGAACATCAAAAAAATTATCCGGGAAGGCTCCGGCGAACAATAGCGCCTTTTTGCAATTTTGCTTTCATATCAAAGGGTGAGAGGGCGTTTATTATGTTTGAAAACCTGCAGGCGTTTGAAAATCGACTGGAAGAATTGAATTTAAAATTGTACGATCCCCAAACCATCGGCGATCGGGAGCTGTACGCCGCTTTGATGAAAGAGTACCGGAATCTGGAACCGGTGGTAGAGGCCTATCGGGCGTACCGGCGGTGTGAAGATGCATTGGCAGGGGCCAAAGAGCTGCTGGAGGAATCTTCCGAACGGGAGCTGCGGGAAATGGCCCAGGAGGAAATCCGGGAAAGCACAGGGAAGCTGGAGAAATTGGAAGAGAAGATCAAAATACTGCTTCTTCCCAAGGATCCCAACGACGAAAAAAATGTGATCGTGGAAATCCGCGGCGGCACCGGAGGCGAGGAAGCCGCCTTGTTTGCCTATGACCTTTACCGCATGTATACGGCCTATGCCGACAAGAGGGGCTGGAAAACAGAGATAGTGGGCCTAAACGAAACGGAACTGGGCGGTTTTAAAGAGGTGAGCTTCCTGATCAATGGAGAAGGTGCCTATTCCCGCCTGAAATACGAAAGCGGCGCCCATCGGGTACAGCGCGTTCCCGAAACCGAAACCCAGGGGCGCATCCACACTTCCGCCGCTACTGTGGCGGTGCTGCCAGAAGCCGAAGAGGTGGAGGTGGAGATCGACCCGAAAGATCTGCAGATCGATACCTTCCGTTCCAGCGGAGCGGGCGGGCAGCATATCAACAAAACGTCGTCCGCCATCCGTATTACTCATCTGCCTACCGGCATGGTAGTGGAATGCCAGGACGAGCGGAGCCAATACAAAAATAAGGATAAGGCCATGAAGGTGCTGCGGGCCCGACTCCTTTCACAGGAGCGGGAAAAAGCCAGCGCCCAGGTGGCCGAGGAGCGGAGGAGCCAAGTGGGGAGCGGGGATCGTTCGGAACGGATCCGCACTTACAATTTTCCTCAATCCAGAGTGACAGACCACCGCATTGGCTTGACACTGTATAAGTTGGACGAGGTGCTGGCAGGTGAGCTGGATCAGCTGATTGACCCCCTGATCGCCGCAGACCGGGCATCGCAGTTGGAAGCAGGTGAATAACCTGTGCACCTTAAGTGCGCCAAAATTTGCGCTGAGAGAGAAAGAAAAGTGGTCATAGATATGGAAACCTTACTTTTAGATGGGAACAGCCCGGAGGATGTCCGGCGCGCGGGGATGATCCTGCAAAGCGGCGGTTTGGCTGCAATTCCTACGGAAACGGTGTATGGCCTGGCGGCCAACGCATTAGATGAAACGGCGGTACGACGGATCTACGTGACGAAGGGTCGGCCCTGCGACAATCCGCTGATCGTCCATATCTGCGATTTTTCCCAGCTTGCCCCACTGGTGCGGGAAGTGTCGGAAGCGGCAAGAAAATTGGCCGACACATTCTGGCCCGGCCCTCTTACGATCATTTTACCAAAATCGAGTGTGATTTCTTCCACTGTCAGCGGCGGCTTGGACACGGTGGCGGTGCGTTTTCCTTCTCACCCGGTAGCTCGGGCGGTGATCCGGGCGGCAGGCGTTCCGCTGGCAGCGCCCTCCGCCAACCTTTCCGGCCAGCCCAGCCCAACCACCTTTGCCCACGTACGAGCGGACCTTACCGGCAAGGTGGAAGCCCTGGTCGATGGCGGGGACTGCGGCGTGGGAGTGGAGTCCACCGTGGTCACTTTGGCCGGGGAGGTTCCTCTGCTCCTGCGGCCGGGCGGGGTGACCTTGTCTCAGCTTTGCTCTGTGCTGGGTCGCGTGGATGTGGACCCGGCGGTGCTCCACCGGCTGGAAACTGGAAAGAAGGCCGCGTCCCCCGGCATGAAATACAAGCACTACGCGCCCAAAGCCGATGTGACCCTGGTGGATGCTTCTCCGGAAAAATTTGCGGATTATGTTAACTTAAAGCCCGGTTGCACCGCTCTGTGTTTCCACGAGGATGTGCCCTTTCTGCATGTACCATATTTGGACTGCGGCAGCCGCTACAATGGCGGCGAACAGGCGCACAGGCTTTTTACCCTGCTTCACCGGTTGGATGAACAAGGCGCGGAAAAGGTGTACGCCCATGCGCCTTCGCAAAAGGGGGTAGGGCTGGCGGTGTACAATCGGCTGATCCGTGCGGCTGGTTTTCAACTGGTGCGTCTGGCGCCAATGGTGCTGGGCTTGACCGGACCCAGCGGCGGAGGAAAATCTACAGCGGCGGAGGTTCTTCGTCAGGCCGGGTGGGCGGTCGTCGACTGCGACGCTCTTACCCATTCCCCCGCAGTGTACGACGATGCGTGTATTAGGGAACTGTGGGAAGCCTTTGGTAAAGGGATTGCCCCCAATGGAATTTTGGATCGGCGGGCGCTGGCCCGAGCGGCGTTCAGTTCCCCGGAATGCCACAAAAAGCTGGAAGAGATTACATTCCCCCGGATTGTCCGGGCGGTGCGGCTGCAGCTTAATCAGGCTGCCACGATGGGCTTTGAGGCGGTGGCTCTGGATGCCCCAACCTTATTTGAATCCGGCTTGGACAGTGCCTGTACCAGAATTTTGGCGGTCACAGCCCCGGAACAGGAACGGCTGGCACGGCTCCGGAAACGGGACGGTCTGACCGATGAGCAGGCGGCGCAGCGTTTTTCCGCCCAGCATCCGGATGAATTTTATGTGGACCGGGCAGATTACGAGATCGAAAACAGGGTGGGGACGGATTTTTCCAAAGCCCTTGCGCCGGTTTTGCAGGAGTTGGAAGGCGCGGGAGAATGGAAGGAATTTCGGGAGAACATATGAAAAAGGCTTTTCTCACTTTGGTGGCAATTCTGCTGACGATTGCGCTGTTGGGCCTTTTTGCCGGTCCAACCCTTTTGGAGCACGGCTTAAAGTTGTTGTACCCCCGTCCTTACGGGACTTTGGTGGACCGTGAGGCCGCTGAATTCGACTTGGACAGCAATCTGATCTACGCAGTGATGAAAACGGAAAGCGGGTTCCGGGAGGATGCGCAGTCCCACGCCGGGGCCAGGGGCTTGATGCAGCTGACGCCCGCTACCTTCGAGTGGATCGCGTCCCTTTATCCTCCGGAAAACGGCGGGGAAGATTTAGAGGATCCCGGGGACAATATCCACTGTGGCTGCGCCCTGCTCCGGCTTCTGCTGAACCAATACGGCAGCCTGGAGGTGGCCTTGTGCGCTTACAACGCCGGGATGGGAAACGTGTCCAACTGGCTCCAGGAGGATGCTTACTCCAGCGACGGGAAGACCCTGCATACTATCCCCTACCCGGAGACAAAAAGCTATGTGGAGAAGGTCCAAAAGGCGATGGAACGGTACGAAAGGTTGTACCGGGAGTAGGATCGGTGGGGGAGTGCCGCCCTGTTGACTTTTGCCGGAAAATGGTTGTATAATGTGTGCATACAATATAATTTAGAAGAGCCCTGAACCGTAAAACGGTATTTATGGGATCAAGAAAGGATGGATACCAATGGCAAAAACGATGGATGCTAAGGAATTGGCGAAGGAACTTTTGAACGACAAGACGAACGGCGCAAAAAAGGCCGGGGCACAGGAAATAAAGAAAGCCAGCAAATTTGCCGAGGGCTATAAGGACTTTTTGAATCAGGTGAAAACCGAGCGGGAAACGGTGGATTACACTGTAAAAGCTGCTGAAGCCGCCGGCTTTGTGCCCTTCGATCCCACCCACAAGTATAAGGCGGGGGAAAAGGTGTACTACAACAACCGCGGCAAGGCCATGTGCCTGGCGGTGATCGGCAAGAAGAGCTGTAAGGAAGGGGTGCGCATTGCCGCTGCCCACATTGACAACCCCCGGATCGATTTAAAGCCCATCCCGTTGTATGAATCCAACGAGCTTGCCCTTTTAAAGACCCACTATTACGGCGGCATTAAAAAGTATCAGTGGACTGCCATTCCCCTGTCCATGCATGGGAAAATCGTGCGCAAGGATGGCACGGAAATCACCGTAAACGTGGGCGAGAAGGATGGCGACCCTCAGTTCACCATCACCGATATCCTGCCCCATCTGGGGAAGGATCAGGCAGCCAAAAAGCTGGGTGATGCTTTTACCGGCGAGGACCTGAACATCCTGGTAGGCAGCCTGCCCCTGGACGGCGAAGGTGAGCAGCTCTATAAGCTGAATATCATGAATATCCTGCACGAGCAGTACGGCATTGTGGAAGGCGATCTGATTTCTGCCGAAATTTCTTTTGTGCCCGCCTTTAAGGCCGTGGACATCGGCTTTGACCGCAGTATGATCGGCGCTTACGGCCATGACGATCGGGTATGCGCGTATCCTTCCGTTCAGGCAATCCTGGACTGTAAGACGCCCGAGCACACGGTGGTCACCTGCCTGGCGGACAAGGAAGAGATCGGCAGTGTAGGAAATACCGGCTTGAATTCCGAATATCTCCGGTATTTTGTGGCCGACCTGGCCGCCGCCGAGGGCTTGGAGGCCCGCCATGTGTGGAGCAAGTCCAACTGCCTGTCCGCAGACGTCACCGTGGCTTACGATCCTACCTATGCCTATGCCTATGAGCCAAACAATTCCTGCTACTTCAACCGCGGCGTGGGCTTTTGCAAGTACACCGGATCCCGCGGCAAGAGCGGCAGCAACGACGCTTCCGCTGAGTTTGTGGGCTGGGTGCGCAAGGTGATGGACGATGCCGGCGTGGTCTGGCAGATCGGCGAGATCGGCAAGGTGGACCAGGGCGGTGGCGGTACCGTGGCTTCCGCCGTGGCAAAGTTCAATGCCGACGTCATTGACATCGGCGTGCCGGTGCTTTCCATGCACGCACCCTTTGAGGTTGTTTCCAAGCTGGATGTTTATATGACTTATAAAGCCATCAAGGCGTATTTCGAAGCAAAGTAAAATCAAGCAATAATACTGAAGCGGCAGCCTGGGATTTTCCCGAGTTGCCGCTTTTGTATATGCTTCTGCCGCATTTTTTCGGGCAGATCGCTCAATTTATTCACCAGTCGAAGGTAATGAAAAGTAAAAACCGGAAGAAGCGGAAGCCGGTCAGGAGTTACAGGTGGAAAAAGGTTTTTAAGGACAGCTGGAAACCGCGGATTCAACTTTCCCACTTTCCATTTGAGAATGCTCCATCGCTTCCTGCATCTTTTCCTCATTTTCAGACTGGCAAGCTTCGCTCAGTTGGGAGAT
>CAYSQF010000018.1:17230-26902 GCA_964433105.1 uncultured Acutalibacter sp.
AACGATTTCATTTTTGTCCGCACTCGTTTTGCCGTCAAATACGACAAGTTTCCGGATGTGTCAATTCGTTTATTTGTAAATTTTCGAGGTCGTTCCGGAAGTTGTTCACAGCGGAGAATGTACGAAAAAGCTGCCGAGGAATTTGATCCCCGGCAGTTCAAATTTTGCTCTGCTGGCCCGCCGAAGCCCCCACATTTTTCCTGGACCTGCCCTTTTCCGGGGCACCGCCAATGTCTACGAGCGCCCGGAGCCGCAGGATGCCGCCCTGATATAAATCTGCTCGGAAAAGGTGGTTTTGCCTGCGCCCACATGGGCCAGGACTCCTGCCACCGTGTTGTTCTGGGGCAAGCTTTTACCTCCGTTTCCGTATGACGGCGTTACAGCCCGACAAACCCAACCTTTTTCATTACCTTGCGCAGGGTTTTCTGAGCAAGGTAGTGGGCCTTTTCCGCGTTTTCCCGGAAGCATTTTTCCAGATAGGCCTTGTCACCCATCAATTCTTGAAAGCGCCGCTGGATGGGCGCAAGCTCGCCGATTACGGCTTCTGCTACGGCGGGCTTGAAATCGCCGTAGCCCTTGCCTTCAAATTCCCGTTCGATCTCCTGGATGGTTTTGCCGGTGATGGCGGAATAAATATCCATCAGGTTGTTGACGCCAGTTTTGCCCTCTCCAAAGCGGATCTGGGAATCGCTGTCAGTGACGGCTCGCTTAAACTTGCGCATAATGGTGTCCGGATCATCCAGCACGGAAATGCAACCGTTGTTGTTGCCATCGGATTTGCTCATCTTCTTGGTGGGATCCTGCAGGCTCATCACCCTGGCGCCATGCTCCGGAATCAACGGCGCCGGCACGGTGAAAGTGGGACTGTAAACGCCGTTGAACCGCTCGGCCACGTTCCGGGCAAGTTCCACATGCTGTTTCTGATCAGCGCCCACCGGCACGTAATCCGCCTGGTAAAGTAGGATGTCCGCCGCCATCAGACAAGGATAGGTAAACAGCCCGGCGTTTACGTTGTCGGCGTGTTTTTGGGATTTGTCCTTAAACTGGGTCATCCTGGAAAGCTCTCCGAACTGGGTATAACAATTTAAAATCCAGGCCAGCTGCGCGTGCTCCGGCACCTGACTTTGGATAAAGAGTACGGTTTTGTTGAGGTCGATTCCCATGGCCAGCAGACAGGCATAGGCTTCCACAGTATACCGACGCAGATTTGCCGGCTCCTGCCGAACCGTGATGGCGTGCAGATCCGCCAGGGCGTAGACGCACTCGTATTCGTCCTGAAAGGCTACATGATTCTTGATAGCGCCCAGGTAATTTCCCAGATGGAAGGTCCCTGTACACTGGTACATGCTTAAAATCCGCTTCTTCTGCTCAGCTTGTACATTATCCATTTGTTTCTCCCTTTTCTGTTCTATCACTGCTAATTTCGGCTGCTCAGCATCTCTTTTGCCAGCTCCCCTAAAATCTTCACGCCTTGCATGAGCTGTTCATCGGTGGGAGTGGAGAAATTGATGCGGAAGGACTGGCAAGGTTCGGCTTCGTCGGTGAGAAAAGCGGTGCCCGGCACTACGCAGGCTTTACGTTCCGCCGCCCGCTTTACGAAATCCAGCATGTTGATATTTTCCGGCAGGGTGCACCAGGCAAACAAGCCGCCCTGGAATTCGCTCCAGGAGATCCAAGGCTTAAAATACCGCTCCATCGCCTCCAGCAGCACGGCGCTTTTCCTGCGGTAAATGGCCCGCAGGCGATCCAGATGGGCTTCGTAGTCGCATTCCGTCATAAACCGGTGGCAGACGATCTGTGCCCAGATGTTGGAGTGTACATCCTCGCCCTGCTTGCACACCACCATTTTCTGAATGACCGGCTTTGGTCCGATGGCGTAGCCCACCCGCATGCCAGGGGAGACCACTTTAGAGAAGGAGCCGGCGTAAAGTACCACTCCTTCCCGATCCAGGGACTTGATTGAGGGGATGTCCTTACCCGCAAACCGCAGATCGCCGTAAGGGTTATCCTCCAGAATCAGTACCCCATGATCCCGGCAAAGCTCATAGACCTTTTTTCGCTTTTCAAGGCTCATGGTAATGCCGGAGGGGTTTTGAAAATTGGGGATGGTATACAGGTATTTTACATTTTTTTCGGTGTCCAGCGCGTTTGCCAGCCGCTCCACATCGATGCCGTCTTCTTCCATGGGGATCCCCGCCAGCTTGGCGCGGTAGGAACGGAAGGTGTTTAAGGAGCCAATGAAGCTGGGAGCTTCGCAGAGCACGGTGTCGCCCTCGTTTAACAATGTTTTTGTCAGCAGGTCCATCACCTGCTGGGCACCGCTGGTGATTAGAATCTCATCGTTTTCGTTTCCTACGCCGTGTTTTTCCCGCATGTAGGCGCGAAGGTGCTCCCGCAAAGGGAGATACCCCTCGGTGACGCTATACTGCAGGGCATCGATCGGGGTGTCCTCCAGTAGCTTTGCGGAGATGCGGCGGATGTCCTCATAAGGGAAGGCGTCAGGCGCGGGATTCCCGGCGGACAGGGGGATAATCCCCGGGGCAGAGGAGTTCTTTAAAATTTCCCGGATAGCGGAGGGCTTTAAGCTCTGTACCCGATCTGAAAACCGATATTCCATATCCATTTCCTCTTTTCTCTGATTTTGAAAATAAAAAACCCGTCCCGCGCCTAAACGCAAGGGACAGGAGCACTTCCTGCGGTACCACCCAAATTGACTGCGTTTTCCGCCGCTGTAACAGTCGGCGCGGCGATGCTGCAGCCCGCTTTTCTTCCGTAACGAGGAAAACGCCGGGCCATTTCCTGCCCGGACCTCCCGGCCCCATTCGCAGATTACTCCCTGCCGCGTTCACACCCCGCCGCGGCTCTCTGAAAGGAAACTTGCCTGTTACTTGTTCCGTTCTCAGGTTCATTTTCTGATTTCAATTTATTGTATACCACCCGGTGTGAAAAGTCAAACATTTCTTTGCGGCCAGGGTTGTTCAAGGCGAAGTAATGTTCCCTTTGCAGTTGGGTCGTCCGGTAAGTTGCAAATAATTTAATTTACATAATTTGTTTACAGATATCGTAGTCCATTTTTCGCCAGGAGCGAGCCGAAAAGGAAGTAAAGCCGCTTAAACCAGATATTTCTTAAGTAAAATGACAAGAAATTCCTGCCACCGAGCGACAGGATATTTTTTTGAGGACAGGTATACTTTTTAAGCAACCTGCATAGCGGGTTACATAATTTCTGTTAGAGGCGGTGTTTTCGGTGGAAGGTTCAAGGGTTCGGCAGTTTTTCGGCCGCGTGGGGGAGTATATGCATTCCATATATGCCCGCAAGGCAATTACGGCGGCGGCAAGTTTTTTGGGTGGGCTTCTCGCTGCCCGGGGATTGGTATTCGGCAAATACGCACCCTTTGGGGTAGCAGCGGTGGCGGCGGCACCGGGAGGGGGAATGTGGTCGGCGGTAGTCGGTGCCTTTTTTGGCTATCTCTTGCCTTCTCCCGTTTACATATCGGTGCGGTATGCGGCGGCCATCGTTGCGGTGGCGGCAATCCGCTGGTCCCTTTCGGAGCTGAAAGCGTTAAATCTCCATCCCCTATATGCGCCGGCGGTGACTTTCCTGCCCCTATTGCTGACAGGCATGACGATGGTGTTCTTAAGCGGCTCTGTCAACTATTCGGCAGCTTTGTACCTTGCGGAGTCCCTTTTGGGGGCGGGGGCCGCTTATTTTCTCACCCGAACCGCCCGGCTGCTTTCCGGTCTTTCCGAGGATGGGAATACCAGATCAAACGGCCTATATGACAGCGGCGATGTGGCCGCTTTGGCGGTGACCGCCGGTGTCCTGGTGCTGGCCTTTTCCAGCGTCACCATTTCCGGGGTGTCCCTGGGGCGGATTTGCATGGTGCTGATGGTGATCTACTGCGCCAGAGTAGGGGGCGTCAGCGGCGGCGCGGTGGCCGGCGTAACCGCCGGGGCCATCCAAGGGCTTTCCACTGCCGGGCTTTCCTACCTGTCCGGTGCATACGGCCTGGGGGGATTGATGGCCGGCGTGTTTTCCCCTATGGGAAAGATCGCCACGGCGGTGGCTTTTATTCTTTCCCACGGCGTAGCGTCCCTGCAGGGCGGGGGCGATGGCTCTCAGATTTTCACCGGGGCCATTGAAGTGGCGGCGGCTACTGTGCTATACATGGCCCTGCCGCGAAGCAGGCGGCTCGGCGAGTTGTTTGGCGTGCGGCGGGACACTTTGAGCGGCGGGGCTTTGCGGAACAATATTGTTATGCGCCTGCGCCACGCTTCCGAAGCCCTTTCCAAAGTATATTCCTCGGTGGATGAGATATCCCAAAAGCTGTCGGCCATCTGTGCTCCCAACATGCAGGGAGTATACAACCGGGCTGCGGAAACCATTTGCGCCGGATGCGCCATGCGCGCCGTATGCTGGCGGAAGCACAAGGAGCAGACGCTTGACAGCTTTGCCGGGTTGACCCGGGTGCTGAAGGAAAAGGGAAAGGTCGATACCGGGGATTTTACCCAAGAGTTTGCCGAACGGTGCGGCCGGGCTGGTGAAATGCGGGACGAGATCAACAAGAACTATAGCCGTTACCTCATGAAAGAAGCCGCTGAGCTGCGGGCCGCCCAGGTGCGGGAAGCGGCAGAGCAGCATTTCCGCACCACTGCAGGGATACTGGATGAAATGGCCGGGGAATTTTCCTTGTACCAGCATTTTGATGAAGAATCCGCCCAGAGGATAGAGGATATCCTGCGTGATAACGGCGTAACTCCGCTGGAGGTTTGCTGTCGGTTGGACCGCTTTGGCCGTATGAAGGTGGAAGCGGAGATCCGAAAAGACCGCCAGAAACGGTTGAATCGAAGTGTATTTACAAAAGAAGTCTCCGCTGCCTGTGGGCGCGTGTTTTCTCCGCCCTGCGTCAGCAATACGGAGGATCGATGCCGCATCCAGATGTGCCAGCGCCCCGCCTTTGAGGTAGGAAGGGGGTTTTCTCAATACTGCGCGAAAAGTGGCTCCTTCTGCGGGGACAGCGCCAGTGTATTTTACGATGGGTGCGGCCGCTTGATCGCGGTGCTCAGCGACGGCATGGGAACCGGCGGCAGGGCGGCTGTAGACGGCGCAATGACCTCGGCAATGGCGGAAAACCTTTTAAAAGCGGGCATAGGATTTGACAGCATGCTTCAAACGGTGAACGCCGCCCTGATTGCCAAGTCGGGAGATGAGTCCCTTGCCACTTTGGACGTGACCTGCATCGACCTGTTTACCGGGAAAACAGAGTTCCGGAAAGCGGGCGCGGCGGGCACAGTAGTCCGTCGGGGCAGGCATGTGGAGCAGATCGAGACTTCCAGCGTACCGGTGGGTATTATGCCGGGTGTGGAATTCGCCCAGTATGAACGGGAGCTGACCGCTGGGGACGTGGTGGTCATGGTGTCTGATGGCGTGGCGGCTGCCGGTACGGAATGGCTGATGGACCTGGTCCTCAACTGGGACGAAGAGGAAAACCCCAACCTGCTGGCGGAACGGATTACCTCGGAAGCGCAAAAACGTAGGAGCGATGGCCACGAGGACGATATCACCGCCCTGGTGCTGGTGGTAAATTGATTGAAGAAATGGGGCCAGCGGAATCTGTTGGCCCCATTTGTTATGCGGTTTGCTGGGCTTATCGCAGTGCCCGGAAATTGGCGGCAGCTTTGGCTGCTGCGTCCGAATCGGACATGACCACCAGAATCAGATCCCCCCGGCGGATCACCTCGGTCTTTTCCGCTTCAACGCACACCCATTTCCGGGGATCGAGCTTTTCCTCGATCTCGCTTTGCGTTTTTTCAGCGTCCGCACCTTCCGGTACGCGAAGCAGGCCCACAAAATGGGGGATGGAGCCGATCAACGGCTCGGATACCCAAGCTTCCGCGCCGGGAATGGGATCGATAAAGAAGTACCAGCTGAAATTTTCCTCGGTAGCTTCTATAGTTATTAAACTCATTTCCGGGTCAGTGACGTCTTTTGTCACTTGGCCCAGCAGTTCCTCTACAGAGCCTTCCAGGTTTTCGCTTCCATCACTTGCCGTGCCGCAGGCCGCGCAGGCCAGCAAAACCAGCAAGGCAAGCAGAAGGCAGGCAGCCTTTTTCATAGAGCATATTCCCCCATTTGAAACATTTTACATCTAGTATGCGCATAAGCCGGTGGACAATTCCTTAAATTTACGGGATTTGAAACAGCCTGCGGGCATTATCTGCGGCGGCGCGCAAAATGGTTTCTGGGCTTTCTCCCCGCAGCTCGCCAACCTTTTCCGCAATAAAAGCAATCAGGGAGGAATCGTTCCGCTTTCCCCTGCAGGGGACGGGCGACATATAGGGGGCGTCGGTTTCCAGCAGGAGCCGATCCAGCGGCATGCTTTTGACTACCTCCGGCACATGGCGTGCGTTTTTGAAAGTTACCACGCCGCCAACCCCCAAATACATGCCAAGTTTCAAAATTTCCCGGGCGGTTTCCCAACTGCCGGAAAAGCAGTGTACTACTCCCCGGGGCCGGTATTTCTGTAAAAACTCTAATGTATCTGCATGGGCCTCCCGGTCGTGGACGGACACGGGAAGGTCCAATTCTTTGGAAAGCGCCAGCTGGGCGGCAAATGCCTGCTGCTGCCGATCCTTAGGGCACTCGTCCAGCCAATGGTAATCCAGGCCGATTTCTCCCACCGCTACGATTTTTGGCTTTTTCAGCAGCTCCCGCAGGGTATTCAGCCAGTCTGTCGGCAGTTCCCGAGCATTTTCCGGATGGACACCTACGCCACCATAAATGTAATCGTAATGTTCCGTCAAGGCCACAGTGTCATAGCAGCCCTGCAGGTCAGCGCCCATATTGATTACGCCGCAAACACCTTTTTCCGGCAGAATTTTTCCCAGCAGTTTCTCCCGGTCCGGGTCGAACTGCTCATCATCATAATGCGCATGGCTGTCAAATATCACACATATCAGTCCTCACATACCGTCACTTGGCAGAGTGGCGGTTTTAGCTCCCAGAACCTTCAGCACAGCTTGGCCCCGGCGGGAATGTCATCGTCCACAATGATAAGGTGCAGGGCCTCTTCGCCCTTTTCCTGATGCACGGCGGAAATGAGCATGCCGTTGCTTTCCAGCCCCATCATCTTCCGGGGCGGCAGATTCACAATGGCCACCAGGGTCTTTCCCACCAGGGACTCCGGCTCATACCACTTGTGGATGCCGGACAGGATCTGCCGATCTGTGCCAGTGCCATCGTCCAGCGTGAATTTCAAAAGTTTCTCACTCTTCTTTACGGCTTCGCAGGCCTTCACTTTTACCGCCCGGAAATCCGATTTGCAGAAGGTGTCAAAGTCGACCTTTTCCAAAAGCTGCGGCTCCACTTCGATCGCAGGCGTCGGCATAGCGGCAAGCCGCTTTTTCTCAGCTCGCTCCAGTACCTGGTTCACATCCTGTCGGGCAAAGAGAATCTCCGGCTGATCGGTGACCCTTCTGCCATTTTCGTACAGGCCGGTTTTGTTCAGATCGTCCCATTCCCTGGGGCTGGCATTCAGCTGAGCGAAAATGCTGTCGCAGGCACCGGGCAGGAAGGGCCGCAGAAGCGATGCCCCCACGCAGATGGAATCCACCAAATTATAAAGTACCGTAGATAGCCTGGGCAGCTTTTCCTCGTCCTTGCTGAGCACCCAAGGCATGGTTTCATCAATATATTTGTTGCACCGCTTAAACAGGTTCATGATCTCAGTGATGGCGTCGGCGGCCCGCAGGCTTTCCATTTTTTCCGCCGTCCTGTCCCGGCAGGAGGAAACCACCGCTTTCAGGTCGTCGTCTACCGGTTCGGAAACACCCATGTCCCTTACCACGCCGCCAAAGTATTTATTGGACATGGAAATGGTACGGTTGACCAGATTCCCTAGCACATTTGCCAAATCGGAATTGTTTCGCTCTGTGACCAGTTCCCAGGTCAGGTTACCATCGTTGTCGTAGGGCATTTCATGCAGGACAAAATACCGTACAACATCCACACCGAACACGTCTACCAGATCGTCGGCGTAAATGGTGTTGCCTTTGGATTTGCTCATTTTGCCACCATTCATCAACAGCCAGGGGTGGCCGAACACCTGCTTTGGAAGGGGCAGGCCCAGGGCCATCAGGAAGATGGGCCAGTAGATGGTGTGGAAGCGGATAATGTCCTTGCCGATCAAATGCAGATCCGCGGGCCACAGCTTTTGAAACTGCTCCGTGCTTTCTTCCCCGCAGTGGTAGCCTATGCCGGTAATGTAGTTGGTCAAGGCGTCCAGCCAGACGTACACCACATGCTTGGGATCAAAATCCACCGGCACGCCCCACTGGAAGGAGGTCCGGGAAACGCACAGGTCCTGCAGTCCGGGGAGCAGGAAATTATTCATCATCTCGTTTTTCCTTGCCACGGGCTGGATAAATTCCGGATGTTGGTTAATATAATCGATGAGCTTTGGGGCGTACTTGCTCATTTTGAAGAAGTAGGCTTCCTCTTTCTCAGGGTGGACCTCCCCGCCGCAGTCGGGGCACCGGCCGTCTTTCAGCTGGCTCTCAGTGTAGAAGGCTTCGCACTCCTTGCAGTACAGGCCTTCGTAAGCGCCCTTGTAGATATCCCCCTGGTCATAGAGCTTCTTAAAAATCCTCTGGACTTCCTTTTCATGGTAGTCGTCGGTGGTGCGGATAAAATGGTCATAGCTGACGTTCATCAGGTCGTACTGTTCCCGGATGATTCCGGACACCCGGTCTACAAATTCCTTGGGGGAGATCCCCTCGGCCCTTGCTTTGTCCTCGTTTTTCTGGCCGTGTTCATCGGTGCCGGTCTGGAAATACACGTCGTAGCCTTCCAGCCGACGAAAACGTGCGATGGCGTCTGCCAGCACGATCTCATACACATTGCCAATATGAGGCTTGCCCGAGGTATAGGCGATGGCGGTGGTCAGGTAGTACTTTCCTTTACTTCCCATGGTTTCATGTCCTTTCAGCAAATGGTTTCCAAAATAATTACAGTATATGCGGCTTCAGCGGAATATCAGCGCCGAGAACACACTGGCGATCATGAGCAGGGCCAGCACAATAGCGGTGATCCGGATGAACAGCGCTCTTTTTTGCGGATTATAGCCCTTCACAGACTCACCGTCCTTTCCTTTGCGGCCGGTACCCCAGCCCGAAATTATTATTTACTATATCATTTTTTCCCAAATTTGTAAAGACACCGGCGTCGTACGATGCAAATCCCGCGCGTTTCGCCGATCCATCCCTTCTCCGAAATGGAACGCCGCCGCCAAATTTGAGAAGATACGCTTTTACAAAATCCTACACTTTTCTTAATTCTAATACAGTCAGTGCCTTAGAATAAATTTGACCAAAACGGACTAAACGCCGCTTTCCAAGTGCAAATTGCCCGCTGCACAGTTAAAATGAAAGGCCGCCCCGTTCCCTGGCGGAACGGAGCGGTCGAGCATTTGCTGATTTACTGCTTGTCAAAAGAGGGATTGAAGGCGTAGAAGTTCTTAGAATCCAGCTTGTCGGTAAGGATGCGCAGGCCTTCGCCGAAGCGCTGGAAGTGGACAATCTCCCTCTCCCGCAAGAATTTAATGGGGTCCCTCACATCAGGGTCATCCGCAAAGCGTAGAATGTTGTCATAGGTCATCCGGGCTTTTTGCTCTG
>CAYSQF010000019.1:0-15328 GCA_964433105.1 uncultured Acutalibacter sp.
CCCTCGCGGCGGCACAGCTTGCACACAGCTTCTGTATATCTTGCCATTTCTGAGTAACCTCCTGATTCGGTATTTTACACACGTCTCCTCTTGGGAGGACGGCATCCGTTATGGGGAATGGGCGTTACATCTTTGATCATGCTCACGTCCAGACCGGCGGCCTGGAGGGCGCGGATGGCGGCTTCACGGCCGGCGCCGGGCCCCTTTACATAAACTTCCACAGATTTCATGCCATGCTCCATTGCCAGGCGAGCAGCGGTCTCTGCAGCTGTCTGCGCGGCAAAGGGAGTAGACTTTCTGGAACCCCGGAAGCCCAGCTCGCCGGAGCTTGCCCAGGAAATCGCGTTGCCCTGGGTATCGGTAATTGTAACAATGGTATTGTTAAAGGTGGACTGGATATGGGCGGCGCCGCGCTCGATATTCTTGCGCTCCCGGCGGCGGCGTACAGTGCCCTTCGTGCCTTTCTGTGCTGCCATGAGATAGATCCCTCCTTACTTCTTCTTGTTTGCCATAGTCTTTCTGGGGCCTTTGCGTGTTCTGGCGTTGGTCTTGGTGCGCTGGCCTCTTACCGGCAGGCCCTTGCGGTGACGAACGCCGCGGTAGCAGCCGATTTCGATCAGACGCTTTACATCGAACGCCAGATCACGGCGGAGATCGCCTTCCACATGGCAGTTCTTATCAATATAGTCGCGAAGCTTTGCGGTGTCGTCCTCGCTGAGATCCCTGACCCGGATATCGGGGTTCACACCGGTGGCGGCGCAGATATTGGAAGCGGTCTTGCGGCCGATCCCGAAAATATAAGTCAGCGCAATTTCGATCCGCTTGTCTCTGGGCAAGTCAATGCCTGAAATACGAGCCATTCTGTTATCCTTCCTTTCTTGGCGGGGCTTGGGGATACCCTGCTCCCGCCCCAATTGGCGCGGGCTTCAGCCCTGACGCTGTTTGTGCTTGGGGTTGTCACAGATGACCATGACTTTGCCCTTGCGCTTGATGATCTTGCACTTTTCACACATCTTCTTGACAGAAGGTCTGACTTTCATAGGATTCATCCTCCTTCCAGCTGCCGCTGGTCAATTCGTCTACTTGGACCGCCAGGTGATCCGGCCCTTTGTCAGGTCATAGGGAGACATCTCCATTGTAACCTTGTCTCCGGGGAGAATCCGGATAAAATTCATCCGAAGCTTCCCGGAAATGTGGGCCAACACCGTGTGCCCGTTTTGCAGCTCGACCTTAAACGTCGCGTTGGGCAGGGCTTCTTTTACAACGCCCTGCACTTCAATTACGTCCTGTTTTGACATTGCTCATCACCACACCTTTCTGCAGCACCGCGTCCTGAAAAGGTTTCAGGGCGGCGCGTATCTTTCGATTGGTTTTCAGGGCTTCTTCGGGCAGTACTGACGCCGTGGGGGCCAAATGAAACAGTTTTTTCCGTTTGGGCCTTTCCAGCGGACGCCCCTTTCCATCGCACACAAGGGCAATGGGCGGGAAAACATCCAGCACTGTCATGAATCCGCCTTTATCGTGGCCGGCAAGGGACCGGACCACCTGGCCGCGTTTCATCTCCATATCGGCCCCTCAATCCAGCCGCGTCAAAATGACGGGGCCGTCCGGGGTAACGGCCACTGTGTGCTCAAAATGGGCGGAAAGGCTTCCATCCTTGGTCACAGTGGTCCAACCGTCCGGGAGAATCTTCACTTCGCAGCCGCCCATGTTGATCATAGGCTCGATGGCGATCACCATACCGGGCAACAGCCGCACACCCCTGCCGGGGGTGCCGTAATTGGGGACGCTTGGGTCTTCATGCATCTTCGCACCTACTCCGTGGCCGACAAACTCTCGTACCACCGAGTAATTGCGAGCTTCCGCATACGCCTGCACCGCGTGCCCGATATCGCCCACCCGGTTTCCGGGACGGGCCTGCTCGATACCAAGCTTTAGGCACTGTTCGGTGACTTCCAAAAGCGCTTTCGCTTCTTCGCTGATCTCCCCGCAGGGGAAGGTCCACGCGTTGTCGGCGTGGAAACCTTCATAGCAGGCCACCAGATCGATATCCACGATATCTCCCTTTTTCAGGATAGTGCTTTTGGATGGTATGCCGTGGATAACCACATTGTTGACAGAAATACAAGTACTGGCCGGATAGCCCTCGTAGCCCAGTTCGCTGGGGATCGCCCCACTTTTTTCAATATACTCCCGGGCGATCTTATCGATCTCCCAAGTGGATATCCCGGGTTCGACGGCTTCTCCGGCAAGCCGCAGTGCTTTTTGCGAGATCTGCCCGGCTTTCCGCATAATGGAAAGCTCCCGGCTCGTCTTAAGCACGATCATGCGAAATCCTCCAGAGCTTCCAGCACCAGGCGGGTGGTGTCTTCCACATTTTCCTGGCCGTGAACTACAAGCAGCTTGCCCTGCTTGCTGTAAAACTCTTTCAGCGGCTCCGTCTGGCTGTGATATACGGCCAAACGCTCTTTTACCGTATCGGGATGGTCATCCTTGCGCTGAACGAGGGTGCCGCCGCAGTTGTCGCACTTTCCCTCTTCCTTCGGCTGTTTATACAGCACGTGATAAGAGGAGCCGCACTTTTCGCAGACACGGCGTCCGGACATGCGGGTGACGATATCTTCATCGGCTACCTCGATATCGAGGACCGCGTCAATATCCGCGCCCATATTGTCCAGAGCCTCGGCCTGGGGAATGGTCCTGGGGAAGCCGTCTAAGATAAAGCCGTTCGCACAGTCCGGCTCCTGGATGCGGTCTTTAATGATACCGATGAGAATTTCATCGGGCACCAGCTGGCCGCTTTCCATGTAAGACTTGGCTTTCAGGCCCATTTCCGTGCCGTTCTTCAGCGCTTCACGGAGAATGTTCCCCGTAGAGATGGTAGGGATGTTCTTTTCCTGGCAGATAATCTCTGCCTGGGTGCCTTTTCCGGCGCCCGGGGCGCCTAACAGAATCAGTTTCATCTCAACACTCCTTCCACTTCGGGCAGTCCTTAGTCAAGGAAGCCCTTGTAGTGGCGCAGCATCATCTGGGATTCCAACTGCTTAACAGTTTCCAGTGCCACGCCGACAATGATAATCACGGATGTGCCACCCAGAGAAAGGCCAGTCATGCCGGTCACACGGGTATAAATAATGGGCACCAGGGCCACAAAGGCCAGGAACAAGGCGCCAATCAGCGTCACTTTAGAAAGAATCTTCTGGATAAATTCCGCCGTGGGCTTGCCAGGACGGATGCCCGGGATGGTTCCATTGCTCTGGCGAAGATTATTGGCCATCTCCAGAGGATTATACTGGATGGACATATAGAAGTAAGCAAACAGGATGATCATCAGGAAATAGAGGATCATGTACACCCATCCGGTCTGCTCAAAGGCCTGGAAGAAACTGTACCAGAAGGTGCCTTCCTCAGGCTTTACAAAGAAGTGGATAAACTGGGGGATGAACAGGATGGAACTGGCGAAAATTACGGGCATAACGCCGCTCATGGCCACCTTGACAGGCAGGAAAGAGCTTTGTCCGCCGTACATCTTGCGGCCTACCACCTTTTTGGCGTACTGCACCGGGATGCGGCGCTCCGCCTCGTTCATGAACACAATAACCCAAATAATCACCAGGAACAACACGATGAACAGCGGGGCTAGGATCAGGAACCGGCCATTGGCGGAAGGGCTGTCCAGACCCAGCTGGAAATACTGCCAGACAGAACCGAAAGTCACCGGCAGCCGGGCTACAATGCCCGCAAACAGGATGATGGAAATACCATTGCCGATTCCCTTGTCATTGATCTGCTCGCCCATCCACATGATCAGGGCGGTGCCGGCGGTAAACGCCAGAACAATGACGCAGGCTACGAAAACGCCGGTAAAACCGTCGGTATATTTGACAATCGAGGTTCCGGAATCGGTATTGTTATTCCGCAGGTAGAAATAGTAGGCTACGCCCTGAATCAGGCCCAGCAGCACGGTGACATACCTGGTAATGGTGCCGATCTTCTTCCGTCCCTCTTCGCCCTCTTTCGAAAGCCGCTCCAGGGCTGGGATGGCAATGGTCAGCAGCTGCATGATAATGGAGCTGTTGATATAAGGCGTAATACCCATAGCGAACAGGGATGCGTAAGAAAAAGCGCCGCCTGTCAGCATGTTGATATATCCCAGGGCGGTATTTTCCCCCGCACTCTGCATCAGTTCCGCCAACGCGGACGCGTCCAGGAAGGGCACAGGGATTACAGAGCCAAACCGGAACACGATGACGATCAGAAGCGTGTACAGAATCTTTTTCCGCAGATCCGGGATACGCCAGGCATTTTTGATGGTGTTAAACAACTCAGATCACCTCGGCCTTTCCGCCTGCAGCTTCGATCTTTTCCTTCGCGGCCTGGGAAAAGGCAGCGGCCTTCACAGTCAGCTTCTTTTCCAGTTTGCCGTTGGACAGGATCTTTACGCCGTCGCAGCTCTTTTTGATGATACCGGCTTCGATCAGCGCTGCGGCGTCCACTGCCGCACCATTCTCGAACCTGTTCAGCGACCCCACATTGACGGAGACAATCTCTTTGGCAAAGATGTTGTTGAAACCTCTCTTTGGGATTCTTCTCTGCAAGGGCATCTGGCCGCCTTCAAAGCCGGGCCGCATGCCGTGGCCGGCTCTGGCTTTCTGGCCCTTGTGGCCTTTGCCGGCGGTTTTACCGGTGCCGGAGCCGCAGCCCCTGCCAATACGCTTGCGCTCTTGGATGGAGCCGGGTGCGGCCGTCAGCTGGTTAAGCTTCATTGTCGTGCACCTCCTTAGCTTTATTCACTTACCTCGACCAGATGACTGATCTTGTTGATTTTGCCTTTCGTCTGGGCGTTATCAGGCTGTTCGGCCTTGTCGCCCACCTTTTTCAGGCCCAGGGAAAGGGCAGTCGCGATTTGATCCTTTTTGCAGCCGATCAGGCTTTTTTTCAATGTGATAATCACAGTGCTCTCTCCCTTCTTTACAGAATCTCTTTCGCCGTCTTGCCGCGGATGGCTGCAACTTCTTCGGCGGTACGCAGCTGGGTAAGGCCCTCCATCGTGGCGCGAACCACGTTGCAGGGGTTCTTAGAGCGCAGTGCCTTCGCGCGGATGTCCTTAATGCCAGCGCTTTCCACCACGGCGCGGACCGCGCCGCCGCACAAAACGCCGGTACCGGGAGCAGCCGGCTTCAGAATGACCTTGCCGGCACCGAATTCGCCCACGATCTCATGGGGAATGGTGGAGCCATACAAGGCGATTTTTGTCAGATTTTTCTTCGCGTCCTCAATGCCCTTGCGAATGGCGTCCGGCACTTCAGCGGCTTTGCCAATGCCAAAGCCCACGGTGCCGTTTCCGTCGCCCACAACGACCAGGGCGGAGAATTTCATGATGCGGCCGCCTTTGACGGTCTTGGAAACGCGGTTGATGGAAACAACGCGCTCCTGCATTTCCACTGTGGAAGCGTCGATATTACTAGCCAAAACTGATTCCTCCTTTTTAGAAGTTCAGGCCGCCCTCGCGGGCGCCTTCGGCCAGCTCTTTGACGCGGCCGTGGAAGATATAGCCTCCGCGGTCAAAGACCACGTCGGTGATTCCCTTTTCCGCCGCCCGCTTGGCAATCATTTTGCCAACCTCACGGGCAGCCTCTTTATTGCCGCCATTCCCACTGAAGCTCTTGTCCAGGGAGGAAGCCGCGCACAGGGTGCGGCCTGTCACATCGTCGATCACCTGGGCATAGATATTGGCGGAAGAGCGGAACACATTCAGGCGGGGGCAGGAAGCCGTGCCTGAAATCTTGCCGCGCACTCTCTTGTGCCGGCGGAGACGTGCTTTATTGGTATCCGGTTTATTGACCATAGCTTATGACCACTTTCCTTTCGATGTCGGCGCATCTCCCCGCTTCCCGGCAGCCAAAAAACACCGGGAAACAGAACATGCGAACTATTATCCTTTTGCGCCTTTGCCAGCTTTGCCTTCCTTGTGGCGTACATATTCGCCGGCATAGCGGATGCCCTTGCCCTTGTAAGGCTCCGGGGGCCGCTTCTCGCGGACTTCCGCCGCAAACTGGCCGACCTTCTGCTTGTCGATGCCAGAGATCACAATCGTGTTGGGATTAGGAGCTTCAATCTTAATGTCCTCTGTATCCGACACCGTTACCTGGTGGGAAAAGCCTAGGTTCATCACCAGATCTTTGCCCTGCTTCTGCACACGGTAGCCAACGCCCTGGACCTCCAGGGTCTTGGAATAGCCTTCGGTGACGCCTACCACCATGTTGTGCACCAACGTGCGGGTCAGGCCGTGGAGGGAGCGGGATTCCTTTCCATCGTCCGGACGGGTAACCAGAATCTCGCCGCCTTTCACTACCACGGTCATTTTCGGGTGAACGCGCTGGGTCAGCGTGCCCTTTGGACCCTTGACCGTCACTTCATTGTCGCCGACCTTTACTTCCACGCCGGCGGGAATATTTATGGGTTTTCTTCCAATTCTCGACATGATGCCGCACCCCCTTCTTTTACCAAATGAACGCCAGCACTTCGCCGCCGACGTTTTCTTTTCTCGCCGCCTTGTCGGTCATAATCCCCTTCGAGGTGGAGACAATGGCCACACCCAGGCCCTTCATGACCTTCGGCATATCCTGCGCATTGGAATAAATGCGCAGGCCGGGCTTGGAAACCCGCTTTAGGCCTTTGATGGCCGGGACCTTGCCCTCTCCGTACTTCAAGGTGATGGTAATGATCCCCTGCTTGCCGTCTTCAGTGACGTTGAAGCTCTTCACATAGCCCTCGTCCACCAAAATCTGACAGATGGCCTTCTTAACGTTGGAAGCGGGCACCTCTACGGTACTGTGCTTCGCAGACTGGGCGTTGCGGATACGGGTCAGCAAATCGGCAATTGTATCTGTAACCTGCATGACTTAATAACCTCCTTATGGTATCAGTATCATGTGTTTCGGGCTTTGCCTTTTGGCCCTTGCCCTTTCTAACAGCTAATATCTAACAACTAGATTACCAGCTGGCCTTCTTCACCCCGGGGATCTCGCCCTTGTAAGCCAGCTCCCGGAAGCAGATACGGCAGATGCCAAACTTGCGAAGGTAGGCATGGGGCCTGCCGCAGATTTTGCAGCGATTGTACTGGCGGGTGGAATATTTCGCCGGTCTCCGCTGCTTAACTTTCATTGACGTTTTGGCCACGATGATTCCCTCCTTTTTACTTTGTGAACGGAGCGCCCATGAGCGTCAGCAGCTCCCGGGCCTCTTCGTCGGTTTTCGCGGTGGTGACGAAGCAGATGTCCATGCCCCGAACCTTGTCTACCTTGTCATAGTCGATCTCAGGGAAAATCAGCTGCTCGCGGATCCCCATGCTGTAATTGCCCCTGCCGTCAAAAGAATTGGGGTTGATGCCGCGGAAGTCACGGACGCGGGGCAGAGCCACGTTAAAAAGCCTGTCGAGGAACTCGTACATCCGGTCGCCACGCAGGGTGACCTTCACGCCAATGGGCATGCCTTCGCGCAGCTTGAAGTTTGCCACGCTCTTTTTTGCCTTGCACACCACGGGCTTTTGGCCGGTAATGGCGGCCAGGTCGCCGCTAATGGCGTCGATGGCTTTGGCGTTTTCCTTCGCCTCGCCGGCGCCCACGTTGATCACGATCTTGTCCAGCTTCGGAATCTGCATAACGCTTTTATAGCTGAACTTCTTCATCAAAGCGGGAGCGGCTTCTTCCTTGTAGAAATCCTTCATTCTTGCCATTCTTTCTGTCTCCCTCCTTACAGCGACTCGCCGCACTTTTTGCAAATGCGCTCTTTCGTGCCATCCTGCAGGACCTTATGTCCCACACGGGTGGGCTTTCCGCAGCGAGGGCAAACGACCTGCACCTTGCAGGCATAAATGGCAGACTCAGCCTTGATGATACCGCCGGGCTCCCCCATCCTGCGGGGCTTTACATGCTTCTGCACGAAGTTGGCGTTCTCTACAATGACCTTGCCCTCTTTCGGGCTGACCTGCATGACCTTGCCTTTCTTGCCGCGGTCCTTGCCGCTGAGGATCACAACGGTATCGCCGCTTTTGACATGGATTTTGTTACTCATTGCCGTCCACCTCCATCAAAGCACTTCGGGAGCCAGCGACAGGATCTTCAGGTATTCCTTGTCGCGGAGCTCACGAGCCACAGGCCCAAAAATACGGGTGCCTCTGGGGTTTTTGTCATCACGGATAATAACGGCGGCGTTCTCGTCGAAACGAATGTAGGAGCCGTCGTCGCGGCGCACGCCGGAAGAGGTCCTTACGATGACCGCCTTCACGACTTCGCCCTTTTTCACTACGCCGCCGGGCGCGGCCTTTTTTACAGAAGCCACCACGACGTCGCCAATATTGGCATACCTCCTGCCGGTACCGCCTAAAACGCGAATGCACATAAGTTCTTTCGCGCCGGTGTTGTCGGCAACCTTGAGGTAAGTCTGCTGTTGAATCACAGTGCGTTCCTCCTTTGCTCTAAAGCCAGATCACAGTTCCGCCTGCAGCGGAAAATTCTTACTTGGCTTTCTCGATGATTTCGACCAGCCGCCATCTCTTGTCTTTGGAAAGAGGACGGGTCTCCATGATGCGAACGCGGTCTCCCACATTGCACTCGTTGTGCTCATCGTGGGCCTTGCGCTTCACGGTGCGTTTTACGATCTTTCCGTAAATCGGATGCTTTACGCTGTCCTGGATGGCGACGACCACGGTCTTATCCATCTTGTTGCTGACCACGCGGCCGACGGTTGTTTTTCTCATGTTTCTTTCTTCGCTCACTTGTGAATCCTCCCTTCCCTTAAGCGTTCTCGGCGTTTAGCTCGTTCTCACGGATGACCGTTTTGATGCGGGCGATGTCTTTTTTTACTGCCGAAATGCGCGTGGGGTTATCGAGCTGATTGATCGCGAGCTGGAAACGAAGGTTGAAAAGCTCCGCCTTGAGGTCGGCCAGCTTGCTGTTCAGTTCTTCAGCTGTCAATTCTCTGATTTCTGAAGCTTTCATGACTTACGCCTCCGTTTCTTTCGATATCACTTTGCATTTGATGGGAAGCTTGTTGGCGGCAAGGCGCAGAGCCTCTTTCGCCATATCCTCCGAAACGCCGCCCAGCTCGAACATGACGCGGCCCGGCTTGACCACAGCCACCCAGTATTCGGGAGAACCTTTACCGGAACCCATGCGGGTTTCGGCGGGCTTCTGGGTTACGGGCTTGTCGGGGAAGATTTTGATCCAGACCTTGCCGAAACGCTTGCAGTAACGGGTCATGGCCACACGGGCGGCTTCGATCTGGTTGGAGGTGATCCACGCTGGCTCCAGGGCCTGCAGGCCGAAATCGCCGTACGTCACCTTATTGCCGCGCAAGGCCTTGCCCTTCATGCGGCCTCTCTGTACCCTGCGGTACTTTACACGCTTGGGGAGTAACATTTATCTGCGCCCTCCTTCCCTGTTTCCCGCAGGACGGCGGCCGGAACGCTCTCTGCGATCCTGCCGATCCCGGCGGTCATCACGGCGGGGCCTTTCGGGCCGGTCGCCGCGGTTGTCGTTCAAGACTTCGCCCTTATAAAGCCAAACCTTTACGCCAATCCGGCCGTAGGTGGTAGCTGCTTCAGCAAAGCCGTAATCGATATCCGCGCGTAGTGTCTGCAGCGGGATGGTGCCGTCGTGATAGGTCTCGCTCCGGGCAATTTCAGCGCCGTTCAAACGGCCGGAAACCTGGGTTTTAATACCCCGGGCACCCAGGCGCATGCTGCGGCCGATACAGCCCTTCATGGCGCGGCGGAAGGCAATGCGGCGCTCCAGCTGGGAGGCGATGTTCTCGGCCACCAGCTGCGCGTTCAAGTCGGGCTGACGCACTTCCACAATATTGATTACCACGGGCTTACCCAGCATCTTCTCGCACTGGAGACGAAGCTTTTCAATTTCCGTGCCGCCCTTGCCGATGACCATGCCGGGCTTGGCACAATGGATATGAACGCGCACCTTCGACGCGTCCCGTTCGATCTCGATCTTCGGAATCCCGGCGGAGTACAACTGCTTCTTCAGCATTTTGCGGAGGTTGTAGTCCTGCACCAGAGTATCGCCAAACTCATTGTCCTTCGCAAACCAACGGGAGTCCCAGTCTTTTATCACGCCCACACGGAGACCGTGGGGATTTACTTTTTGACCCATAATTTGCCTCCTTACCGCTTACTCTTTTTCCTTCACCACAATGGTGATGTGGGAAGTTCTCTTCAACACCCGGAACGCCCGGCCATGTGCGCTGGGCCGGATCCGCTTCAGGATAGGGCCGGGGGTCACATAGCACTGTGAGACGTAAAGGCTGCTTTTGTCCATGTTGAAATTGTTCTCAGCATTGGCCACGGCAGACTTGAGGAGCTTTTGCAGGTCCTCGCAGGCGGCCTTCGGCGTGTGCTGCAAAATTGCGGCGGCAAGGTCTACCGGCTTGTTCCGGATCAGGTCCAGCACGATTCCGACCTTGCGGGGAGAGATACGGGTATAGTTCAAAGTTGCTTTCGCTTCCATAGTCTATCTGCTCTCCTTTCTTTACTTGGTCGTTTTCGCGCCGGCATGTCCCTTAAAGGTGCGCGTGGGGGCGAACTCGCCCAGCTTATGACCCACCATGTCCTCGGTGATATACACCGGCACATGCTTGCGGCCATCGTGGACGGCGATGGTGTGGCCAACGAAATCCGGAAAGATCATGGAGGCTCTGCTCCAGGTTTTAACGATCTTCTTCTCGCCGGACTCGTTCATGGCCTGGATCCTTTTCAGCAGCACGGGCTGTACAAAAGGTCCTTTTTTCAGACTTCTGCTCATTTAGTTCTCACTTTCCTTTCCATGACGGTACGAACCTTTGGAAGAGCCTTTAGGCCCTTCCTGCTTTTCCCGTGTGCTTACTTGGCATTTCTGCGCCTTACGATATATTTATCGCTGCGGTTGTGGGTCTTACGGGTCTTGTAACCGAGGGCAGGCTTGCCCCAAGGGGTTACAGGACCGGGCCGGCCAACAGGGCTTTTGCCTTCGCCGCCGCCGTGGGGGTGGTCGTTGGGGTTCATAACGGAACCTCTCACTGTGGGCCGCCAGCCCATGTGGCGCTTACGACCGGCCTTGCCGATCTTCATGTTTTCGTGGTCGATATTGCTGACCTGGCCGATAGAAGCCATACAGTTCTCAGGCACATTGCGAAGCTCGCCGGAGGGCAGTCTCAGCAGGGCCATGCCATTTTCCTTCGCCATCAGCTGGGCCATAATACCTGCGGCCCTGGCCAGCTGGGCACCTTTGCCGGGATACAGTTCCACATTGTGAACGAAGGTACCCACGGGAATGCTCTTCAACGGAAGGGCGTTGCCGGGCTTGATATCGGCTGCTTCGCCGGAAACCACCTTGTCCCCGGCCTTCAGACCGTGGGGAGCCAGAATATATTTCTTCTCGCCATCCTCATACTGGATAAGGGCGATAAAGGCAGAACGGTTGGGATCGTACTCAATGCTCAGCACGGTGGCCTCTACATCGTGTTTTTGCCGCTTGAAATCAATAATGCGGTACTTCTGACGGTTGCCGCCGCCGCGATGGCGAACGGTGATCTTGCCGTAGCTGTTGCGGCCGGCTTTTTTGCTCAGAGGAGCCAGCAGACTCTTCTCGGGGCCGTTCTTGGAAAGGCCGGTATAGTCCGTAACGGACATATTCCTCCTTGCCGCGGTAGTCGGCTTGTAAACCTTGATTGCCATTACACTTTCACTCTCCTATTCAGGGGTCGGTTTTGCGGGGATTGGCATCTCCCCATACCTTCCGTTTCTCTCAATTTCTCCAGCACCATAAAGCTGAGGATGAAACACAACTTTTGTTGTGCACGCGGTCTTGGCCGTTTCTGACGTCTAATATATCCGAAGTCCGGCGTCTATTAAACCATTGATTCAAAGAACTCGATGGTCTTACTGTCTTCGGTTAGAGTGACAACCGCTTTTTTCCAGCTTCGGGTATAGCCCTGGTATCTGCCCTGGCGCCGCAGCTGACCCCTGACGTGGAGGGTATTCACCTTGCTGACCTTAACGCCAAAAAGCTCTTCTACCGCTTTTTTTATATCGATCTTGGTAGAATCCTTGCTGACCTCGAAGGTGTATTTCTTCATGCTGTTCCCATTCATCGTTTTTTCGGTGATGACGGGGCGGATGATGATGTCCTGTGCTGCCATTACGCATACACCTCCTCAATTTTAGCCACCGCATCCTTAACGACGATGAATTTGTCGGCGTTCAGGATGTCGTATACATTTAAGGTGTTGACCTGGGCAGTTTTCACGCCGGGGATGTTCCGAGCGGAAGCGATGACCTTCTGGTCCACAGTATCGAGAACGATGAGGGCTTTCTTCTCGCTGCCGATGGCCTTGAGCATCTCGGCGATAACCTTGGTCTTGTAGCCGTCGATGGTGATTGCATCCATCACGATCATTTCGTTGTCGCGCACTTTGGAAGAAAGGGCGGACTTCATCGCCAAACGGCGCACCTTCTTATTTACGGTATAGCTGTAATCCCGGGGCTTCGGGGCAAACACAATGCCGCCGTGGGTCCACTGAGGAGCGCGGGTGCTGCCCTGACGGGCGCGGCCAGTACCTTTCTGCCGCCACGGCTTTTTGCCGCCGCCGGAAACCTCGGCCCGGGTTAGAGCGGACTGGGTGCCCTGGCGCTGGTTGGCAAGGTAATTCTTGACCATGTCGTTCATTACGGAAACATGGGGCGTAATGCCAAACACGGCATCGGACAGCTCCTGCTTGCCCACTTCCTCGCCCTGCATATTCAAAATTGCAATCGTAGCCATTCTGATTCCTCCTTCCCTTACGCTTTTACGCTGTCGCGGATTACAACGATGCCGCCGTTGGGGCCGGGAACAGCGCCCTTGATGGCGATCAGGTTGTTTTCCGCATCGACCTTTGCGACGGTGAGATTCTGGACGGTAACGGTTTCAGCGCCCAAATGCCCGGCCGCCTTGTGTCCCGGGAATACGCGGGAGGGATCGGAGATGGCGCCCAGGGAACCGGCGTGCCGCACAACGGGGCCGGAACCGTGGCTTTCCTTCAAGCGATGGAAATTCCAACGCTTGATGACGCCCGCGTAGCCCTTGCCCTTGCTGGTGCCGGTGACATCTACCTTGTCGCCGTTCTCAAAAACGTCGGCCTTAATCAGGTCGCCCACATTCAAGGCGCTGGTATCGTCCAGCCGAAGCTCCCGCAGGACCTTCTTCGGGGCGACGCCGCCCTTTTCAAAATGGCCCTTGAGGGGTTTGGTCAGCCGCTGGGGCTTCTGGTCTCCGAAGCCGATCTGCACAGCCTCGTAGCCATCGTTCTCGACGGTCTTTTTCTGCGTTACCGCGCAGGGACCGGCTTCGATTACGGTGACAGGGATGACCTTCCCCTTCTCGTCGAAGATCTGCGTCATGCCGATCTTCTTGCCGATGATTCCTTTTTTCATGCTTTTCTTCCTTTCTCCGTGAGGGCCATTATCAAGAAGGCGCCTCATTCTTAGGTTATTGGTTGGGTTTCCCCAACTTGACCCTCTGTCCGGGAGGTAGGCGCTTCGATCTTACAGCTTGATCTCAACTTCTACGCCGGCAGGGAGTTCCAGACCCATCAAGGCTTCCACAGTCTTGTTGGAAGGTCTGAGAATGTCGATCAGTCTCTTGTGGGTGCGCTGCTCAAACTGCTCCCGGCTGTCCTTGTTGACATGGGGAGAGCGGAGAATGGTGACCACCTGCTTCTCGGTGGGCAGCGGGACCGGGCCGGAAACCCGGGCTCCCGTGCGCTTTGCGGTGGCAACGATCTTCTCCGCGGCCTGGTCTACCAAGCTGCTGTCGTACCCCTTGATCCTGATCCTAATTTTTTCCTTGACTGCCATTTTTTAAGTCGCCTCCTTATGGAAATTGGTTGGCGGGCTGGATTTTCACCGTTCTGCCTGTCAAAATCGGCGTTTACGAGCTTTGCGATTTTTCTAGAGTTTTTAACCACTGAGCCGGGTGTTTCCACCCTGGACATCAAAAAACCGAAATCCGCTTACGGATTCCGGGGCTTGGGAAAACCCATAACATCCTTTGAAGGGCATAAATTCGGCCTGCCGGGGACACCCGGCGGTTCCAAGCCTTTCAAATTCCTTCGCCCGGTTTGAAATCGGACATACTCCACGGAAAAACCGGCCTCTTTGGGCCGCAACCTCCCGCTTCAACGCATATCATGCAGTCACGCTTGATTATAATATCATGCTTTTCCCAGTTTTGCAAGGGTTTTTTAAAAAAATTTTAAAAACGCGGCTTGAGTTATGGTCAGACTTTTCCCACAGGCCGTGTCTGCACTGTTACCGCCGTACTTTTGCTCTGGTAGGCCGCCAGCACATCCTGCAGGCTCCCACGCTCCGCCGCTTCAGTATGGGCAGGCAAAAAGCCCTCGAAAATGCACAGGTTCCCCAGCCGCCTGGCCTTTTGGAAGTCCTCTTCCTTCCGCAGGGTCCAGCTGACCTCCTGCATGCCGAACAGCCTACGGGCTGCGTGCAGGGACAGCACATCCCGGTTGTGGAAATCGTAAGCCTCAAAGTGGGGGCGGGTCAGAAAGTTGGTCAGCAAGTTCCTGCCAAAAAAGGCCTGGAAACCGCTGATATGCTCGCTTTTCTCCAGCCGTTCCATCAGCTGGCCCCGCACGATGTCGGGCCGGTTTTTCCGGAACCAGGCCACAATCCGTGGGTCAAAGGATTCCACACAGTACAAGCCCCGGTACTCTTTTAATATCTCCATCACCCGGGGGCACAGCTCCTCGGGATCATTATAGCCTTTCAGTTCAATAATCAGCGGCGTTTTGCCGTCCACCAGCTTCAGCACGTCGGCAAACAAGGGGATCTTCTCCTCCGTGCCAAACAGATGGTACTGCCGCAGTTCCCCCAGCGTCAGGTCGGAAATGAGCTTGTCCTCCCCACAGGTGCGCTTAATGGTGTGATCGTGGTGAACCACAACATAGTTATCCTGGGTAAGCTGCAGGTCAAATTCCATGCCAAAGCCGCAGAGCACCGCCAGGGAAAAGGCCTTTGCCGAGTTTTCCGGCACCCCGTTTTCCTTGTTGTGCAGGCCCCGGTGGGCGTAGTCGTACTTTTTGAATTCCGAAAAATCGGCGCCCCGGCCGGGAGCAATGGCCCACAGCCAAAGAATCAGGCATAAAAGCAGAAGCGCAAGCAGCAGGATCGCAGTCAACATAGAACGTTCCCCCAAACGATATTAAAGATGAAAGGGCAAAATCCAGATTTTCCTCTGGCTTTTTTCACAGAATATGATAGAATAGACGTAAGATTTTGGATGTT
>CAYSQF010000019.1:15428-26407 GCA_964433105.1 uncultured Acutalibacter sp.
TTGGATGTTGGGCAAAAAACAATATTGCGGCTTGTACCGACTACGCCCATTTTAGCGCAGACGGTAAAAATTTGCAACCGTTTTCGGGAGGAGTTTATCGATGAAATTTACAAAGGGCTATTGGCTGAATCTGCCCCAGGTGGAAAACGCGGACTGCGTGCAGATTCGGGATGTGAAAATCGAAAAGGACCGGGTATATCTGTACGCCGTGCCCTATCCCCAAAATGAAAGGGCTATGGGAGGCCCGGTGCTGGAGTTGTTCCTTTCTTCCCCCCGGCCTGACGTGATCCGCACCCAAGCGTACCACTTTATGGGAAGCGCCAAAAAAGAGCCGCAATTTCAATTGTATGAGGAAGCCCATCCTCTGGATGTGACGGAAACGGCGGACGGTCTGGTTCTCCGGTCCGGTCAAACAGAACTGCGCGTCACAAAAAGCCCCGCTTCTTTTACATATTACTTTAAGGGAAAAATGCTGACGAAGATCGGCGACCGATTCGGTCACGCCATGATCAGCACCATGAAAACCCCGGACGGCCCCTTTATGCGGTGCCAGTTTGATCTGGATGTCGGGGAAAAGGTGTACGGCCTGGGGGAGCGGTTTACCCCCTTTGTGAAAAACGGCCAGGTGGTGGACATGTGGAATGAGGACGGAGGCACCTGTTCAGAGATCGCTTATAAGAACATCCCCTTCTACATGACCAGCAAGGGCTACGGCGTCTTTGTGAATTCCAGCGGGAAAGTCTCCTTCGAGGTATGCTCCGAAGTGGTCACCAGGGTGCAGTTCTCCCTGCCCGGAGAAAAGCTGGACTTTATGGTGGTAGGCGGCGGGGACGGCAAAACTGTGCTCCAAAACTACACCGCCCTTACCGGCAGGCCCGCCCTGCCCCCCGCATGGTCCTTTGGGCTATGGCTCACCACCTCCTTTACCACCAGCTACGACGAAAAAACCGTTTCCAGCTTTGTAGACGGCATGGCCCAGCGGCACATCCCCCTGCACGTGTTTCATTTTGACTGCTACTGGATGAAGGAAAACGAATGGTGCAATTTCGACTGGGACAGGGCCATGTTTGACGACGCCCCCGGCATGCTCCGCCGGATGAAGCGGGAAAAGAAGCTGAAAATCTGCGTATGGATCAACCCCTACATCGGGCAGAAATCCCCGCTGTTCCGGGAAGCGGCGGAGCAGGGCTTTCTGCTGAAGCGCAAAAACGGCGATATCTGGCAGTGGGACCTCTGGCAGGCCGGCATGGGGATCGTGGATTTTACCAACCCCGGCGCGTGGAAATGGTACCAGAAAAAGCTGCGCGCCCTGCTGGACATGGGCGTCGACTGCTTCAAAACCGATTTTGGAGAGCGCATTCCCACAGACGCGGTCTATTGGGACGGCAGCGATCCAGAGCTGATGCATAACTTCTACACCAGCCTCTATAACCAGTGCGTCTTTGAGCTTCTGGAGGAATACAAGGGCAAAAACGGTGCCTGCCTGTTTGCCCGCAGCGCCACGGCGGGTGGGCAGAGGTTCCCGGTGCACTGGGGCGGGGACTGCTCCTCCAATTACCTTTCCATGAGCGAATCTCTGCGGGCGGGGCTTTCCCTATGCCTGTCCGGCTTCGGCTTTTGGAGCCACGACATCAGCGGCTTTGAGGGTACCGCACCGGCAGATGTGTACAAGCGCTGGGCGGCCTTTGGCCTGCTCTCCACCCACTCTCGCCTGCACGGCTCCAATTCCTATCGAGTGCCTTGGCTGTTCGATGAGGAAGCCGTAGACGTGCTGCGAAAATTCACCAACCTGAAATGCACCCTTATGCCCTATCTGTACTCCGCGGCGGTATACACCCACGAAACCGGCGTGCCTGCCATGCGGGCCATGATCCTGGAATTTCCACAGGATGGCACCCATCCGGAGAACATCCCCTGCGCCGACCTGGACCGTCAGTACATGCTGGGCGGCAGCCTGCTGGTAGCGCCGGTGTTCACAAAAGAAGGGGATGTAGATTATTTCCTGCCTACGGGGACCTGGACCGGCTTCCTGGACAACCGGGTTGTGGAAGGGGGCCGATGGGTTCACGAGGTCCACGATTTTATGAGCCTGCCCTTGATGGCCCGGGAAAATTCCATCATCGCCGTGGGTGGAAACGACCAGGACGTGGAATATGACTACGGCAAGGACCTGACCCTGCATATTTTCCAGCTGAAAACCACCGCTTCCGCCGAGATCAAGGATCAGTTCGGGCAGGATCTGCTCCGCGTCCAGGCGAAAAACCGGGAAGGCCATGTCACCGTGAAGCTGGACGGTCGGGCGGAAAACCTGAAGCTGCTCCTGCGGAACGTGGATCAGGTATCGGAGCTTTCCGGCGTTTCTCAGGAGCAGACGGAGCTGGGTGCTCTGCTCACCGTGGAAGCTGGGCTAAACGAGGTCCGTTTTACCCTGTAATATGACGCCAATGCCTATTATGGCGCTTACGGCTACTGAGCGCCAGCGGCATACATCTACCCGGCGCGGAATGCGGAAACCAGGTGGATTGGCAAACCGTAAAAATTTCAAAATAGCTGGGAGGAACCCTGTTATGTATCAATTTGACCGCCAGGAATATGAAAAGCGCATGGCCTGGTATACCCAGGCGCGCTTCGGTATGTTCATCCACTGGGGCCTATATGCCATCCCCGCCAGGGGCGAATGGGTCCGCAGCACGGAACGCATTCCCAAAGAAGAATACATGAAATATTTTGAGGAATTCAACCCCGTGGACTACGACCCGAAAAAGTGGGCAAAGGCGGCAAAGGACGCCGGCATGAAATATGTGGTGCTTACCGCCAAGCATCATGACGGCTTCTGCCTGTTCGACAGCAAGTACACCGACTTTAAATCCACCAATACAAAATGCGGGCGGGACCTGGTAGGGGAATACGTGGAAGCCGTGCGGGCCGAGGGCCTGAAGGTGGGCCTGTATTTCTCCCTGCTGGACTGGTACCACGAGGATTACCCCCATTATGGGGACGAGCACCATCCCATGCGGGACGACCCAGCCTACAGCAACGAAAACCGGGACTTCAGCCGCTATGTGGAATACCTGCACAACCAGGTGCGGGAGATCTGCACCAACTACGGCAAGCTGGACATCCTGTGGTTTGACTTCTCCTATGGGGACGGTCCGGACGCTATGCGGGGAGAAAAGTGGCGGGCTGCAGAGCTGGTGAATATGGTGCGCTCCCTGCAGCCCGGGGTCATCATCGACAACCGCTTGGAGGTCAGCGGTGAGGGCTTCGGCTCCCTTTGGGAAGGGAACCCCACCCCCTATCACGGGGATTTCGTCAGCCCGGAGCAGATCATCCCCCCAAACGGCCTGCAGGACAAATACGGCAGGGATCTGGTGTGGGAGGCCTGCGTCACCATGAACAACAACTGGGGCTACTGCCGAAATGATCAGTTTTTCAAGCCCTCTTCCATGCTGATCAAGAAACTGGTGGAATGCGTCTCCAAGGGCGGCAATCTGCTTTTGAACGTGGGGCCGGACGCGAAAGGGAATATCCCGGAAAAATCCCTGTCCATTCTGTCCGACATCGGCGCCTGGATGCAGAAAAATCATGAAAGCATTTATGGCTGCGGCAAAGCCGGGATGGAAAAGCCCGACGTGGGCCGGATCACCCGGAAGGGAAATAAGCTCTATTATCATCTGTTTGAAAACACCATTGGCTGCATGCCGCTCCAAGGCTTGAAAAAAGAGCAGGTACAGCAGGTTCGCATGCTGGCTACCGGCGCGGAAGCCCCCTTAGCCGTCGGCTGGATCTACAACAACTACCCGGATGTGGTATTTGCCGACCTGGGTCCGGACCCGGTACTGCCGGACCCGGTGGACACGGTGCTGGAAGTCACCCTGAAGGAGTAATCATGAGCAAAGTATTGGAAGCCTGCGTAGACAGCCTGGAGTCCGCTTTGGCCGCGAAAGCTGGCGGCGCGACCCGGCTGGAGCTTTGCGCGAATCTGGTTATTGGCGGAACCACCCCTTCCTTTTCCCTGGTAAAGGCGGCGAAAAGGGAAACCGGCCTGCCGATCCATGCGCTCCTGCGCCCCCGGTTTGGGGATTTTCTCTACACCGAACGGGAATTCTCCCTGATGCTGGAGGATGCCCGGGCCCTGCTGGAAAGCGGGGCGGACGCTTTGGTCTCCGGCTTTCTCTTTCCGAACGGGGATTTAGACCTTTCCCGGACCGAACAGCTTGTTTCCCTGGCCCATGCCGCCGGGAAAAAATTCACCCTGCACCGCGCTTTTGACGTGTGCAGGGATCCGCTGGCCACTTTAGCCGCCTGCCGGGAGTTGGGAACAGACGCCATCCTCACCTCGGGTCAAGCGGCGTCCTGCACGGCGGGGCTGCCGCTGCTGAAGGAGCTGTTTCCCCGCGCCGGAAAGGTGGAGCTGCTCATCGGCGCGGGCGTGAATGCCGCCGCCATCCGCCAAGTGCGGAAGGCGCTTCCGGAAGCGGAAAGTTTTCACATGAGCGGGAAAACCGTGCTGGAAAGCGGTATGGTCTACCGGAAGCCGAGCGTCAGCATGGGCATGCCGTCCATAAGTGAATTTGAGCTTTGGCGGACAGACGAAGAAAAAATCCGGGCCGCCTGGGAGGAATTGAACAGGGTATGACAAAAGCACTGCAAGCCTGCGCTTCCCGGCTTTGGCGAGAACGAAAGCGGAAACTGGGGAAATTAGGAATGGAAGCCGACCGCCTGCTGGCGTCCTGCGAGGGGCAAGAACAGACTTTTCTGCGGTATGTGCTTTCCACCCTCCCCCTGTCCGATCTGGGGGATTACAGTCTGCGGCATTTTCAAGCTGTGGTCCGGCACGCCTTGCAGGTCCGGTGTGAATTTCCTTGGTGCGCGGCCCTGCCAGAGCATTTGTTCCTGCTGTACGTGTTATATCCCCGGATCAACAACGAGGAGCTGGCCGACTGCCGGGAACTGTTTTACACTGCGCTGTCGGACCGGATTCGCGGGCTTTCCTGGGAACAGGCCGTACTGGAGGTAAACCGCTGGTGCGCGGAGCAGGTCGCCTACCGGTCCACCGACGATCGGACCTCGTCGGCGCTGTCGGTTTATCGCCGGGGGTTTGGCCGCTGTGGAGAAGAATCCGTTTTTGCCGTTTCCGCCCTGCGCAGCGTTGGCATTGCCGCCCGGCAGATCTATGCCCCCTGGTGGTCCCATTGCGACGACAACCACGCCTGGGTGGAGGTTTTCGATGGGGCGCGCTGGCGGTACCTGGGTTCCTGCGAGCCGGAACCGGAGCTAGATCGGGGGTGGTTTACCTCCGCCGCGTCCCGGGCCATGATGATCCACGCCAAGGCCTTCGTGCCGGGGCCTTCCCTTTCCCCGAAGGAATGGTCCCTGTTGTTCCCGGATACCGACCCTTTGGATCTCTGGGAAGAGAACGGGGTTGTCTATGAATCCGTTACCCACCATTACGGGAAAGTCCGCCCGGTAACGGTGCGGGCGCTGGATTGGGCAGGACATCCTGTCTGTGGAGCGCGCCTTTCTTTTTCCGTCTGCAACATGGCGGGGCCGGCGGAAATCGCCGCTCGGCGTACTGGCCCGGACGGCACAGCTGCCCTGCGGCTGGGCCTGAGCGCAGTACAGGTCACCGCCGCCCTGCAGGGCCGCTGGGGGGAAGCCCTGGCGGATATTTCCCAAACGGACCAGATGGAGATCGTTTTAGACCGGGAACCAGAACCGGGCTGGAACGACCTGGATTTTCCGGCTCCTGCCGGAGCTTCCGGCTTCCCCGCCCCCCTTTCCCCGGAGCGGAAAGCCCTGCGCCGGGCCTGGCTGGACGAAGCCGCCGTCCGGCGGGAAGAGAAAAGCCGTCAGATTCACCTGGAAATTTTCCGTTCCCTTGAGGAAGAAAAAGTTCTGGAAACCCTGACGGAAAAGGACCGGACAGAGGATATCCCTGCAGAAATCCTTTTGGACAGCCTTCCCGCCTTTGCATGGGAAAAAAGCCTGCCGTCGGAAATTTTCGCGTCCGCCTTGCTCTGCCCCCGGATCGGTATGGAACCCTTGGCCCCCTGGCGGGAGGAACTGAGCAAGGCCTTTTCCCCGGAGGAACAAGCCGCTTTCCGCCGGGATCCCCCCTCGCTTTGGAACTGGCTGGAAGCTCATGTGAAAAAAATTCCTTCCTTTTCCGCCCTGTGCGGCACCCCGGCCGGCAGTTTCCGCTTGGGAGCCGCCAGCGTTCAGAGCAGACGTGTCCTGTTCTGCGCCTTGTGCAGGTGCATTGGGATTCCCGCCCGGCTCTCCCCCGTAGACGGTGCGCCGGAATTTTACGAAAACGGGAAATTCCACCCCGTTGTCGGAAAAGCGGACGCTTTCCTTACCTTGGAAGCCCCGGCGGGCCAGGCGGGACTTTGCCGTCGGAACTACAGCGTTTCCCGGCTGGACGCAGATCGTTGGACGCCGCTGAATACCGGAGACATTCCCGCCGGGGAAGCGCGGGCTTTTTCCCTTTTTCCCGGCTCGTACCGGATAACGACGGCCAGCCGGATGCCAAACGGGGCACAACTGCTCCGGCAGGCAACGGTCTCCCTGGCAGCCGGGGAAACCGAATTGCTACGCCTTTCCTTTAGGGAAGGCCGGACCGAGGATCTGTTGAACCGCCAGTCCTTGCCCCCCTTTGCCCTGGAAGGCCCGGACGGTTCCAAACAGGAAAGCCCCAGCCTGCTGGAGAAAGCGCCTTTCTCTCTGCTGGTTTGGCTGGAGGTGGGTCGGGAGCCTACGGAACACATTTTGAACGAGTTGTACGACGCCGCCCCCGCACTGGCAGGCTTTTGCGGCAACTCCCAGCTGGCCCTGCATTTCGTGCTGGAGGATTTCGAACAGCAGGGGGATCCCAATTTGCGGAGGTTTCTTTCTCTGCCACTGGGAGCCAGGCTATGGCGGGGGGATTTTCAGGACGATGCTGCCATGCTGGCCCGCCGAATGTTTGGCGACCCCGACAAGCTCCCCCTGGTTTTGCTGGCTGACCGAAAAGGGGACGGTCTTTATAGCTGCTCCGGCTACAACGTGGGAACAGGGGAACTGCTGCTCCACCTGTTGGAACGGCTGAGCCAGAAGCCTTATTTGAGCATTTTTTGACCGCGTTGCCGTCTAACCGAAAACTGATGGAAAACATCTTGCGTGAAAGGAAATGTCTTATGAACAGTGGCATTGTTTTGGCCGCTGTAATCAAGCTTCCGGACTTCTACGCTGTCACTTTCAGCTTTGCGGGATGGTGGATATTGGACTGATCAGCTTGGGAGCTGGGAAACAAACAATTCAAAGAGTGCGAGACGATTGATAAATTTCTAAATGATCCTGTTTTTATTACACCTGAAAAACCACTGGCTTGGCCGAATATAGCTGCCGTCATTTCTACAAAAAGCATCTTTGCCATACTGCAATCAATAAATGTTAATTTCCCCTGCAAAAGCTAGCCATTCCGGCTGATTCAAAGTTAAAGGGGCAGCTTTCTACGAAGTGCCCTCTTGTAGTCTTTTCAACAGACTGAGGCGCGGCTAAAAAGCCGCGCCCTGCTGTGCCGGCCAATAAAGCCGGTTAAAAGATGATAGAAAGATGAAGCTGTTTTACCTTCCTGACGCCCCGTAGTTGGACAGCGCCCTGGCGCTGGGATCGGTCACATTGCAGCCCGGCCAGGATTTGTTTGGCATCCAGAAATCCGAAATCATGGCTGCCTGGCCGGGGTAATATTGTTCGAAGATCTCCCGGTACAACAGGGATTCTTTCGTAAAGGGGCGGGCAAATTCATACCGTTTGGCGCGGCGGGCAAATTCCCCATCACTGTAAACACCCTCGGCGTATTCCTTTAAGTAATCCACCATCGAATGACCCACAGCGTCAGAAAAAGCGGCCTTTTCCCGGTAAAGCAGATCGTGGGGCAGATAGTCCCCTTCGAAGGCCCGGCGAAGCAGGTACTTTCCTTTGCCGTAGAAATTCACCTTTTTGGCGGGATCAATGCTCATGACATATCGGACAAACTCCAAATCGCCGAAGGGGACACGGGCTTCCATGGAGTTTACGGAAATGCACCGATCCGCCCGGAGCACATCATACATGTGCAGTTCCCGGACGCGTTTGGCGGATTCCTGCTGAAACGCCTCCGGGCTGGGGGCGAAGTCAGTATACTTGTAGCCGAACAGCTCGTCTGAGATCTCCCCGGTGAGAAGCACCCGGATGTCTGTCTGCTCATGAATAGCCTTACAGAGCAGGTACATTCCTATGGACGCCCGGATGGTGGTAATGTCCCAAGTGCCCAGGGCGGCAATGACCTCCGGCAGGGAGCGGATCACCGTATCCTTGTCCATGAATACCTCCATATGTTCGCTGCCGATGTAGTCCGCAGCCTCCCGTGCATATTTCAAATCGATGGCATCGCCGCTCATGCCGATGGCAAAGGTGCGGATGGGCTTTTTTAAAAGCTTGGCGGAGATCGAGCACACCAGGCTGCTGTCCAGCCCGCCGGAAAGCAGGAAGCCCAGAGGGGCGTCGGCATCCAGCCGCTTCTCTACTCCCGCCACCAGTTTGTCGTGGATTTTTTTGCACACAGTTTCCAGATCGTCATAGCAGACGGCTTTTACTTCGGCCGGGTCACAATAGCGGACAAAGCGCCGGCCGTCCCAATAATGCCCCGGCGGGAATGGCTCGATTTCCCCGCACAACCCAACGAGCATTTTTGGTTCGCTGGCAAAGAGCATGCCGCCGCTTTGGGAAAAGCCGTAATAGAGAGGGCGGATGCCGATGGGGTCCCGAGCGGCAAGGAACACACCGCGTTCCCCATCGTAAAGGATCAGGGCAAATTCCGCGTCCAGCTTTTGGAACATGGAAAGGCCGTATTCCCGGTAGAGGGGAAGAAGAAGCTCGCAGTCCGATCCGCTTTGGAAGGTGTAGCCTTTTCCCTCCAGCTCCCGCTTCAAAGCGCGGAAGCCGTAAAGCTCACCGTTGCAGACCACCGCATTCTTTCCGCGGACAAAGGGCTGCATGCCGCTTTTCTCTAATCCCATGATAGACAGCCTGTGGAAAAACAAAGTTCCCCCGGGTAGCTCTAAGGTCCGGGACAGATCCGGACCCCGGCTTTTTGCAACGGCAAAGCCTCGCAGCAGCTGGACCATCCCCAGGTCGTGGCCGGCGTAGCCCATAATACAGCACATACGAACTCCTCCAAATTTATTCTACGTCCTGCAAAGCGTCGTAGCCTTCCTCGCCGGTACGCACCTTCACAATATTTTCCACTCGGTAGACAAAGATCTTGCCGTCTCCGATATGGCCGGTATACAATGCTTTTTTGGCCGCTTCGATCACCGAGCGCACAGGAATCTTGCTGACCACCACGTCAAGCTGCACTTTTGGCAGCAGCGTGGCCTCAACCCGAACGCCCCGGTAGTATTCCGGTGCCCCCTTCTGTGCGCCGCAGCCCATTACATGAGACACAGTCATGCCGGTGACGCCCAAAGCCGTTAACGCTTCTGTCAGGCGCTCCAGGCGGGACTCTCTGCATACAATCTCCACCTTGGTAAACTGGGGAGTGCCAGGCTCAGCGGGCACGAAAGAAGGTTCGGCTTTTGCCTCTACAGCCTGAGAAACAGGCACATCGCCGCTTACTACAACTGCATCCTCGTAATCGATGCTTTCCGGTGCCATCGCAAAGCCCTCATAGGCGGAGACTAGGCCGTGCTCAGGCTGATCCAGGCCCCGGATTTCCTCTTCAGGAGAAACCCTCAGGCCAAATGCTTTTTTGATGAGCAAAAACGCCAGAGTAATGGTGACAGCCGTCCAGGCCAGCACGCTGACCATACCCAAAAGCTGTTTTCCCAGCAAGGTAAAACCACCGCCGTAGAACAGGCCGGTCAATGCAGAACCGGGCGCGGAAGGCGTGGCGAAAAGCCCCACCGCTATGGTGCCCCACATGCCGTTTAGGCAGTGGACGGCCACGGCGCCTACCGGGTCATCGATATGGAGCTTGTGGTCTAACAGCCATACTCCGAACACTACCAATACGCCGGATACCGCGCCGATAACCACAGCACCCAGGCAGTCGGTCACGTCACAGGGGGCGGTGATGGCCACCAGCCCGGCCAGGGAGGCATTCAAACACATGGAAACATCGGGCTTGCCGTATTTCAGCCAAGTGAAAATCATGCAGACCACTGTCGCGATGGCCGGGGCCACGGTGGTAGTCAGGAAAATACTGCCCATCTGTTCCACAGAGGTTGCCGCCGCGCCGTTAAAGCCATACCAGCCCAGCCAAAGGATGAACACGCCCAAGGCCGCCAGCGGTATGTTGTGGGCGGGGAAGGCGTTGATCTTGATAACCTTGCCGGCTTCGTTCCTTTTGAACTTGCCAATGCGGGGGCCGAGAAGCTTTGCGCCGATTAGGGCGGAGGTGCCGCCCACCATGTGGATGGCGCAGGAACCGGCAAAATCGTGGAAGCCCAACTGGGAAAGCCAGCCGCCGCCCCAGATCCAGTGAGCTTCGATGGGATAGATAACGGCGGAAATCACCGCGGAATAGACGCAATAGGAAATAAATTTCGTCCTCTCCGCCATGGCGCCGGAAACGATAGTAGCAGTGGTGGCGCAGAACACCAGGTTGAACACAAAGGAAGAAAAGTCAAAATCGGCGTAAGCGGTAAAAATGTCAAAGCCCGGCTTGCCGATCAGCCCCACAAGGTCCTCGCCCATCATCAGCCCAAAGCCGATGAGAATAAAAACCACCGTGCCAATACAGAAATCCATCAGGTTTTTCATGATGATGTTTCCGGCGTTCTTTGCCCTGGTGAAGCCGCTCTCTACCATGGCAAAGCCCGCCTGCATCCAGAACACCAGAGCCGCGCCGATTAAAAACCAAATCGAAAAATCCATGTTTACCACTCCTTTTTTATAACAGTTGTTGCCATGAGCAAAACTCAAAAATGTTAGTGATAGCAATGGTTTCCGGCCAT
>CAYSQF010000020.1:0-24234 GCA_964433105.1 uncultured Acutalibacter sp.
GCGGCACCTCCAACACCACCTTCTCTCCCAAAGCCTCCTGCACCCGCGCGCAGGCGATGACCTTCCTGTGGCGCGCCGCCGGAATGCCGGATCCGTCCTCGTCCTCCAATCCCTATAAGGACGTAAGCTCCGGTGAATATTATTACAAGGCAGTGCTGTGGGCGGTAGAGGAAGGGATCACTTCCGGCACCAGCCCCGTTACGTTCAGCCCCAACGATACCTGCACCCGCGCGCAGATTGTCACGTTCCTGTATCGCTACGCGGAAGCGCCGTCTGTAAGCGGGGGCACCTCCTTCAGCGACGTTCCATCCAACGCGTATTATTACAGTCCCGTAAGGTGGGCTGTGAACAACGGGATTACCTCCGGCACCGGAAACGGGAAATTCAGCCCGGAAAGCACTTGCACCCGTGCGCAAATCGTTACGTTCCTGTACCTGGCTTTTTCGTAAGGCAAATGAAATAATACTATCTGCAATGGGAAGCTTCCAACCGTAAAAAGTTGGGAGCTTTCCCTTTTTCTCACAACGGCCTTTTCCTGTAAATCCGGTCTTGATTTTCCCGCCGTTCTATGGGAAAATAAACAGAGACAGCCGGTGAAAATGACAAATCCGGCGGCGGGGAACCGATGGGTTTGCCCAGTGCCTTTTGAAGGGAGGAAATGCCGTGGAATCACTTCGGGAATTATACAGGATCGGCCGGGGGCCTTCCAGCTCCCATACTATGGGGCCTTCCGCTGCTGCCGCTTTGTTTGGGAAAGCGTTTCCCCAAGCGGACGGCTTTCAGGCCACATTGTACGGCTCTTTGGCAAAAACCGGCCGGGGACATTTGACCGACGTGGCGATCAGGGACGCTTTCGCGCCCCGGAATGCCGTGGTGATTTTTAACACGGAAGCCGCCGGGCTGAAGCATCCCAATACCCTGGACCTGGAAGCGTTCCAGAAGGGGCGGAGCTTGGGATCCTGGCGGGTGTACAGCGTAGGCGGCGGGAAGATCGAGGTTGAGGGGCAGCCCTCCGCAGCGCCCCAGGACGTCTACCCGCAAAGCAATTTTGCGGAGATCAAAAATTACTGCGAGGAAAAGAATATCCGGCTTTGGCAGCTGGCGGAGGAGAACGAAGGCCCGGAAATTTGGGATTACCTCACCCGGGCTTGGAATGCGATGCGGGCCGCCGTGCAAAACGGCCTGCATGCCGAGGGCGTGCTTCGGGGCGGCCTGGGCGTGCAGCGGAAGGCTGGCTACCTGTTTCGCCAGCGGCACATCGACGAAACCGCTGAAACCAGGGAAAACCGGGTGGTGTGCTCTTACGCCTACGCGGTCAGCGAGGAAAACGCGGGCGGCGGCGTTGTGGTCACCGCCCCCACCTGTGGGGCTTCGGGGGTTTTGCCAGCGGTCATGCTGTACAAGCAGGAACAGCACGGCTTCTCTGATACGGAAATGATCCATGCGCTGGCAGCTGCCGGGATCGTGGGAAACGTAATCAAAACTAACGCCTCCATATCCGGCGCGGAATGCGGCTGCCAGGCGGAGATCGGCAGCGCCTGCTCTATGGCGGCGGCGGGGCTGGCCGAGTTGTTCGGCATGGAGCTGGATCAGATCGAATACGCAGCAGAGGTGGCAATGGAGCACCACTTGGGTCTGACCTGCGACCCCATCGGCGGGCTGGTACAAATCCCATGCATTGAGCGCAACGCTGTGGCCGCCATGCGGGCCATCAACGCCTTGAGCTTGGCGAATTTTCTCACGTATACGCGGAAAATCAGCTTTGATATGGTAGTCAGAACCATGTATGAAACGGGTCGGGACCTGTTTAGTAAATACCGGGAAACCGGCGAGGGCGGCCTGGCAAAGGTTTACGGCGGATAAGGAGGAGAAACTATGGAGCACGATGCTTTTACCGGTGGTGTAGAGCCGGGCGGACTGTGGAATAAAAACGATATCCGCATTTTACTGTGTTACATTCTCAGCAGCGTGAATGCGCCCCTTTCCCGGGACAGCCTTTGCCAGATCATCCAGGGGAAAGCTTTGGCCAATTACTTTGAGGTGGGGGATGCGCTGGATGCTCTGCTCCGCCAGGGAAACGCCCAGGAGATCGACGGCCTTTACACTGTAACTCCATCGGGGCGGGAAATTGCCGGAAGCCTGGATGCCAATCTACCTCTTTCCGTCCGGGACAAGGCGCTGGAGGCCGCCATGCGGTTGATGGCGGAGGCCCGATCCCGCCGTGAAAACCAGGTGGAAATTGAAAAGACGGATCGGGGCTTCCAGGTGACCTGCCACATTTCCGGCGGCAGCATGGAACTGATGTCCGTTTCCCTTTACGTGCCGGATCGGGGCCAGGCGGAGCTGGTAGAGAAGAATTTCTACCGGGACCCAGAGGGCGTGTATACGCTCCTTCTTTCCGCCCTTACCGGGGACGACGCCTATGCCCGTTCCTTTTTTGAGGACCGGAAAAATCTGGGATAGCGCTGCCCGCTTTGCCCGCGGTTAAGATGAGGAACATAATAAAAAGGAGATGAACCCTTGAAATATCATTTGGACGTTTCTATTGAACCTTCTAAGCATTACCTGCATGTGAAAGGCCGCATTGAAAATGCCTGCAGCAGTACTTTTTACTTAAACGAAAATTTCACGGTTTTGCGTACTTCCTCAAACGGGCAAAGCATTGCCTTTTTTATGGATAAAGAGCAGCCGCATCCTCCCTTTGATATGGTTTCCAGACCAATTTCGTTCGACACGCCAAATGATACGATCGAATTTGAGTACGAGGGAGTGATTGCAGGACCCATTGCGGAAGTCAATCAAATTGACGAACACACAATAGAGCTGGTGTGGGCCAACATTTTTTACACCGAAAAGTACGGAACGCTGGATACAGGCAGCGGTACGGAAATCATCAGTGTGTTCCGGCCCAACGGCGGCTGGGGTTATAAACGGGGAAATGCCAGCTTTGTTTCCGCGGATTGGGGCAGGGCAGACCGCCATTATCAGGGAGATTTTCATGAGCTGGCTCACGGCTGGTGGAGCATTGCCGACGTCATTAAGGAGGACTGGATCAACGAAGGCGGCGCGGAATTTTCCGCTTTCTCCGCCACGCAGCAGCTCTACGGACCCGAATACGCAGAGAAGAAGTATGGGGAATATTTGGCGGAAATAGAAAAGTCCGATTGTAATGTTTCCATTGTCGATACGGACAATCTTTCCGAATACAGGTACTTAAACCACTATATAAAAACTACGGTGATGCTTGTAAACGCTCAAAAGGCGTTTGGGGAAGACAGGGTGTTTGCCCTGCTGCGGGACGTTTTTCAGAAATACAAAGGGAATCGTAATGCCGCTACGGCCGGTTTTCTGTCTTTATGTGGCGATATGCGGCCGTTTTTTGAAAAATACCTTTTTGCCGTAGACTGGGGAAAATTAGATTATCATGTGAGAAACCGCAATGGTCAATAACGATAACGCGCACGTTGTCCGGCTGGCAACAAGTTTGAAAAGTCATGTTGGCGATGATTTTGCAGAAGAATTTGCGTAAGCGCATCCGTCGAGAAACGGTACGCTATCGAGGTGGAACGGTGAGCTGAGTCTTCGCGCATACAAAAAAAGCCCCGTGTCCCTTAAAACGCGCGGAAAGCCTTTTTGGCATTGCGTATCAGGGGCAGGGAGCTTTTTGATATTTCTTTGAAATGAATCCCTTACCGATTTGCGGCGGTTAGGGATGCTGCGTGATCCAGCGGCTTGCGGAAATTATTCCTCGCTTTTGCCTTGGCAGGTGTCGCTGACACACTCGCTGTCATCCTTGTCATCGTCAAAGTCGAATTCCAGGGTTTCGCCGCAGTTGGGGCAAGTGATACCGCCATCCTCCAGCATGTCATCGGTCAGCTGAATGGTATCGCCGCAACTGGGGCAGGTGACCTCAAATTCAGTGTCGTCATGATGGTGATGATGGCCGCAGCCGCAGCAGTCATCGTCCTCCAGGCCGTAGAAGTCCTCCTCTACGCTACCCAGGTCCTCGTCGATCTCGTCAACCTGCTCGGAAAGCGCGTCGAAGCCGTCCTCCAGTTCCTCCACGGACACACACAGGTCGTCCAGCAGGTCCACAATGGCATTGAACACTTTGGTTTCTTTAGCTTTGGGATCCAGCTCCAGACCTTCCATCAGGCCGCGCAGATAAGAAGCTCTTTCGGAATTTGTCATATTTTTCAATCCTTTCTTATTATTAAACACAAGTCGGACCGGGCCGAAAACACAGGCAGATTAAGCCCGTTCCATATATTCCCCAGTGCGGGTGTCAATGCGGATTTTCTCCCCTTCGTTGATAAACAGGGGAACGCGGATCTCCGCGCCGGTTTCCACTGTAGCGGGTTTCAAGGTGTTGGTGGCGGTGTCGCCCTTAACGCCGGGTTCTGTCTTGACCACTTCCAGCTCCACAAAGTTGGGCGGCTCAATGCCGAATACATTTCCCTTGTAAGAAAGCACTTTGCAGATCATGTTTTCCTTGACAAACTTAAAATTGTCGCCCATCACGCTGCCGTTGATGGGAGTCTGCTCGTAGGTTTCGGTATCCATAAAGTAGTACAGATCGCCGTCGCTATACAGGTACTCCATATCTTTCCGCTCGATATAGGCGGTGGGGAACTTGTCAGTGGGGTTAAAGGTTTTTTCCGTTACAGCCCCGGAGATAACATTGCGGATTTTCGTACGTACAAACGCCGCGCCCTTGCCGGGCTTTACGTGCTGGAATTCAATGATGGAATACACGCCGCCGTCCATTTCGAACGTAACGCCGTTTCTAAAATCGCCTGCGGTTACCATAAAAGTATGACCTCCAATAGTTTAATGAACTTTTAAATTTTTCAGAATTTAAAATCTCGCTCAATTATACCCTATTTTCCCCCTGATTTCAAGAGGAACTTGCAATTTGAGTGCGCCCTTACAATTCGATCAGCTGTTTCGGGGATTTGGTCAGGCTGCGACAGCCGTCGGCCGTAATGAGCAGCATGTCCTCAATGCGCACGCCGTACTTGGCGGGGATGTAAATGCCCGGCTCATCGGTGATGACCATGCCCTCCGCACAGGGAGTGACGTCGGCCTTGGAAAAGCGGGGGGATTCGTGGATGTCAAAGCCCACGCCGTGGCCCAGACCGTGGCCGAAGGTCCCCGGGTAATCCTTCTCGATGATGTCTCGGGCCACCTTGTCCACATCCCGGCAGATCATGCCGGGCTTTACGGTGTCGATCACCGCCAGATGAGCTTTCAGGACCGTTTCATAAACGATCCGCTGTTCCTCGGAAACACGGCCCAAAGCCACGGTACGGGTCATGTCGGAATTGTAGCCGTCCAGCATGGCGCCGGTGTCCATCGTGATAAAATCACCCTGGTGCACCTGGTTTTCCGAGGGAACCGCATGGCACTGGGAGCCGTTTTTGCCTGCGGCAACGATCGAGGGGAAAGCAAGGCCGTCGGCTCCGTTTTTCCGCATGAAGAATTCGATTTCCAGTGCCAGTTCCCGCTCTGTAACGCCCTCGTGAATACAGGACAAAACATGGTCAAAAGTAGCGTCGGTTATGGCCTGGGCCGCTTCGATCTTCTTCACCTCTTCGGCGGATTTGATCATCCTTTGCAGACGGATGGCATCGTCCAGCGTTTCGTCCAGCAAGGCCTGGGCACCGTGGGCGTGAAAAGTCTTTTCAAAGCTCCGGGCCTGGGCCACGGACAGCTTTTCTGTTTCCAGGAGGATCTGCTTGACGCCGTGCTTGTCAATGAGCTGGCCCAGGGTCTCGCCCATATCGGAAAAGCCCACCACTTCGCAGTATTTCGCTTTGTAGCGGGCGGCTTCCTCATAGCGGAAATCCATAAGCAGGTACGCTTGTTCCGCCGTGATGAACAACGCGCCGGCGCTGGAGGGGAATTGGGTGAAATACCGGCGATTTTGAGGGGAAGAGACCAGCACAGCCTTTTGCGTGTCGCCGCAGATCAGGGCGTCCGCTAAACGTTCCACAGGGTTTTTCATTGCAGTACATCCTTTCTTTTACTGTATTTTTTCCGCAGCGGTTTTTCAAAAAACCTGCGGATGCGGAAGGTCAAGCCTTCCTCCGGCTCGATCGGTGTCAGCAGCACGGATTTCATGCCGCACAGGTTGGCGCCGATCACGTCGGTAAAAATCTGGTCACCAATAATAGCGCATTCCAAGCGCTTCACCTTCAGCTGCGCTCTGGCCTTTAAGTAGCCGAAGGGCAGGGGTTTCATGGCAAAGCTGATCCAGTCCAGCCCAAATTTAGCGGCAAAGACGGATACCCGCTTTTTAAAATTGTTGGATACGATGATGACCTGGAACCCCGCCGCAGACATTTTTGAAGCCCATTCCACCGCACCCTGGGCGGGCTGGTGAGAGGTGTAGGTGGCCACGGTGTTATCCACATCCAGCAATAAAGCCCGGACACCCAAGCTGGACAGAAACTCCGGGGTGAGGTCCAGCAAACTCTTTTTCATGGCCGTTGGTCGGAAAATTGCCATAAGAACCCACCCTCCGTTTCTTAAAAGCTCACGGGAACAAAAAAGCGGGCAAAACGCCCGCTTTCAAGTTGGCAAAGGGATTTACCAACCAGGATGCCGCTCCAGCGGGCGGATCCCGCTTAAGCCGGAAATAAAAGAGGGGACCTGCCTTTCGGCTCAGGCATGACCTGCCGCTGATAAACGGCAAGGATGCCCTTTTGGTCCCATCCAAAGCTTTGTTTCCTTTCGGCAGCCGCCGAAAAAGCCGCGTTTCAAAAGGAAGCCTCTGTGCAAAAGCAACGGCGGGAACAGCCGCCAAAAACACTTTGGTCTTATTTATACTTGCGCTTACGGGCTGCTTCCGACTTCTTTTTGCGCTTGACAGAGGGCTTTTCATAAGCCTCTCTCTTACGAACCTCCTGAATAACGCCGGCTCTAGCACACTGCTTCTTAAAGCGGCGAAGCGCGCTGTCCAGGGATTCGTTTTCTTTAATCCGAATTTCAGCCATATATTTCCCTCCCATCCGCCATAAGGCAGGGGTCTTGTTTCAGCATATTGTGCCAATACAACAAAATTTATTATATCCCCGGGTATTCCGATTGTCAAGCCCTGATTTCCCAGCTTGTCGAAATTTCTTCGATTTTTCCCATCAAAATTACATGTCCCGGAAACGCTTGACCCTGCGCAGCTGCCGCTGCTTCCGTCGGTAAGCGATGATCAGAATGATATAGACGATGATCAGTGCCAGGATCACAGCAATGATTACCAGGAACCAGGGGGAGGTCAGCACCGCCTGGCCCTGCTCCCAGACCTGCAAAACATCGCTTTTCGCCACGGATTCCGAAGCGACCAGCGGCACGGTGGCAATAGTTTCCCCGGCATAGGTGATCAAGGCGGATCCAATCTGTTCCCCCTTGCGGATGGGAGCATCTACGCTTTCCGGCACGTCTGCAGTTATCAGAATACTGTTGGAATCCACACTTTTCGGGAGCATGACGGAAACGTTGTTCTCTGCCGCAAGAAGCAGTTCATCCTTTTTCCAGGCATAATTCAAGCTGACAGAGCTGAGCACGTCCCCTTGAACAGCTACCGTTTTCTTTTCCAGCCCCAGCAGAGCCCAGCGAAACAGGGAACGTGCATCCAGCATTTCCCCATGGATAGGGTTATCGCTGCCGTCCTCATAATACATAGGCGAACCCATAAGCACCGCAATATAGGTGTAGCCGTCTGCCGTGGCGGAAGCGGTGATACAGTAGCCGGCCTCGTCCAAAGAACCGGTCTTAATGCCGGTGGCGTAGCGGTAATAGTAATTCATGCCGTATTCGTCCGCATAATCGGTGAGCATTTTATTGGTGGTGTTCAAGTATTCCTCTTCGTCAGACATATTGGTTGCCGGTTTCAGGTAAGAGGTGGTGCCGGTGATCTCCGTAAAATTCGGCAGAGTCATAGCGTATTTTGTGATGATGGCCATTTCCCGGGCGGTGGAATAATGGTTGGGGTTGTGCAGACCGTGAGGATTTGTAAAATGGGTGTGAGTACAACCAAGCTCCTCTGCTTTCCGGTTCATCAGCTCTACAAAATAGCTTTTCCCGGTGTAGTCCATGCTGTAACCATCTTCCTCGACCGCGCCGCTTTCCTCACCGTTGTTTTCCGGGTCTCTATCGGCCCCGCTGGAAACAGGCTGAGAAGCCGATGATTCCGTTTCTGGTTTTTCCTCCAGCTGGCCGGACTCGTACAGGGAATCCACATATTTCGCCAGGGTCAGGGCCGCATCGTTCCCGGAAGGAACCATCATCAGATACAACAGGGAAAGGCCGGTGAGCTGCTCGCCAACCTCGACCCCGGCTAAGGAGCTGCCAGTACCCTCCAGCTCATCCTCCACGCTTTGCGGCACGGTGATCACGGTGTTTTCAATGTCGGGGATGGTTTCATAGGCCACAATATAGCTCATGATCTTGGTCATGGAGGCCATGGGCCGCTCTTCATCGGGGTTTAAAGAATAGACCACCGTGTCCGTATCCAGGTTCAATAGCAGAATGGAACCGCAGTGAGGCGCGTCGGTATTGTCATCGTCCTGGTCCCAGTTAAAGGCAAAGCCTTCCGCCAGGGCCGAGGGAGCGCAGGAGAATGCCAAAATAAAGAACGCCAGCAGGAAAGTCGCCAGCCGCCGAATTTTTTTCATAGGGGAAACCGTCCTTTTCAACAAGGATACTAGACGTTGGGTTCAAAATGGAGTACAATACTAGTATACTCTCCCTGCGGCAAAAAGTAAAGGCGGCGCCGCACAATTTGGAAAGGCCCCAACCCCGGAAAATCTGGGCGGCTAGAAGGTAGAATTCTCAACCCACTATTGTTTTTTAGAAAGCAGGCGACCCCTTTGAAGCTGTTTCATACCTCAGACTGGCACCTGGGCCGGATGCTTTACGGCAGGAGCCTGCTGGAAGATCAGGAATGGTTTTTGGAGCAGGTTCTTTTGCCCGCAGTAGAGCGGGAAAAGCCCGCCTGCATCCTGCTCAGCGGAGATATTTACGACAGGCAGATCGCCCCGGTGGAAGCCATCCGCCTGTTCGACCGGTTTCTTTCCCGGCTGACGGCCCTGGGCTGTAAGCTCTGCGCCATTTCCGGGAACCACGACGGCGCAGACCGAATCGCGCTGATGAAAAACGTCCTTCGGAGCGGCGGAGTGTATTTCGCCACTACATTGGAGGACGCCTTTTCCCCTATTCTCCTGGAGGAAAACGGAGAAAAGGTTCAGCTGTTTCCGGTGCCCTATTTCGACAGCGCCCAGGGCCGGGAGTTTTTGGGGGACGATTCCCTTCGCGGGGAGGGAGCCTGCATGGCAAAGCTTGTGGAGCGGCTGGTTCCGCTATTTGAGCCGGGAGCTGCCCATATTCTGTTGTCCCATTGTTTTGCTGCCGGGGCAGTGACGTCCGATTCTGAAAGCGGCTTGTTTGTGGGGGGAGCGGGTGAGGTGCCGCCCGCCCTGTTCGACCTTTTCGATTACGCCGCGCTGGGACATCTGCACGGCCCGCAAAGGGCGGGGGAGCGGGGCTGGTATTCCGGTTCACCCTTGAAATATTCGGTGGACGAGGAGCGTCAGCGCAAAGGCTTTCGCCTGTTGGAATGGAACGGCGCATCCCTGCAAAGCGGGGAGGTCCTGACGTCCCCGCTGCGGGACGTGCGCAGGATATCCGGCCTGTTTGAGGAATTGCTTGCTCGCGGGGAAACGGAAATCTGCCGAGATTATGTGGAGATTGTCTTAGAGGACAAGGCGCCGGTATTTTTAGCCGCCGACCGCCTGCGCCCCTACTATCCCAATCTGCTGGCGGTTTCCAACCCCTGGGCTGTGTCGGGCGCGGCCGGGGAGCGGGCCGCCCGTCTCCGGGGACAGGATGACGCCACTATTTTTTCGTCCTTCCTGCGGGATGTGTGCGGGACGGAAGCGGATGAAGAAGATATGGCGCTATTCCGGGAATTGTTAGAGGAGGTGCGGAAATGAAGCCGCTGCGGCTGCTTTTGCAGGCCTTTGGGCCGTACCCAGGCAGGGTGGAGCTGGATTTCACCCAGTTTAACCAGGCGGGAATCTTCCTAATCTCTGGTCCCACCGGTGGGGGCAAGACTGCCCTGCTGGACGCTATGAGCTTTGCCCTGTTTGGAAGGTCCACCGGGGGTCGGCGCTCTTTCGATTCCATGCGGTGCGCTGTGGCCGGCCAGAACGACCCCACCGTGGTGGAGTACGACTTCTCCCTGCACGATAAAATTTACCGGTTTCGCCGAACCCGGTATGTCCATATCAACCGGAATACAAAACAGCCGGAATTCCGAGATTCCCATGAGTGCTATGAAAACCGGGACGGGGAATTCTGCCTGTTGGAAAGCAAAAGTGAAACCGCGGTGCGGAATCGGGCAGAAGGGCTTCTCCATCTGACCGGGGAGCAGTTTGCCCAGGTGATCGTACTGCCCCAGGGGGAATTTCTGCGCCTGCTCCGGGCGAATTCCCGGGATAAAGGGGAAATACTGCGGACCCTGTTTGCGGCGGAGGACTGGAAGGAGATTACAGACCGGCTCAACGTCCAGACACGGGCATTGGAAGGAAACCTGCGAGAGCTGGAAGCCCGGAAAAACTCCCTGCTGGAAAAAGAGGGGGCCGAGACCTCCGCCGCGCTAGAACAGGCCGCTTTGGACGCCGCAGCCAAGGAGCAGGCGCTTCGGGAGGAAAACCAGGTACTGGAACGGCAGTCCGCGGAAACAGGAGTTTTGCTCACTGCTGCGGAAGCTTGGGAACGGCTGGAAAAAGCCCTAGGAGAAGCGAAAGCGGACGAGAAAAATGCCCGGGAGCGGCTTGAAACGCTGAAACAGCAGGCTCCCGCTGTTTTAGAGCGGCGGGAACAGGCAAAAAAGCTGCGGGAGGAAGCGGTTTCCTTGGCCGGGGAAATCGCCCGGCTTGTCCAGCGGCGGGAGCAGCTGGTAAGAACCGGGGAAATTCTGGTTCAGGCAAAAGCCGCGGCCGAAGAGACGGAGCTGGCCAGGGCGGACCTTGCCGGATTGGAAGCCCGGTGCGGAGAGATCGCCCAACGATTGGAGATCGGGGAAAAATATGTGCGGGAGTGCCAGGAAGCTGCAAAAGCGCTGCCCGGCCTGCTGGAACGCCGCCAAGCCTTGGAAAAAGCGCTGACAGCATTCCAGGAGCTGGAACGGCGCCGGATAGTCTTGCGGGAAACGGAACAGGCGCTGACAGCGGCGGAAAAGGAAGCGGAAAAGAAAAAACTCCTGCGAGGTACGCTGTCCCAGCGGTTGGAACAGGAAGAGCGACTGGCCCGTGAAAACGCGGCCCTGGAGCTTTCCCATACCCTGCGGGAGGGAGAGCCGTGCCCGGTGTGCGGCAGCAGGGAGCATCCTGCCCCCGCCTGCGGCGAGGAAGCCCTCTTGAGCAAAGAAGGGCTGGAAACCCTGCGGATGGCGGAGCGAGATGCCCGTGAAGAGGAAACTCGGGCGGCTTCCCGGCAGGACGCCCTGTTGGCCGAGCGGGAAAAAGCCGCCAGCGCTTTTAGAGAGCAGGAATCCCTTTGCGCCGGCTTGGAGCTTTCCAAAAAGCAGGCGGAACAGCAGACGGTGACCCTGGATCGGGAGGTTGCCAACACAAAGCAGCAGGCGGGCCTGCTGGATAAGGCACAGAAGCGGTTAAACGAGCTGGACCGGGAACGGGAGCAGGCCGAAGCGGGGAAAAACGCCCAAAGGGAAAAGCTGTCCGGGTTGGAAGCAAAAACGGCGGAATTGAAGCGGCGCGGGGAAGAAATGGAAAAAGCCTGCGCCGGCATGGACCGTCAGACTTTGGAAGCGGATCTGACGGAAAAGCAGACTCGGAGCGGCGCTTGTGAGGAAACCGCCGGAAAACTGCTTCGAGAAGCCGAGGAAGCGGACGGCCGGGTGCGGGAAGCGGGAGCGGCTTTGGAGCTGGCCCAGGCTGCGCTCCTAAAGGCCCGGCGGGAAATGGAACAGTTTCAGCATCCCTGGGAAACGCCCCCCGATTTGGCGGCCTTGCGAAAAAAAGCGGAAGCTTTGCGGGAACAGGGCCTGAAGAACTCCGAAGAGCTGGGAAGGGCTGCCCAGGCCGCCCTGTCTCTAAAAGGGGCGGCGCAGGCTGTCCGCGGCCTGGAAGAGGAAGCGGAGAGCTTACAAGGTGCCTATAGCCGGACAGCCCGGCTTTCCCGGCTGCTGTCTGGGAACAATCCGCAAAAGCTCCCAATTCTCCAATACGTACTCAGCATTATGCTGGAAGAGGTGCTGGCCTGCGCCAACCGTTTTTTTTCCACTTTGAGCCGGGGTCGGTACGCCCTGCGGCTGATGGAGGGTCCAAAGGGGGGCAACGCCTTGAGCGGCCTGGATCTGGAGGTACTGGACGGCGCTTCCATGCAAGCCCGTTCCGTTGAAACCTTAAGCGGTGGGGAGCAGTTTTTGGCTTCGCTGTCCCTGGCCTTTGGGCTTTCCGAGGTGGTACAGAACCATTCCGGCGCGGTGCGACTGGATTCCCTGTTCATCGACGAAGGCTTCGGTTCTCTGGACGGCGAGACACTGGATACCGCCATGAAAGCGCTGTCCCTACTACAGGGCGGCGGCAGGCTGGTGGGGATTATCTCCCACGTGGCGGAACTGAAAAGCAGGATTCCCAGCCGAATCGAGGTAAGCCGGGACGCCGCAGGGAATTCCCACGCGCAGATCCGGGTTTGAGCCGTCGCCTTATAAACGTACCTGCATTATTTCAATTCGGGAAAGGAATGTTTTCAGTGAAGGTCACCTTTATCAAGCACAGCTGTTTTTTCGTAGAGCTGGAAACCTGTTGTCTATTGTTCGATTACTTCGAAGGGAATGTGCCGGAAACGGACAAGCCCCTGTATGCTTTTGCCAGCCACAGCCACGGGGACCACTTTTCCAAAAAGCTGTTTGAGCTGCCTCGAGAAGGGCGGGAAACCATGTATTTGCTTTCCCACGATATCTTTCAAAGCCGTGTGCCGGAGAATTTGCGGGATAGGACGCTGTTTGTAAAGCCGCACCAGACCTATGAGGTGGGGAAACTGAAAATCGCCACCTTAAAGTCCACGGATGCGGGAGTGGCGTTCCTGGTCCAGTGCGAGGGGAAGCTGCTTTATCATGCCGGGGATTTAAACTGCTGGGTATGGGACGGCGCGCCCCGGTTTCAAAACGACCAGATGACCGCCAAATACCGGCAGGAGCTGGAGCTGCTGGCCGACAAGGAGATTGACGTGGCTTTCGTTCCCCTTGATCCCCGGCAGGAAACGGATTTCGACCTGGGCATGAAATACTTTTTCCAGGCGGCGGGGGCAAAATACGTATTTCCCATGCACAGCTGGGGCGATTATTCCGTAACGCCCCTGTTTAAATCCACACCGGGATATGAGGAATACGCCCCGCACATCATGGATGTAAAAGCCGAAGGGCAGGAATTCCAGCTGACGTTTTGATCCGCGATGGCACTATAAAGTCCGCATAAGAAATGCAGTCATACGCAGCGGTGAATGATGAACAACTGGTATATCAGATGTTCCAGCAAGGGTCGGACGGCTTTACCATTTTTCATGGCGGGAGCGTGCTTTCTTTTTTATGTGGAGCAGGCGAGCCAGTGTCTCGCCTTTTGGCAGCATGACCACATCGTCATAGGTTACGGCCCGGCAGGCCACCGCGCAGAAGGCGTAGACGACTATCGCCAGAAAAATGGCAGGGAGCACTGCCACCCGGGTGGGCAGGAAAAGGCACAGGCCGCGATAGGCGGCGTAGGAAACCCCGCCCATTACCGCCGAGGAAAACAGGATCGGCAGAGCGGTTTTCAAAATGCTTTCCATTTTAGGCAGATCCCGCCGGATGGCAATGCAGTTCAAAACCATGATCAGAAAATAAGAGATCGCCGTGCTGATGGCGGAACCCATAGCATTGATCTCCGGTATGGCGATGAGCACATAGGAAAGGGCAATCTTGACCACGCCGCCTATGGCCATGTTGACCACCGGAATGGTAGGATGGCCAAAGGACTGTAAAATGGCGTTGGTGGTCAGCAGGGAACAGTTGAAAACAATGGCCACACTGAGAATGGCAAGCAGGGGCGCGGTGCCTTCAGCGGCACCGGGATTCCCCGCCAGCAGAAGCTGGCAGATCGGCTGGGAAAACAGGCACATGCCTACAGAGGACGGAATGGAGATCAACAGCGTGACCCGCAGGGAAAGGGACGTGATGTGATCCACAGACTGGTGGTCCTTGGAAGCCACCGCCGCGGACAGTACCGGCAACAAGCTGGTGGAGATAGGCACTACAAACGCCCCGGGCAGGTCAAAAAATTTGCGGGCGTGGCCCAGCAGTCCCTTCAGGCTTTCCGCCGCTTCCTGGGAAAAGCCCGCCGCCGTTTGCAGGCGGTTCATCAGGACGGCGGAATCTGCCATATCCAATAAGCTCAGGAAGCAGGAACCCAAGGTGATGGGGATGGCAAATTTCAGCAGCGTTGACAGCAGTTCCGACCGGGTGGCGGAAGCGGGATCCCCCTGATCCTCCGCCGCCCGATCCCGTCGGCTCTGCCGAAGCTTATAAAGCAACAGGTAAAGGGTTCCCAAAAACGCGCTGGCGGAGACGCCAAGCACGGCGCCCACAGCGGCCCACTCGTCGGAATCGTATTTTTGCAGGATGTATATGGCCAGCCCAACGCCGATGAGCACCTTTGTCACCGCTTCAATGGTTTGGGAAACGGCGGTAGGCGTCATGTTGGAACGGCCCTGGAAATAGCCCCTCAGGGCGGACATTATCGAAATGAAAAACATGGTGGGTGCCAGGGCCATAATGGCCGGCCCGGCCCCTGGAACGGACATGACATGGACAGCAAACCAATCCGCGCCAAAGAACATGGCCAGGCACCCTAAAAGGCCAATGGAGAAAAATAACCAAAAGGCCACAAAAAAGACGCGGTCGGCTTCCTTTTTCCTGCCCTGGGAATAGGCGGTACCCACCATGCGGGACACAGCGATAGGCAGGCCGGCGGTGGAAAGCACGAGGAATACGGAAAAAATGTCATAGGCCGTATAGAAATAAGCCATGCCCTGGGTGCTGATGAGGTTTGCCAGCGGGATAGTAAACAGCAGGCCCAGTATTTTGACAAGCAAAGTAGAGACCGTTAAAATAGCGGCCCCCACCATGAAATTCTGCTTCTTTTCCTGTCCCATAACTTTTCAAAACCTTCCGTGCCGGCGGCGCGGTGTCCGTCAGCGGTTGATAATTTTTGTTCCGTCAAACACTAATATGCCCCGGCCCTCACCGGTTTTGCCGTCTGCAAGCAGATGCTTTTTGAACGCCCGCCGCATAGAGGTGTCCTCGGGCAACTCCGTTGCGGGCTTCTGGTATGCGGCGCCAAACAGCCGCCATGCGTCCCCGAATTCCGCGTTATCATCCTGGCCCACCAGGTCGAAATCCCTCTGAAAACTCAAAATGTTAGAGGAAGGGGATAAAAGCTTTCCGTACTCCGGGTATAGCAGCCAGGAATGGCATACGCAGACCAGTGGCCCGCCGTGAAGATCTTTTTGGAAATATTCGTACGCCTGCCGGTAGGAATCCAGCCTGGCGGCCTGGTCAAACGGTTCCCCACTGGAAGGAATGTGGATGTTTTTCACCGGATCGCCCTTGCGCAGGGTGATTCCATTTTTTGAATAGGTATCCCACGGGAAGACGCCGTTTTCAAATTCCAGGCGGCCCAGCTTTACAATGTTCCCTGAGTAGAAAATGGGATACCAGAAAGCGACAAAAGTGCCCCAGACATTATAAATTTCCTTGCACTCCAGGGCCTTGTACCGCAGGTCTGCGAAAGTGGCCCAAAACAGCCCTTCCGTGCCGCTTTTCCGGAAATTTTCCAAAACCGGGAGGGACGCTTCGATCAGCAGGAGCATCCATACCGTGTAGGGAGAAAGATCGGCGGACCTGCCGATTTTCTCCACCAAGGGCTGGGTCAGCTCAGTGTTAAAATCATTTTCGTAGAAAAATTTCACCGCGCTGTCCAGGCTTTCCGCTAAGCCGGTCTTTTCAAGAAGCTTGGCGCTTTCCCGCAGGAATTTTTCCCCTTCCGCCGGAAAGTCGGTCTTTTCCAGAAAAAGCTGCAAAAATTTTTGATCCATCCGGGTATCCTCCTATTTTCCAATCCTCTCTGTGTCGATGATAATGGTAACAGGACCGTCGTTGTCCACCAGCACATCCATATGAGCGCCGAATTCCCCGGTTTCCACCCGGCGGACGCCAAGCTCCCGCACCCGGCCTGTAAACCGGCGGTACAATGCTTCCGCTTCTGTGGGCGGGGCAGCCTTATCGAAGGATGGCCGCCGTCCTTTTTTGCAGTCCGTGCTCAGGGTGAAGTTGGAAATCACCAGCATTTCCCCGCCCACGTCTAGAAGGGACAGGTTCATTTTGCCGGCTTCGTCTGTGAAGATCCGCAGGTCCTTGATCTTTTCCGCCAGGAAATCCGCCTGCGGCGCGGCGTCCCCCTGGAGGATGCCTAAAAAGACCACCAACCCCGGTCCGGTTTCCCGGGTTTCCCGGTGGTCGATGGTGATCTTAGCCCCGTGTACCCGTTGAATGACAGCCCGCATTTTTATATCCTCCGTTTAGATGTCAGATATTGGAGCCGAAAACAAAAATCTAAAATCTATTTTACCATATGTTTCTAAAAAGGTAAATTGTTTTTTGAAAGAAAGTATGCTACAATATATAATGGAAATTGGTTGACAGGCGGGATGGTTATGACGGGGCTGGAGCAGAAATTATATAAGTTGTTGCTGCTGGCGGATACCGCAGCTATTGTGGTCAGTATGGCGGCGGGGCCGTTGGGGCACACGTCCGTAGCCATAGGGGCTGCGGCCAGCGCTCTGCTCATTTCCCTATGCCTGCTGGCCTACGGCTTGTATTTTTGGCCGAAGCAGCGCTGAATTTATGAATTTAATGGAAAGTAAAACTCCCGGGAGCGGCGGTTTGCGGCTTCCCGGGAGTTTTGCTGCCTGTTACATCATGTCCGGCGCGGTGACCTTGAACAGGGCCAGTGCGTTTTCCAGCACGGTTTTCGCCGCGGTGCACAGGTATAGCCTTGCGGCGGTGAGGGAGGGATCGTCCCCTTTTACCCGGCAGTTATTATAAAACTTGTGGAACAGGGTGGAAAGGGTCACCACATATTTGGTAATCCTGGCGGGGTCCATATTTTTCGCCGCGCTCGCAATTTCCCCGGTGTAGGCGGAAAGGAGACGTATCAGTTCGATCTCCTCCGGAGCTGTCAGCAGGGCCAGCTCTTCCGGAGTACATTCCCTCGGCTCTATGCCTTCCGCCTGCAGGTTTTTTAAAATGCTACAAATGCGGGCGTGGGCGTACTGCACATAGTAGACCGGGTTTTGAGCGTCCTGCTGAACCGCCAGATCAAGATCGAAATCAATCCTGGTATTTGGCTCGTAGGAATTAAACAGGAAACGTGCGGCGTCAACAGGGACTTCTTCCAGCAGTGTAACCAGCGTGATGGCTTTACCGCTCCGCTTGCTGGCCTTGACGATCTCCCCATCCCGCACCAGGCGGACCATTTGCATCAGCACCACCTGGAGCTTCTCGGCGTCCACGCCCAAAGCGGTAAGGGCCGCCTTCAGCCGGGGCACGTAACCGTGATGGTCGGCTCCCAGCACATCGATAGCCATGTCGAAATTCCGGGTGACCAGTTTGTTGTAATGATAGGCGATATCCGGTACCACATAGGTAGGTACGCCGTTGGAGCGAACCACCACAAAATCCTCAGAGCCGTATTCTTCACCTTTGAACCACACCGCGCCGTCCTTTTCATAGGTAGCACCTTTTTCCCGCAGGAGCTGGATGACCCGGCCCACCGCGCCGTTTTCGTGCAGGGTGGATTCATGAAACCAGTTGTCGTATTCCACCCGGTAACGGAGCAGGTCGTCGTGCAGGCCCTGGATGTTCCGGGGCAGGGCGAAGGAGATCAGCGCGGACCGGCGCTTCTCCGGGGATGCGTTCACATAGCTGTCTCCGTGCTGCTCCGCAAAGGCTTTGGCGTTGGCGGCCACGTCCGGACCCTGATAGCCGTCCTCCGGGAATTCCACCGCGTCCTCGCCCTTGTAAAGCTGCAAATACCGGGCTTCCAGGGACAGGGCGTACTTGTTTACCTGGTTGCCCGCATCGTTGATATAAAATTCCCGTTCCACACTGTAACCAGCGGCTTCCAGCACGGAAGAGAGAGCGTCTCCCAATACGCCGCCCCGGGCATTGCCGATATGCATGGGGCCGGTAGGGTTGGCGGAGACGTATTCCACCAGCACTCGGCGGCCGCTTCCAAAATCACTGCGGCCATAGCTTGTTCCCAGCCGATGGATATCCCGCAGGACGTCGGCGTAAAAGCGGTCGTCATAGCGGAAATTCAAAAAGCCGGGGCCGGCAATTTCACAGGATTTGAAATAAGAGCCGGAAAGATCCAGGTGATCCGCGATGGCCTGGGCGATTTTCCGGGGCGCGCTGTGGAACGTTTTCGCTCCCACCATCGCCGCATTGCAGGCCCAGTCCCCGTGGGACCGATCTCCCGGAACCTCCAGGGCAAAGTCCGGCAAGGGGGACCAGGGCAGAACGCCCTGTTGCATGGCCTGCTCCAGGGCGTTCTCCACGGCCTTCCGTAACCCCTCCACAGCATTTGTGACAAGTTGTGACATTTCATTTTCCCCTTTCGCGTTTTAAAGGCAATACAGGCTGTAAGCCCGTCAAACGGCAAAATTTGGCTTTATTTCCACCTGTATCTCATTGCTGCTGGACAGGTTGGAGTCTATGTCCAGCGTGTATTTCACATGGAGCTTGCCGCCCTTCCGGCCAAGGGAGGAGGACAGCTCGCTGGTAAACACCCCCACCGACAAGGTGCCGTAGCCCGTGTCATATACGCAGAGATGGCGGCGGCCCTGCTCCAAAATCAGTCGGGTGGCCGAGCCTGCCCGGATCATAGTGAGCTTGCCCGGCTCCACCTTCAACACTGAGGTATAAGAGACTTTAGGGTTGTCCTCGTCATATTCCTTGTAGGCGATAAACCGGGCGCCGCCCCGCTCTGTGTAAGTGCCGGTGGTGCGCAGGGTGACCTCCCCGGGTTCCAGCCCGTCCTCCTCATTGTAGAACTGCTTGCCCACAATGTTGATTTCATAATCTTCTTTCAGCATAGTAACTTCTCTTTTCAAAAACGAAAATCGGTTTTAAACGGTTTATATATTGATCTGTTCCGTCCTGCCCTCTACGCTGTGTCCGAGAAACAGCTCCGCCACAGCCGCAAAGCTTTCCGGCGCGTCGGTCACGTAGTAGCTGGCATGCCGGGGCTGATCCCCGGCGCAGAGCATATCCGTCGCCTGGAGGGCGGCGGCAAGCTCCTGGGCCGCTGCCCGTCCGCTGTCGATCAGCTTAACTCCCCGGCCCATTACCGAAGCGATGGTAGGGGCGATAATGGGGTAGTGGGTGCAGCCAAGAATCAGAGTGTCCACGCCGGCTTCCCGGATGGGGGAAAGGTAGCGCTCCGCCACTAGGCGGGTTACCTCGTCCTGTGGGGAAACGAAACCATTTTCCACCAGCGGGACGAACAGGGGACAGGCCTGGGGATAGATTTCCAGTGTGTAGTTTTCCCGAAGCAGGGCCTGCCGATAGGTATCGCTCTGGATGCTGGCGTTGGTGGCGATCACGCCGATTTTTCCATTTTTTGTAGCGGCGGCCGCAGCCTTCGCGGTAGGGACCACCACGTCGAAATAGGGGACAGGCAGGGCCGCGCCTATGTCCGCCGCCGTGGAGCTGACTGTGCCGCAGGCGGCCAACACGGCCTTCACGTCCTGCTGGATCAGAAAAGCCATGTCCTGCCGGGCGTAGCTCCGTATGGTTTCAGGGCTGCGGCCGCCGTAAGGTACCCGGCCAGTATCGCCAAAATAGACCACGCTTTCTCCCGGCAGGATTTTTTCCAATTCCTTTACGGCAGTCAGGCCGCCCAGACCGGAATCAAACACGCCGATGGGTCGGTTATCCATACCTCACCGATCCTTTCCGGCTTTCTGAAACGCCAATTCCACCAAGCGATCCATCAGTTCCCCGTAGCTTACGCCCAGGGCTTCCCACAGCTTGGAATACATGCTGATCGAGGTAAAACCAGGCAAGGTGTTGATTTCATTAAGGATCACCCGGTGGTCGCCCTCAGTGACGAAAAAGTCCACCCGGGCCAAGCCGGAACAGCCCAAAAGCCGATAGGCGCGCACGGCGATCTGACGAATTTTCTCTGCCACGGCTTCGTCCACGCGGGCAGGGATGTATAACTGGCTGGTGCCGTTTACATATTTGTCGTCGTAATCATAAAATTCGGCGGACGTCCCGATCTCGCCCACGATGGACGCCTCTGCGTCCCGGTTCCCCAGAACCGCACATTCCACCTCCTGGCCCCGTATTCCCTCTTCGACCAGCACCTTGCTGTCCTCGGCGGCGGCTTTACGGATGGCAGCGTCTAGATCCTCCGGAAACGCCACCTTGCTGATGCCTACGGAGGAGCCGGCGTTGGCAGGCTTGACAAACACGGGAAAATCCAGGCGGGCGGTGATTTTATTCTTGATGGTGTCCGGAGCCGCGTCGAAGCGGTCGGCGTAAAACCACAGATAATGGGCCTGCTCGATGTTTTGCGCGGACAGCAGGGTGTGAGTGACCGCTTTATCCATGCATACGGCGGAAGCCAGGGTGCCGCAGCCCACGTAAGGGATGCCGGAAAGCTGGAACAGTCCCTGGATAGTGCCGTCCTCCCCATTTTTTCCGTGCAGGGCGGGGAAAATGCAGTCCAGCCGTCGGATCTGCGCGCCGCCGTCCCGCAGGATTACCAGGCCGTGAACCGAGGGATCGGGGGAAAGAAAAGCGGGGATTGTGTATTCCGGGGAATCCCACACCCCAGGGGTAAGATGCTCCACGCCGCCAGTGTATAGCAGCCAGTTCCCCCGCCGGGTAATTCCCACCAGGGTCACGTCATATTTTTCGGGAGAAAGATTTTGGGCGATGGAAGCCGCGGACATGAGGGAAATCTCATGTTCCGAGGAAACGCCGCCAAAGATTACGGCAATCGAAAGCTTTTTTTCGGCAGGGCACATAGGATCACATCCAGTTCCAAAAGATTTCAAGCCGGGTGCAGGCACCGTTTACGCCAGACCCATTTTTACTGCAATCCACACCATTATACTATGGAATGCTGGAATAATCAACCGTTCTTTTCCCGATGAGCCAGACGGCGGCAGAGCAGGGCCATCAGCCCCAGTGCCAGCAGGAGAAACCAGGGGAGGATCGCGATCGTGGTGTGCTGCACAAGCAATCCTAAGGCAGGGGGTACGACGGTGGAGCCAAGGTAGGCGGAGGCCACCTGCAGACCCATTACCGCCTGAGAAACCTGCCTGCCAAACCGTGCCGGGGTTTGTTGCAACAGAGCGGGGTATAGGGGCGCGCAGCCCAGCCCAAATAGCCACAGCCCGGTGACGGCGGCGGGCAGGGGAAGATGAAACAGAAGAAGCAGAGCGCCGGCGGCGCAAAGGTATTGCCCCCAGCGGATCAGCAGCGCGGCGGAAAGCTTTCCGGAGAGAAATCCGGCCAGGCACCTGCCGATGGCAATGCCCCCGTAAAATAGGGAAGCACACAGGGCTGCGACTTCGGCGGGGACGCAGCGGCACTCGGAAAGATAGCTGCTGGCCCATAATCCGGCAGCATTTTCCAGAGCACAACAGCAGAAGAAAGCGGCCAGGGAAGCTTTTACACCGGGCAGGCCCAAGGCGGCCCAACCGCCAAAGGGCGGCGTTTCCTCTTCCTCGGCAGCGGGGCCTGCCCGCTCCGGTCGTTTCCAGAGGGGCAGGGATAGGGCGAGAGCCAGCGCCAGTAGAAACTGCAAACCGGACACTGTGCGGAACCCCAGCGGCCACTGACTGCCCCGGGCGATCCAGAAAGACATGATCGCCGGGCCGCTCATGGCGCCCAATCCCCAAAAGCAGTGAAGAAAATTCATGTGGCAGGGCCGGCAGTGCAGGGCCACAAAGTTGTTCAAGCCGGAATCGACCGCGCCCGCGCCCAGCCCCAAAGGCACCGCCAGTGCCAGCAGGCAGGGCAGGCTACCGGACCAGGAAAACCCCAGCAAGGCCCCTGCGGTAAGCAGCACGCTGAAAAAAGCCACAGGACCGGTGCCAAACCGCCGAAGCAGGCGGCCGCTGAGTAGGCAGGAGACCACCGTTCCCAGGGAGATCACCAGGGAGACCGCCCCTGCCGCATCAAGCTCAGCGCCCAAGTCCGCGCGCATGACCGGCCAGGCCGCGCCCAGCAGCGTGTCGGGAAGGCCCAGGCTGATAAAGGAAAGATAAATGACAAGAAGCAGAATACGAGTCATGAAATACCCCCTAAGAAAGGCGGGAAAAAGGATAGACTTTTTTTCTTCGCCGTGTTATACTGTGTACCGACAAATCTTGGTTATGGAGTTGATCTGACTTTGGATTTTAATGCGTTTTCCCTGATACAGGATGGGTTGGCGGAAGAACTTTCCCAGCAGGGCTTCGGACAGCCGGAGCCTTTGGAATACGAGGAAGGCACGGCGGCGATGTTCGCTACGGACGAGGTGGCTTACTGCCTGCGCTACAGCGGCCAGAAGCAGAGGTTCGAGCTGTGCTCCACTACACTGACAGTGGACGGCGAGCCGGGAGACTGGCGTAGCCTTTCCGTGTGGCTGTTCGATGAGAAGGAAGGAGAACGGAGCGACGCCGAAAGCATCCTCAACGATTTTCTTGATGTGGTTCGCGGCCCCAAGCGGATGGCGGCGGTTCAGCAGAAGCGCAAGCGCGGCAAGGATGACGAGCGCAGTGTGGATCCCATGTTCTTCTTAAACCGCTTGGTCAATATTTTTCCGGAGCTGAAGGACGAGCTGAACGAGGAAAAAATCGTGTATGGCCAAGTACGGTACGTCACGTTTCTCAAACAGAAGGTGGTCCCCAAGTGTCAGGATCTGGCGCTAAAATATCCCGACAGCGAGCCTTGTAAAAAGCTGTGCGCCCTGCTGGACGATATGTACCAGAACGGCGACCTGGATCTGCGGTCCATCCTGACGTTTTCCCTTTTCAATAGTATGAATGACGAAGCTTTCGCGTCACTGCAGGACAGGGTAGGGGAAGCCCTGCAAAAGGACTTGAAGTACACCCGAAAGCTGAAAGATAAAAAAATAAAGCCCGAAAAGAAAAAGAAGCAGAAAAAGATAGAAAGCAGACTGAAAACTTGAGCGCATAAAAATCGGCCCCCGTGAGGGGGCACTGAGCCCTTCCCGATACAACGGACACGAAACGCGGAGAAAAAACGGAATGATTCGATACCATTCAGACGCTTGATTTAGGCAGCGGAGGCGCACAGTTTTGCCTCAAAGCATACGGGAGAAACCCATCCCAAGGAGGAATGTGGACGGATGGTGTTGTAAAAGGCTTCCAAATAGGCAAACGCATCGTTCTGAGCAGCTGCCCGGGTTGAATACTGCTTCAGGTGAATCAGCGCGCATTTGAAACGGCTGAAGAAATTTTTGGCTACGGCGTTGTCATATGGGTCGCCCCTGCGGGACATGCTCTGGCCGCGTACTGCACGCCCGGTTGCTGTGGAAGATCAGGCCTTTGGCCGGCCTACGACGGCGGTACGCCATATCCAGAGCCGCCAGGGCCAGATATAGCCAGCCCTTGCCGGTGGGAATGTAGGTGATGTCCTCCACCCAGGCCTGATCTGGGTGCTCAAAAATGAAATTTCGCATCAGAAGGTTTGGGGCGATGGGATGACTGTGGTTGGAGTTTGTAGTGGCCTTGTAGGCCCGACGCCGGATTGAGGAGATGCCGGACAGTCTCATCTGTCGGCGGATTCGCTTGCGAGAACAGCCAAACTCCGGCTTCAGCGGGTGTATCCAAAATTTTGTGTAAACTCCGCACAGTGTGCAGAATGCACATTATATTTTAGGGCGGCAGCAGGTTCTAGCCGATGTCGCCTTACGTATGTTTTTTGTCCCTATCGAGGGTAATCATCATTGAAAAAAATTTTTCTGATTTTTCTGTATTTACTCTTGACATTTTTAGGCGACCGCGATATAATGTTTGAGCGCTTTAATGAGAGCGAATGCTGCTGGTGTAGCTCAGTTGGTAGAGCAGCTGATTTGTAATCAGCAGGCCGGGGGT
>CAYSQF010000021.1:0-24214 GCA_964433105.1 uncultured Acutalibacter sp.
CACCAACAGCCCCAGCTTCCAGTTCAGGGCCAGCATCACCGCCAGGCAGCCCACCACATAGACGCCGCTGTAAAAAACGTCTACCAGGCTCCAGGCAAACACCGAGCCGATCTTGCCGGTGTCGCTCATCACCCGGGCCACAATGGTTCCCACCGGGGTGGTGTTGTAATAGGAGAAGCTAAGCTCCTGCAAATGGACAAACAGATCCCGGCGCAGGTCCCGGCCCAGGAACATTTCAATTTTCAGGCTGACCCGGGTCATGATCATCGTCCCAAGCATGGTGCAGACCACCAGTGCAAGGTAAACTGCTGCAAAGCCCCATACACCCTGGGCGTTCCGGGGAACCACAAAGGTGTCCACCGCATAGCCGGAAAGCAGGGTGTTGCAGATGTCGATCAAGGCACTAACCAGCATGGACGCCGCGATAATGACCATGTGCTTCCGATAGGCTTTCAAATAGGGCAGCAGCTTTGCCCAGGTTTTAATGGACGAAAACCGCTCCCTTTTTTTCACTTCTTGCTGTTCCATAGTTTCCATTTTGGTACCTTATTCCGCTTCCGCAGAACCTTTCTGGATATCATAAATGCGCTTATAAATACCTCCCTGCCGGATCAGCTCCTGGTGAGTCCCCATTTGGGACACCTTCCCGTGATCCAGCACCAGGATCATATCCGCATTCATCAGGGTAGTGATACGGTGGGCGATCAAAATGGTCGTGCCGGTGACATTTTCCTGGATAGACCGGCGGATTTTGGCGTCTGTTTCCATGTCCACCGCGGACAGGGAATCGTCAAAAATCTTAACGGGCGTATTCTGCATCAGCATCCGGGCGATGGCCACCCGCTGCTTTTGGCCGCCGGAAATGGTGACGCCCCGCTCACCGATAGGGGTGTCGTACCCCTGGGCAAAGTTTTCTATGGCGTCGTCTATCACCGCCAGTCGGGCGTAATGCCGGACCGTTTCCATTTCCTCCATGGGGGAATACCCCTTTCGGGCTGCGCCGTCGGCAATGCTCTCCCGCAGGGTCTTGGAAAACAGAAATGGCTCCTGCAGCACAATGCCGATATTTCTCCGCAGATGGGAAAGCCTAATATTCCGGATGTCCGTCCCGCCGATAGTAATTTTCCCGTTACCCTCCGGCAGCTCATATAGCCGGTCCAGCAAGTACATCAGGGTGGATTTCCCGCTGCCCGTGGCACCCAAAATGCCAAAAGTGGTGCCGGCCTTTATGGTAAAAGAAACATCTTCCAAAACGTCCACGCCGCTGTCCGGATAGCCAAAGCTCACATGATCGAACACAATGTCCCCGGTAATGGGAGGCTCCTGCGGATCAGGGGAATCCTTTTCCTCTTCGGCGTCTAATATATCAAACAGGCGGGTGGCACTGATGGAGGTCTTGCTCAGCTCGCCCAGCAGGCGGCCCAGGTTCCGCACCGGCCACACCAGCATGGAATTGTATGCCACAAAAGCCAGGTATTCACCCTCGGTCAATTCTCCGTGCTGGGCGAAAAAAACGCCGGCCACCATGATGACCAACACCTGGAAGCCAGCCATAAAATCGCCCAGGCCCCAGTTGGTGCCCATGATTTTCCCCAGCTTGACCCAGTAGTTGGAATATTCCTCGTTTTTTTTGTTGAACCGGTCTATTTCGTACCGCTCCCGGCCAAAGGCTCTTACCACCCGAACGCCGGTCAGATTTTCCTGGACCAGGGCGGTCAGTTCGCCTTCTGTTTCATCGGCGATCTGGAAACGCTTTCCCGTAATGATGAAAAACACCAGGGAAATCCCCATGACAAAGGGAATGAAGCACAGGACGATCAAGGAAAGCCGGACGTTCATGGAAAACATCAGCGCGAGAGACACCACGATCAGCAAAATGGTGCGGATACAACCCATCAGCTGCTCACTGACAAAGTTCCGGATCAGCTCCACATCCTGGGTGCACCGTTGAATAATGTCGCCGGTCTGGTGGGAATTGTGCCAAGCGTAGGGCAGGTGCTGGATATGGTCAAACAGGGTGTTTCGAATCCGGGCCACCGTGCCCTCGCAGGCCTTTGCCAAACTCATGCGGTAAACGTAGGTGGCAAGCCCGGAAATCAGGGCAAAACCCAGGGATATCCCAGCGCAGATTACAATGTGGCTGCGCAGCATCTCCCGACCGCCAATGGACTCGATCCAGGAAACCAGGAAACCCGGCAGCTGGAAGGGCGTGTCATTGATGACGGAATCCACTGTTACCCGGATGACTTGGGGCGTCATGTAGCTGGCCATTACCGCCAGAACCACCATGACCATCGACAGCGCAAACTGCAGGCGAAATCCCTTTGTGTAGGGGAAAAACCGCAGGATGCTGTCCTTTTTTTGTTGTGTTTTTTCTGTCTCTTTCATGAATTCCTCTCCAAACATAACTGCTGGGGGACGGCAGACCACCACATGGTCTGCCGTCCCCCAGGGCAAACCATAGGAAACCGTTGGCTCCCTGCCAACGGCAAAATGGAAACTCGCAAGACGTTCCCATCCGGGCACCTTTCACGGCTCGTGCCCTTCAATTTTCACGACGGTGTTTTTACTTTATCACGGCGTATTAAAAAAGTCAACAAATTCTTCCTTTTTTCATTCAATAAACTCTGTAGTTTATTGCGGGAAAGGAAGCAGGAAAATCCTTTTCGCAAAATCTCGCGTGATTTTCTTGACTTCTAACACGGTTCAGATTATAATATGGGTAATCTGGTTTTAAAAACCAGATTACAGGGTTTTCGACACATCTTTGGAACCTGCAAAGGCGGTGAAAGCAATGGATCGATCTTTAGAAGAGGCGCAACGGCGGGAGGCCCGGCTGGAGAAACGGATTTCCCTGGGACTGCCCCGGTATTCCCTGGGGGAAGAGATTTTCTCCGCCGTTTCCCACGGAGTGCCCGCGCTGCTTGCCGTGGCGGCGCTGGTGCTGCTGCTGGTATTTTGCCGGAAAACGGCGCTGCATGTGGTTTCCGCATCGATTTTCGGTGCCACCCTGGTCCTGTTGTACACAGTTTCCACCATATATCACGCGCTGGGGCTGAACCGGGCAAAGGTGGTGTTCCGCTCTCTGGACCACTGCACGATCTTCCTGCTGATTGCCGGAACCTATACCCCCATTACTCTGATCTGCCTGGGCGGGGCCGTCGGCTGGGCCATGTTTGGAATCGTTTGGGGCGCGGCGGTACTGGGCGTAGTGCTTAACGCCGTCAGCGTAGAGCGGTTTAAAAAGGTTTCCATGATCTGCTACCTGGCGATGGGCTGGGTGGTGGTGCTGGCCATGAAAACCGTTTGGGACAACCTCAGTCCGCCGGAATTCTGGTGCCTGGTAGCAGGCGGCGTGTGCTACACTGTTGGGGCAGTCCTTTACGGTGTGGGAAAGAAAATCCCCTATATTCATTCGGTGTTCCACTTGTTTGTCGCAGGTGGCAGTGCGCTCCACACAGTCACCGTCTGGGGGCTGTGCTGCCGTTGAATTTTTGAATCCTCGCTTGCGTTTTCAAAATCATTCCCGACATAAAATTCATAGAGAAAGCCAATCCTAAAGACTGCCGAATTAAGGCAGTCTTTTCTGCTGTCTAACCAGGCGGTCCCTATACTTACCCATTACTTTTTTTGAAAGGCGGCGCGGGCAATGAAAAAACAAAACCGGCAGACTTTTTTATTTTCTCTGGGGCTTTCCCTGTTCCTCCTGCTGACCTCCGCTGGGATCGTCGCTGTAGACTTTCAAGGCAGGCAGCTAAGCTTCGGGGACGACACGCCTCCAGCACGCACTGTGGAACTTCCAGACGGCACTATGCGGCTGGAGCTTCGAATTTTTAACTGGAAACAAGATATTGACGTGACAAAATTCGACAAAATTTGGAAAATGTTTTTGGATTTTAGTTGTATTCCCCACAGCTAGTTGTTATAATAAATTTGAATTACTATATCTAGCGGTTTGCTGTTTTGGCTGACAGCACATGTTAAAACGGGCCGGTTTATAGCTATGGTCCGCCGGTCCGCTATATATCGTAGTACCAAATAGCAACGGGGAGGGAACTGCATGAAGCTGCGGGATACGCGTCTTTGGGTGCTTGTGATCGCGCTGGCCTTTTTGGTGCTGTGGGTCGTCAGCGTGGGCGTTGTGTATGCCGCCCCGGCCCAGGAACCCCTTCCCGTCTCCGTGGAATCTGACTCTATCCCTTCGCCCGGATTGCAGGCTATTGGGGTCGCAGCCTGGTGCCTGGTGGGCCTGGGCTTTTTAAGCGTGATCGCGGCCGTAATCCTCAGCAGCCGCCCTAAACGGCGTCGGGCAATCCGCAGCCGCAGGGCGTTTCGGCTCTCCCGCTCCCTGCCGGCGCCCCGTTTCCGGGGAAATGTGGAACGGCGTTACCGTTAGAAATGATTGATGAGCTTTTTTCAGCGCTGGATCCTCCAAAATTTGCTTTAAACTCCAGGTTTTTCCGCCGTGGAGTCTTTTTATTTTAAAATTTTTCATAGAAACGTGTTACAATTCAGCGAGAAAAAGCTCTATATGTTGTAGAAGTGCTGATGTTGTCACCCTATTTTAAAGTAAATTTACATTTTGATTCTAATTTAGAAATATATTGCTTGGAAAATCGGGTACAATCGACACGGAAATTATGTAAATCAGCGGGGCTTGTTCCCTTGGAATATTGCTGCGGCAAGATTGGAGGAACTGCTATGATGAAACATCGGAAATTCTGGAAACGCCTGCACGCGGGCCTGCTGGCTCTGTGCCTGCTGCTGGCCGTACCTGGCAACGCCCTGGCCCGCACCATCAGCGAGGTGGAAGCCGAACAGGAACAGCTGGAACAGGAAGCGCAGGATCTGGAAAACAAGCTGGAAAGCCTGCGGGACGACGAAGCCGACAAGTTGGAATACCAGAAGACCCTGCAGCAAAAGATCAACGTGGTGCAGGATCAGATCAACACTGCCCGTGAGAATATTGATGAGCTGAATACCCGTATCGATGAACTGACCCTGAAACTGGAAAAGTCCCAGGCAGAGGTACAGAACACCATCGACCAATTCCGGGAGCGGCTGAAAGCCCTTTACAAGGCCGGGGATGTGGGCACATTGGAAATCCTGCTGAACTCCAGCAGCTTCAGCGACTTTACCATGCGCAGCGAGCTGATTCGGGCCATGAGCGTCCACGACCAGGAACTGATGGATAAGATTCAAACCTATATGGACAGTACTCAGACGGAACGGGACGAGTGCGAGGAAAGCAAAAAGAAAGTGGCCGAGCTGAAAAAGCAGATGGAAGACCAGCAGGAAGAGCTGGATGCCTTGTATCAGGAAAACGAAAACGCCATTGCCGCCCTGGAGGACGCGCAGATTGCCACCCAGGATGAGCTGGATAAGAATACCGCAGAACGGGAAGCAAATGACGCCGAAATGGAGCGTTTGATCAAGGAATACGAGGAAGAGCAGCGCCGCTTACAGGAACTGGCCCAACAACAGCAACAGCAGCAAACCGGCGGAGAATATATGGGAGAAAACGTGGTCTATCCCACCGGTGGCGGCGGAGTAGAGGGTTTTAACCCGATCTGGCCTCTGCCGGGCGTATCCTATGTTTCCTGCTATTACGGCGGCTATTCGGGGCACCGGGGCATGGATATTGCCGGTGCGTGGGGCACGCCCGTAGTGGCGGCGGAATCCGGTACGGTGATCGCTGCCAACAACTACGACTCCTGGGGCGATTCCTGGGGCTATTATGTGCTGATTTACCATAACGGCACCTTTACTACCCGCTATGCCCATTTAAGCAGCCTTACGGTTAGCTACGGCCAGTATGTGGAGCAGGGCACCGTGGTGGGCTATGAAGGTGACACCGGCAATGTGACCGGCCCCCACCTGCACTTTGAGGTCTACCAAAACGGCACCCGTGTGGATCCTATGAACTTCCTGTGAGTATCCTAATTTGAAACACGCCTAGCCCGGGCAAAAGCCCGGGCTGTTTCTTTTGCTAAAGCCTTGACAGCCCCAAAAAAATGGAGCATAGTTTAATCAGCCAATCGGGAATGGGCCGCAAAGCGTCCCGTTCATTTGGCGGACATTGAAAATAAAACAGTGCGAAAGGAAGGTTTTTATGCTGCAGCAGGTAATGACGGAGCCTGGGAAAATTGAGTTTCGGGAGGTACCGGTGCCGGAACCGGGGAAAGGTGAGGTTTTGGTTAAAATCATGGAGATTGGAATCTGCGGTTCGGATATCCATGTGTATCACGGGGAGCACCCCTTCACCAGCTATCCTGTCACCCAGGGGCACGAGGTTTCCGGGCTGGTGGAAAAGCTGGGAGAGGGGGTGACCGGCCTGGAAATCGGCCAGAAGGTGACCATTCAGCCCCAGGTGGTCTGCGGGCAGTGCTGGCCCTGCCGCCACGGGAAATACAATCTCTGTGAGCGCTTGAAGGTAATGGGCTTTCAAACCACCGGCGTGGCATCCCATTTCTTTGCGGTAGCTGCGGAAAAGGTCACCCCCTTGCCGGATTCCATGAGCCTGGAGGAAGGTGCCATGATCGAGCCGCTGGCCGTGGCGGTGCATGCCGTCCGTCGGGCCGGGGAGATCGCCGGGAAGGATGTCTGCGTGTTGGGCGCCGGGCCGATTGGTATTTTGGTGGCGCAAACCGCTAAAGGGCTGGGCGCCCGGAAGGTGATGATCACCGACGTCAGCGATGTGCGGCTTCAAAAGGCCAAGGAATGCGGGGTGGATGAGTGCGTCAACACGAAAACCGAGGATTTTGGCGAAACCTTTGCCGCCTGTTTCGGTCCCGACAAGGCCGACGTAATTTACGACTGCGCCGGAAACAACGTCACTATGGGGCAGGCCATCCAGTACGCCAGGAAGGGCAGCACCATCATTTTGGTGGCGGTGTTTGCCGGACCCGGGAAAATCGATCTGGCGGTACTCAACGACCATGAGTTGGATTTGAACACCTCGATGATGTACCGGTCCGAAGATTATGAAAAGGCCATTGAGCTGGCAAACACGGGGAAGGTCCAGCTGAAGCCCCTGATTTCCAAACGCTTCCCCTTCGCTCAGTATCTGGACGCGTATCAGTACATCGACGAGAACCGGGAAACCACCATGAAGGTCCTGATCGACGTACAGGCGTGAGCAAACTTCCAAAACAGGATGGACCACCATGAAGCTTAAAAAAATCTACAGCAAAAACGCGGATTACCAAAAATTTGAGGTGCTGAAAACCAACCGGAACAAGCGGCACAAATACGGGGAGTTTTTTGTAGAAGGGGTGCGGAACCTGAACGAAGCCGTGAAAAACGGCTGGGAGATCGCCTCGTTCCTCTACTCGCCGGAAAGGCCCCTGTCCCGCTGGGCGCAGGATATGCTTTCCTCGGTAAAGGCCGGGGAGCACTGCCAGCTTGCCGCCCCGCTCTTGGAAGAATTGAGCGGCAAGGAGGATGCTTCCGAGCTGATGGCCGTGGTAAAAATGCGCCCGGACGACCTTTCCAGGCTCCCGCTTTCCAAGTCTCCCCTGCTGGTCCTGTTTGACAGGGCGTCCAACCGGGGGAACCTGGGCACGATCCTCCGGTCCTGCGACGCCCTGGGCGCTGATGGGCTGATTTTGACCGGCCACAGCGTAGACCTGTACGACCCGGAGGTGGTGGGCGCTTCTATGGGGTCCTTTTTCAACGTGCCCGCCGTGCGGGTGCCGGACAACGAAACGGTGTTCCACTTTGCCGCCCAGCTGCGGGAGCGGTACCCCGGGTTCCTCACCATTGGCACCACAGCCCACAAGCAGCACCCCATTTACCGGCAGGACTTGACCGGGCCGGTGCTGCTGATGGTGGGAAACGAAACGGACGGCCTGTGCCATGCCTTTAAGGAATTCTGCGATGTGCTCTGCACCATCCCCATGGCGGAGACCTCTTCGGCTTCCTCCTTCAATGTGGCCTGCGCCGCAACGGTCATGCTCTATGAAGCCGCAAGGCAGCGGTTGTTGGCCAACAGCCCGGAAATATAACGTTCCTTTTCGTAAAAGCCAGCCATACTGACAAAATCTTATTCAAGAAAGGCCGGTACAAGCTTGTACCGCGTGGTGATCACAATGAAATTAGGCGCACAGATGTTTACTCTGCGCGAATACGCGCAGACCGCCAAAGACCTGGACTATTCTCTGGGAAAAGTGGCTGAAATGGGCTATCAGACCGTACAGCTTTCAGCCATTGGCCCCATTGACCCCCAGGTGGTCAAGGAGCTTTGTGTCAAGCACGGGTTGGAGATCGTGCTGACCCATACCGACCCGAACCGCATTTTGAATGACACTGAGGCGGTGATTCGGGAACACGATTTGTACGGCTGCCGGTATATCGGCATTGGCATGATGCCCCAGAAATACCGCTCTCCCCACTGGCTGGAGCATTTCGCCCAGGACTACCGGGAGCCGGCTCAAAAGATTGCAGCGGCAGGCAAGCTGCTAATGTACCATAACCACAACCTAGAATTCCAGAAATTTAACGGGAAGCTGGTTTTAGAGACCCTGATGGAAGCCTTTACCCCGGAGGAAATGGGCTTTACCATCGACACCTACTGGGTGCAGATGGGCGGCGGGGATATCTGCCAGTGGCTGAAAAAGCTGCAAGGCCGCACGCCCTGCGTCCATTTGAAGGACATGGCCGTCAGCGGCATGGATCCCATCATGGCCCCGGTGGGAGAGGGAAATCTGGACTTTCCAAAAATCCTCCGCACCCTGGAAGAGCTGGGCGGCGTGGAATACCTGCTGGTAGAGCAGGATGTCTGCCAAGGCAGCCCCTTCGATTGCCTGCAGAGGAGCTACGAAAACCTGACCGCTTTGGGTTACCGGTAAAACCATTCTGCAAACAGGGAATATTATAAAATTATAAATTTCATAATTAATAATTGGCATTTTCATGTTTTAGAAGTATATTATATTTGTGTCAGGCACTGGTTTCTAAAAAGTTATTATAAAAAACAGAAGGAGAATCCAGTGGGCTAAAAAAATTCCATAGTAAACCAAAGGCGGCCAGCCCGCCGAATTCCTTCGGCGCTTGGAATACTATGGACACACAGTATTATACTGAACCACATACGAAAATACAAGCGTTCTTTATTAAAAAAGCGGATAAATCATAACTCACATTAAAACCATAAACTAATGGTAATTTGAAAAGGTTTTATCAAATTTGGGGGTAGTATTTATGACACTAAATTTCAAGACTACCCTTAGAAAAATAATTTGCGTAATTTCAGCTACTTTTCTTACATTATGTTTTGTTACAAATGAAGCACGAGCCTATGACCCAATAACGACTCCAGAACCTTACCTTGGCACCAAACTGTCTGGAACTTCGATTTTTGTTTTGGTTCCACATTCCACTTTTGGAACTACTACAATCAAGCATATGAATGACGCCGCATATGAGTGGAATAAGCATTTGCCATCTGGCGTGTCAGGGCTATACCGCGATCCTACAAATCGTCATTCAACTTCGAATTATCCAACATGTGATAGCAATAATAGAATATATAAAGTCAATACGTATTCAACTGACTATGTCGCACAAACCACTATATGGTCTTTGAATGGCATTGTTATAGAGGCAGATATGAATATAAATCTTTATTATAGCTGGGCTAATAGTGCTATGGCAGGCCATTATGATGTATGGAGTGTGTTTTTGCATGAAGCTGGACATATTTTTGGATTCCGGGATATCTATGATGCTGAGTATTCGAATCGAGTAATGTATGCTTATGCATCAATGGGAACAACGAAACGCAGTGTTACTGCTGCAGAGAGTACCTTATTAAAGCAGCTATATAGTTAAATAATCTATATGAAAGGGGCGTTAATTTATGAAAAAACTTTCACACCGGAAACAAATCATTCTTTCCCTTGCAGTGACACTGATTTTAGGGTGCCTTCTGAGTGGGGCGGTTTTCTCAAAAACAAACGGCCCCGCCCAGGAAACAGAAAGCCAGCCCGCTGAATCCTCGGCCGGCCGCGGGGAAAGCTCACAGGTGATCACCCAGCACGAAACCGGATTGGTGGAAGAAAAGAGCCTGGACGACCTGGTCGGGGAATCCTCCCTAATCGTAAGGGGCAAGGTGGAAGCTTCCTCGGTGATCCAAGTGGAATCTCCCCAGGGCGGCGTTACAAATTTTACCGATTACAGCGTTGCCGTCACGGAAACTATACGCGGCGAAGAGCAGGAGCAGGTCACTGTCCGGGTACGGGGCGGTTTAACAGGAAACCTGAACGTAGTCAACGAGGATTCGCCTGAATTACTACCGGAAGGAAAATACCTGTTTTTCCTGTATCAGCCCGGCATGGGCGGCGGCTTTAACACCGAAGGGGACTATTATTATATCACCGGGGTATACCAAGGCGCTTACCATTTGGAAGCGGAAGCCGGGCAGCCCGCCGTGGCCCGCGCCTTTGGCGGTGGGGAAACGACTCAGGCGGAGCAGCTGACGGCCAACATTGAAATGTTGAGTGATGAAAAGCCCCTTGAACCTGACCAAAATAAGAAAGTGTTTTTGGAAAACCTGCAAAACAATTTGGAAAGCGGATTTATTACCCAAGGGGAATATGATGAAATTTTAGCCGGCGCGGGAGAATACGCCCAAGTAATCGCCGGCGCCTGACCCGGGCTGCGTTGCCTTTCTCCTTCCGCCTGCCCTGAATGGAACCTTTGGCAAAACAGAATAAAATCAACGCCCCGCTGCTATATATAAGCGACGGGGTGATTTTATGGGAAAACAGGGGCTATACCGATTGATACGGGTCAATTGGAAAATCCTTTGGTGCACGATTCTTTTGACAGCAGCCGGGGTGGCGGCGCTGTTTACCGTCAGTGCCGCCGCAAAGCCGAAAGAAGTGGAAATCCCCGTCGTAATGTATCACGCGGTTCTGAAAGATGAAGCCCGCCACGGGCGGTACGTAATCTCCCCGGCGGAATTTGAAAACGATCTGACTTATCTGGAACAACACGGCTACACCACGGTTTTGATTAGCGACCTGATCGCCTACACCCGGGGTGCTAACATGCCGCAAAAACCCATTCTGCTCACCTTTGACGACGGCTACTACAACAATTATTTGTATGCCTTTGAGATTGCAAAACGCCACCGGGCCAAATTTGTGATCTCTCCCATTGGCTTCTGGACGGATCATTACACGGAAACCGGGGAGCAAAACGCCTACTACACCCACGCCACCTGGGTACAGCTGCGGGAAATGGCGGATTCCGGCCTGGTTGAGGTACAGAATCACAGCTACGACCTGCACAAGGACGGTGTTGGGGTAAAAAAGCTGTCCGGGGAAACCGAGGAGCAGTACCGGGATCGGCTCACCAAGGATCTGCAAAAGGCCCAGTCCGCCATTGAGAGCCACATCGGAACTGCCCCCACCGCCCTTGTCTACCCTTTTGGGGCGGTAAGCCCTTCCACGTTGGCACTGGTAAAGGAGCTCGGCTTTTCCTGTACCCTGACCTGCGAGGAAAAGACCTCCCGGATCACGGGAGAGCCAGATTCTCTTTACGGCCTGGGTCGATATCTGCGGGTTTCAGGCATTTCCTCTCAGGCATTTTTTGAAAACCGCATGAAACTAAAATAGGCTTGGTACATAAAGCAGATAAAAATTTGGTATGAAATGGCGGTGGATCTATGCAGGGGCTTCTTAGTTTCCTTCAAAAGACGCTGTGGGGCTGGCATACGCTTTTGTTTATTTTGGCGGCGGGCGTCTACTTTTCCTTTTCCACCGGTTTCGTGCAGATGCGGAACTGCGGCGCCTGGCTGAAAACCGCCGTTTTCGGCTCCGGTTCCCGACCCTCAGGGGAAGGGGGAATCACCCAATTTCAGGCCTTGACGGCAGCCTTGGGCGGTTCCATCGGCACCGGGAACATCATGGGTGTGGCGGTAGCCATCACGGCGGGAGGTCCCGGTGCGCTGTTTTGGATGTGGGCTTCCGCCCTGCTGGGAATGGCCGTGGTGTTTTCGGAAAATCTGCTGGCCGCCCGCCATCGGTCTGCGCCCGGCGCTTTGGGGTACCTGGAAACCGTGGGAAAGCCTTTGGCCGCGGTTTACGCCGCCGGATGCTGCCTTTCCTCACTCGGTATGGGAAACATGGCCCAGGCCAATGCCGCCACCAATTCCCTGGAAAGCTTCGGGATATCCGCAGCGATCACCGGCGCGCTGATGGCTGCGTTTATCTTCTTTGTAGCCCGGGGTGGGCTGAGGTTCGCGGTGAAGATTACCGAAAGGCTGGTTCCCGCCATGACACTGTTGTTTTTTGCCGCTTCCCTTGGGGTGCTGTGGGTTTTCCGGGACAATCTTCCCGGGGCAGTCCGAAGCATTTTCCAAGGTGCCTTTTCCCCTAAGGCGGGAGCAAGTGGCACTGCGGGCGCACTACTGGCTTTGAAAACAGGTGTCTCCCGGGGAGTGTTCACCAACGAAGCGGGGCTTGGCAGCTCCGCTTTCGCCTACGAGGACGTACGGGGCCGCACTCCCGTGGAGCTGGGATATTTGGGAATATTTCAAGTATTTGTGGATACCATCGTCATGTGTACAGTCACAGGTCTTTGCATTTTGTGCTGCCGTTCCCCCATGCTGGAAGGGGCAAAGCTCACCCTTTTTGCCTACGAATCTGCCCTGGGGCCTGCGGGAAACTGGGCGGCGTCCCTCTGTACCGCTTTGTTTGCCTTGGCCACCGTGGTTTCCTGGTGCTGTTACGGCAGGGAAGGTCTGTTTTACCTGACAGGCGGGAAAGGGAAAAACTGCTACGGCTTGATGTCCGCCACAGCGGCATTTCTGGGATGCATTCTCCCCGTGACTACGGTCCTGCAGATAGGCGACGCCTGCAACGGCCTGATGGCGTTTCCCAACGTACTGGCCCTGTTCTTTCTGCGTGGGGAAATACGGGACAGCATGAAATTGAAAAAGTGCTAGCATTTTGCCCGCCCCTATGATATACTAGATATTAGATTCTAGATGTTAGGCGTTTAGAAAAAACAGGATCGTGCATTTGTTTAGTCAGACCGCTTATTATAAACAGGCCTGCGGATTTGTTGCAGGCCGGAAAGGCTGGTATTTTTATGAAATTGATCCTTGCTATCGTGAGTAACGACGACAGTGGCGCTGTGTCCTCCGCACTGACCCGGGAAGGCTATTCTGTAACGAAGCTTGCTACCACAGGCGGCTTTTTGATGGCCGGTAACACCACTTTTATCTCCGGTGTAGATGACGAAAAGGTGGACGATGTGATCAGCATCATCGCCAAGTATAGCAGTCGTCGGACCCAGATTGTACCCAGCACCTCCACTATGGACGTTGGCATGTATTCCTCTTTCCCTGTGGAAGTTACCGTGGGCGGGTCCACCATCTTTGTACTGAATGTAGACCGCTTTGAAAAAGTTTAATGGAATTCCCTGGATTTTTAGGAAATCGCGAGGTAAAAGCGGCGCTTTCCGCCGCATTTGAAGCCCGGCGCTTTCCCCATGCGCTGGCGCTGCTGGGGGAGTCTGGCTGCGGTAAACAAACCCTGGCCCGCCTGATTGCCGCGGCGCTGGTATGCCGGGATCGTGACCACGCTCCTTGCGGGGTGTGCCCTTCCTGTATTCGTGCCAAGGCGGGTTCTCATCCCGATATCAGGATCGCAGAAGGAAGTGGGGCTACCCATTCCCTTGCCGTTGATACCATAAAAGCCATTGCCAACGACGCCTATCGGGCGCCGGAGGAAGCGGATTACAGCGTTTACATCCTGCCGATGGGCGCTCGAACCTCTGACACGGCGCAGAACAAGCTGCTGAAGATCATCGAGGAGCCACCGGAAGGCGCTGTGTTCCTGCTGGTGTGCGAAACTGCGGAGCAGTTGCTGCCTACGATCCGCTCTCGGGTGCAAAGCTTTGTCTTGCAGCCGCCTTCCCAGGAGGAAGCAGCTGCTTTTGTGCAGAAAAAAACCGGCATGGATCCGGAAGAAGCTCGCCGATTGGCCGCGCTCTGCGATGGGAATATCGGCCGAATGCTGGCAGAATCGGAGGGCGGGGACGCAGCCCAGGCCCAGGAGATTGCTCTGGCACTGGTGGCCGGTATTGTGGCTAAAACAGGGGATGCCTTGCTGAAAGCCGCCGCACCCCTGCAAAAGGATAGGAAGCTCTGCGCGGACGTGCTTTCCCGGCTGACTGTGATTTTCCGGGACGCCTGTGTTTTGCGGGCCGGAGGGACAAGCCTGTTAAGCGGCGCTTCCCGGGAGACCGAATTGCTGGGGAGTCTGCCTATGAACCGGCTTTGCCGTCTGCCGGACCTGGCGGAGGAATTCCGCCAAAAGCTGGAACGCAGCGCCAACATGTCCCTGCTGACGGCCTGCCTGTGCGCCAAGCTGCGGCAAGTGGCAAGAAGCTGACAAGGCGGCTCGCCGGGTTATGGATTGAGTTTCGCCGGCAGTTGCTTGTAATCCTTGCGCGAAATACGGAAACTTAGATATGGACTGAAGGAACCGCCGATTAAATCAGGTTCCTAAAGGAGAGGAATTTTAAAGATATGGCTGAAGTGATCGGCGTACGTTTTAAAGATACCGGAAAGGTATATTACTTTGACCCGGGCGGCGACCAGCTTGTCCAGGGGGACAAGGTGATCGTGGAAACTACCCGGGGCGTGGAATGCGGCGATGTGGCAATGGAAAACCGGGACGTGAATGACAGCTCCATTGTACAGCCCCTGCGGAAAGTAATACGCAGAGCCACAAAGGAGGATCTGCACCGGGTAGCGGAAAACCGGAAAAAGGAAAAATCCGCTTTCTGCACTTGTGAGAAGAAAATTGCTGAGCGCGGGTTGGAAATGAAGCTGGTGGATGTGGAATACACCTTTGACAACAGCAAAATTTTATTTTATTTTACCGCCGATGGCCGGGTGGATTTCCGGGAACTGGTAAAAGACTTGGCCGGTACCTTCCGCACCCGCATTGAGCTGCGGCAGATTGGTGTACGGGATGAGGCGAAAATGCTGGGGGGCATTGGCATTTGCGGCAGGCCCTTCTGCTGCGGTTCCTTCTTAGGGGGCTTCCAGCCCGTGTCCATCAAAATGGCAAAAGAACAGGGGCTTTCCCTGAACCCGGTGAAAATTTCCGGCGCCTGCGGTCGGTTGATGTGCTGTTTGAAATACGAACAGGAAGCTTATCAGGATCTTCTGCGCACCACCCCAAAAGTAAATGCCTTGGTCTCCACCCCGGACGGCAAGGGAGTTGTCATCGAGCAGAATCTTCTGACCCGCAGGCTTACTGTGCGGCTGGACAAGGATCCTGACGCCGCTCCAAAGGTGTACAAGGTAAGCGAAGTGAAGATTTTGCGGGACGGCAAAATCAAGGTGGACCGGAAAGAAGCCGAGCAGCTGAAAGATCTTGAGGAATGATCGGCATGTCCGAAAAAATTTGCCCGCCCAGAGATTTGCTATTGCTTTTTTCCGAAAATGTGCTAAAATAATGTGAAAGACAGCGACTGTTTCGCGTTGCCGTCTAAATACTTTGTGGAGGTGTTCCTTATGCCTTATGTTATCAGCGACGAATGTATTGCCTGCGGCGCCTGTGCCGGAGAGTGCCCTGTCAACGCTATCAGTGAGGGCGATGGCAAATATGTGATCGACCCCGATACCTGCATCAGCTGCGGCCAATGTGCCGAGACCTGCCCGGTGGGTGTTCCTCAGGAGGGCTAAAAGCAAGCCTTTCACCGATGGATTCGGTTTTCGGGCCGAACATATGGAAAAGCGAGGTCCGGGAGATTTTCCCGGGCCTTTCGTTTTAGTGAAATCAGGCAGGAAGGACGCATTTTATGGCCCGTTGGGAGCTTTTGGGAAACAACTGCGGCGTTTACGTCACCGGGGAGCACAGCTTTACCACCGACACCCTGCTGCTGGCGGACTTTGCCTCCCCCAGAACCGCCGATATCTGTTGTGCCGATTTCGGCACAGGCTGCGGGGTCATCCCCCTGCTGTGGAAAAGCAGGGGCGCCGTCGGCAGGGTGTTGGCAGTGGAACTGCAAAAGGATGCGGCGGAGCTTGCGGCCCGGTCCGTACGGGAAAACGGCTTGGAGCAGGAGATCCGGGTGATTCAGGGCGACGTGCGGCAGTACAGGGAAATTCTTCCCCATCAAAGCCTGCACCTGATTGCCTGCAACCCGCCCTATTATCCCCCGGACAGTGGCGCTGTGGGAAACGGTTCCCGCCGCACTTCCCGGCACGGGGAGAACCTTACCTTAGAGGACTTGGCCGCCGCCGCAAAATACAGTCTGCGCTGGGGCGGGCGGCTATGCGTCTGCCTGCCCTCGGAGCGGCTTGCGGAAACGCTGTCCCTGCTCCGGCAAAGCGGGCTGGAGCCAAAACGCCTGCGGCTGGTGCAGTCCGGCCCGGAAAAGGCCCCTTACCTGTTCCTGCTGGAATGCAAAAAGGGCGGGAAAACTGGCCTGCAGGCTGAGCCGGTTTTGCTGTTGACAGACAACGCGGAACTGGAGAGAATTTATGGAGAATACCGGAACGGAGCCGGAGGAAAAGAGTGACGGATGTGAAGGTTGGGACACTGTACGTGGTGGGCACGCCGATCGGCAATTTGGCAGACTTCTCCCCCCGAGGCCGGGAGGCCCTGGCCCAGGCAGATTTTATCGCGGCTGAGGACACCAGGGTTACCTTGAAGCTGTTGAACCGATTTGGAATCAAAAAGCCGCTGGTCAGCTACTTTGAACACAACAAAAATTCCCATGGGGAAATGATTTTAGAGCGCCTGCGGACGGGAGAAAACTGCGCTTTAGTATCAGACGCCGGCATGCCCGCCATTTCGGACCCGGGTGAAACACTGGTAGCCGACTGTGCCAGGGAAAACATCCCGGTCCGTGTGGTGCCCGGCCCCACAGCGGTGATCTCTGCCCTGGCGGTCAGCGGCCTGCCTACAGGACGGTTTACCTTCGAGGGCTTTTTGAGCATGAACAAGCGGAGCCGTCGGGAGCATTTGGACACTTTGAAAAGCGAGACCCGGACCATGGTGTTTTACGAGGCCCCTCACAAGCTGCGGAAAACCCTGTCCGATTTTGAAAAGTTGTTTGGCGGAGAAAGAAATATCGCCGTTGTCCGGGAACTGACAAAGATCCACGAGGATGTCTGGCGCACCACCTTGAAGGAAGCCGCCGCTCACTACCGGGAAAACGAGCCGAAGGGCGAGTATGTGCTGGTAATCCAGGGAGCGGAATCTGCCCCCGCTGATCCTGAAGAGGAATACACCTTGGAGGAGGCGGCAGAGCTGGCAAAAGAGCTGATGGACGGAGGTTACTCCGCAAGTGAAGCCGCCCGGGAAGCCGCTCGGGTTACCGGCCTGCGGCGGGGTGACATTTACCGGCTTTTGGTCAGCGGATAGGCGGCCGCCTGCACAGGGATTGGAGCATTCCTCGGAAATCGTTTTGAAAAATGTGCGGTTTTGCATAAAAAATTCGTGACGAATAGAAAAAAATATAGTATACTTAGGGCAGCACCATAAATGTGATTGTTGGTGCTGCCTAAATGATATTCCCGCATGAAAGGAAGGCTTCCTATGCTGAGAAAAACCAAAATCATCTGCACCCTGGGTCCCGCCACGGACGACGAGGGAGTCCTGCGCCGCCTGATGCTGGGCGGTATGGACGCCGCCCGGTTCAATTTTTCCCACTGTACCCACGAGGACGCTGCCAAAAAGCTGGAGGCTGTCACCCGCCTACGGACGGAGCTGGGCTTGCCCATCGCCACCCTGCTGGACACCAAAGGCCCGGAAATTCGGGTAAAAACTTTTCGGGACGGCCCTATTGAGCTTCATGCCGGAGACACCTTCACTCTGACCACCCGGGATGTGGAAGGAAATGACAAGGTGGTTTCCATCACCTATCAGGACCTGCCAAAGGATTTGCAGCCCGGCGCCAGAGTATTGATCGACGACGGTCTGGTGGAAATGCACGCCAGGCATGTTTCCGAAACGGACATTGTCTGCGAAGTGCGCAATGGTGGGCAGGTTTCCGACCATAAGGGCATCAATGTACCCGGCACCAACCTTTCCATGCCCTTTATCAGCGACACGGACCGGGCGGACATTATTTTCGGCATTGAAAACGGCTTTGATTTTATTGCAGCTTCCTTTACCCGCTCGGCGGCGGATATTTTGGAAATTCGCCGTATTTTGGAGGAATACCACTGTCATTCCATCAACATCATCGCGAAGATTGAAAATATGCAGGGCGTGGAAAACATCGACGAGATCCTCCGGGTAGCCGACGGCATTATGGTGGCCCGGGGTGACATGGGAGTGGAAATTCCCTTTGAGGACGTGCCCGTGCTGCAGAAGCAGCTGATCCAAAAATCCTACCACGCCGGGAAGCAGGTGGTCACCGCCACCCAAATGCTTGATTCCATGATGAAAAATCCCCGCCCTACCCGGGCGGAAGCCACCGATGTGGCCAACGCCATTTACGACGGCACCAGCTGCATTATGCTTTCCGGGGAAACCGCTGCGGGCCAGTACCCGGTAAAGGCGCTGGAAACCATGGTGCGCATTGCGGAAAAAGCGGAACAGAGCATTAACTACATCCAGCGGTTCAACTCCCGGGACAACAGTGATATTGCTTTCGACGTGACAAACGCTATTTCCCATGCCACCTGTACCACCGCCCACGACTTGGGGGCCAAGGCCATTATCACGGTGACAAAATCCGGCGGCACTGCCCGGCAGCTTTCCAAGTTCCGGCCGCTGTACCCCATTGTAGGCTGCGCCACCGAAGAGCATATCCGCCGCCAGCTGAACCTTTCCTGGGGCGTATATCCCCTGCTGATCGCCGAGGAAAACGACACCGACGCCTTATTCGACCACGCGGTGGACGCGGCGGAGCGGGCCGGGCTGGTCAAAAGCGGCGATTTGGTGGTAATCACTGCCGGCATGCCCCTGGGGGTTTCCGGCACCACCAATATGATGAAGGTTCACGTGGTAGGCCACGTGCTTCTCACCGGCCAGGGCGTAACAAAAAAATCGGTTTCCGCCCGGCTCTGTGTATGCAAGACCCTTGCCGAGGTGGAAAAGTCCTTCCGGGACGGGGACATTTTGGTAGTCCCGGAGACGGATAACTCCGTGGTGGATTACCTGCGCAGGGCGTCGGGAATCATCACAGAGCAGAAAGGCTTAAATACCCATGCTGCCATTGCCGGACTGGCTATGGATAAGCCGGTGATTACCGGGGCAGAAAACGCCACCCGCATTTTGAAGGCCGGCACTGTCGTCACCCTGGACGCCAATACTGGCCGCGTCAGCGCCTTCTGAACGCCCGCAGCAAAAAACGCTCTGCCTAAAAAAACAGGCAGGGCGTTTTTTCACTGAAAACATGCCGTGCGGCTCATCATGTCTTTTTCCGGAAGTCCTTCAGACGGGCAGCATAGGCCGACCGGGCTTCCTCTTCAAAGGCCAAAACGGGATTGTCCACTCCCATACAGGAAAGAAGGCTTTTGGCAAAATCCGGATTTAAAATCAGCACCGGTCCTAAAAGGTAGGTGCCAAAGAAATTTTGGACCCGTACGCCCTCATAGGGGCAGCCCTTGTGAAGCCCTATGCCTTTTTCCACCTGGAACAGCCCAAGCACCGCCTGGCTCACGGCGCTTTCCTCCAAATAGGCCATTGTAAACTGAGACTTAAAGCCCATCAGCTCCGTTCCTTGAAACTTCCCCAAGAAGGTGCTGTTGTGCCGATGCATCATGTCCCGCTTAGCGTGCAGAGGCAGCAAGCCCAAGCCGTCGATCCGCCGCCCATCCTCGGTTTCAATGTAATTTCCCAGCACCTCCAGGGCGTTTCCTGTGAACAAAAACACAGTATTGTCCTGGATCAGGCTTTTGATCCGCTCCCGGAAGGGCTGGAACTTTTTAATGACCTTTTCCTGAGTCCGCTCCGTCATAGGACCCAGATAAATCAAATCCATTTTTCCCGAAACGAATTGGGGTGTATCCTCAAAGGCGGTTTCCAGGAATTCCGCGTCCGGCAGACATTTTTGCAGATACCGCATGTTGCTTATATCGCCGAACAGATTACAGAACTCGGGAAATAAGATCTCAATTTTCACGGCTGCCCGCCTCCTCTCTTTCCTGCAAATCCGGCGCAGGAGTCTGGGCCAGCAGGGCCTTTACCTGCTCCTTTACCCGGTTTGCCAGCCCAATGGTATACACATCATATAAGATGAATACCGCGTCCGCCTGTTCAGGCTTTAATAGGCCCGCGGCGGTTTCCGTATCCTCCTGATGCTCTGCCCGCTCCTTTGGAAAATCCGCCAGCAGCAGCCTTAAATAGACGTCCCAGTGTCGGGCGCCGGCGGCAATTACTTGCACCACGCTTTCTTCCCGCAGGAACTCAAAATCCGTATCGTATAGCCAGGCCGTGTTTTCCACGGAATGCCGGGCATCAAAGTAATCGTCCAAAAACAGGATGACCGCCTTTTTACAGGCAGGGCCGGCAGCGGTTCTGCCGTAGTCCCGGATGTTTTCAAAGGCGCGGGAGCAGGCGATTGGATTCTGCCCCTTAGCCAAGTGGAGAATGACCTTTCGCCCGTTTATTTCCTCCTCGCTATATCGGGTTTCGCTGATGGAAAGCTTGTCCATGGAATCGGCAATCTCCTCCCCAGTCAGCCCAAACTCGGACAGCAGCGCAATGGCGGAAAGGGAATTGTACACATTGATGGTATTTTGGTTCGGCAGGGGAAATTCCCGCTCCTCCCCTTTGATCCGCACCGTCATGCGGCGGCCGGGACCGTCCATCGCCGTAACCCGGTAATCCCCCTGAGGGGACTGAAAGCCGCAGCTCTCGCAGTGCGCCCGGCCAATGTGATGGTACCGGACAAAGTCCCAGGTCAGCTTTGCCCCGCAGCGCGGGCACACGGCTACGTCCCGGACAATGTTGCGGCATTGATCCCCGTCCCCGGGCATCCTGTCAATGCTGAAATACACCCGGGAATTCCGGCAGCTCTCCGCCCCGCGAAGTCCCGCACACAGCAGGTCATCGGCGTTTAGGATTAGCCGGGTGCTGTCAGGAATATACTGGTTGAGGATGTCTACAATAAATTCCATGTGGGCATTGCGCTTGTAGGAATCCCGGAAAATATTAGTGCATAGCAAGATGTCTGGCTTCAGGTACGGCAAAATGTGGGGGGAGCTGCGCTCGTCCAGCTCAAAAACAGCCAGATTCTTTTTGGGATTACCAAAAAAGGTGGAATTTGCGATCAGCGATGAGGCCACACCGGTGGCCACGTTAGTGCCGGATCGGTTGCAGACAAAGTCATAACCCCGGTCGGTAAGCACATCTTCCACCATGTTGGAGACAGTGGTTTTGCCGTTGGTGCCGGTAATCCCAATCACCGTTTTCGGCCGGGGCATTCGGCCCAGGAAATCCGGGCAAAGGATGATGGCCCAGGAGCCGGGCATAGAGGTGCCCTTCCTGCCGATCAGCTTCAACACCAGAGCCGTCCCTTTTGCAAAAAACAGCGCAAAATAAAACCGCAAGCTTCGTTTCATATTCCTATGCTTCTCCCCTTCCAATTTCTCGCCGCGCATCCAGATCCAGTTGTGCAGCTCCATGCCATAAGCACCCCCTTCCCCCAGTAGACGGGGAAAGGGACAGGAAAATACCGTATTTTGTGAAAGCTGTGCTTTTAAAATCTGAAATTATTATAGCAATATTTTCCCCGGAAAGCAACTTACCTTTTTAGGCTTCAATTTAGGAAACATTTGCGTCTTTCACGCTTGACCTTTGGGAATTTATGCGATATCATAAGGATAAATCTACTATCTTGGAGGAGTTCCCTATGAAAACATTGCCCGTTGCCGTGCAGGTTTATTCCGTTCGTGACGATGCGGAAAAGGATTTTGCCGGCACCATGAAAAAGATCAAGGAAATTGGCTACGATGGCGTAGAGCTGGCCGGCCTTTACGGCAAAACGCCCGCCGAGATCAAAGCCGCGATCGAAGCCGCCGATCTGGAGGCCGTTTCCGCCCATGTGCCCTTTCAGGAGCTGGCAGCGGATATGGAAGGCACCATCAAGCAGTATGTGGAGATCGGCGTGAAATATATCGCCATCCCCTACCTGATGGAGGAGGACCGCCCCGGCACCCCGAAATTCGAGGGGAACGTCAAGCTGTTTGAAGAAATCGCAAAAATCTGCAAGCAGCATGGCATTCAGACCCTGTACCACAACCACGATTTCGAGTTTGTGAAAATGCCTGATGGCCGCTACGCCCTGGATTACATTTACGACACTATCCCCGCGGACCTGCTCCAGACCGAGCTGGACACCTGCTGGGTAAAGGTGGCCGGGGAAGATCCCGCCGCCTATATCCGCAAATATACAAACCGCGCGCCGGTGGTGCATTTGAAGGATTTTCACAAGGAGGGCAAGCCCGCCAACATGTACCAGCTGATCGGCGCCGACGTGAAGGAAGAGGAAAGCCACGGCGTCTTTGAGTTCCGCCCTGTGGGCCATGGCGATCAGGATTTCCCGCCCATTTTGGAAGCTTCTGTGGAAGCCGGCGCTGAGTGGGTCGTGGTGGAGCAGGATCAGTCCATTGGCCGTACGCCGATGGAAGCCATCACCTTGAGCCGGGAGTATTTGAAGTCTTTGGGCTGGTAATCTGCCATCCAGCCGGCAGATCTGACATAAAAGAACCGGACGGCAAGGGAGACTACAGCAAGAAAGTAGTCTCCCTTTTATTTTTTGAATCAGGCAATGAAATATCGGCGAAGCGAGCTTTGTTATGGGGGAATAAATGAAAGGATATAACTTGATCGTCGTGTTTAATGAAACGACAGACAAACTATTGCTCTGTAAGCGAAGGCGTGATCCCTACAAAGGACTTTCCAATTTTGTTGGAGGAAAGATCGAAAATGGAGAGAACGGTCTAGCAGCCGCATACAGAGAACTGCGGGAGGAAACCTCAATTACAAAGGAAAACATTACCCTCACGCATTTTATGGATTTTACATATTACACCTTTGACGTGTATTTGGAAGTTTATGTCGGGAAAATCAAAGCGCCGTGCAAGGTTGACGGGGACGAGAATGAATTATACTGGTCAGCGCTTGACGAGGACTTTTTCGATCCGAACAAATTTGCCGGCGAAGGTAATATGGGACATATTCTAATGGAGATAAACTTTCAAAAGGAGACACTGCTCCATTGATCCCTGTGTTCTCAATATCCGGAGAGCTTGCGGTCCAGCTGGCCGTGCTCTGTTGCAAGATCGGCATGGGCAAGCTTTCCCAGCACCCCGGCCATATCGGCGAAACGACCCTGATCCTTGCGGGGAAAGCCGGAAAAACGTTGACAATCCGAAAAAGAGACATTATAATGAAAGTAAATTGAACAAAAGCGCGCGGAGAAGATGCTCCCCCGGCGGCCAAGGCGGTCGCTTTCCGGCACAGAGAAACGGCGGCTGGTGCAAGCCGTTCGGAACAGGGAAACAGGCCGCTCCTTTGGGGCTTTCCGGGGAAAGCCTGTGTGCCCGTTGCGAAGAACGGCGGCGCTGTCCCGGCGTTATTGGGAAAAAAGAGGCCAAAGCAGCATCCATACGCAGGCTGTTTTGACAATTTGGGTGGTACCGCGGACCTGTCCGTCCCATGAGGGGTGGATAGGTTTATCTATTTTGCGGCTGAATCTCGAAAGAAATGTGAGGAGACAAAACATGCAGTGGACAGGATTAAATGAACTGAGAGAAAAATTTCTAACTTTTTTTGAGTCGAAGGGCCATCTGTGCCTTCCCAGCTTTTCGCTGATCCCCCAGGGGGACAACAGCCTGCTGCTGATCGGCGCGGGCATGGCGCCCATGAAGAAATATTTTACCGGAGAGGTTACGCCTCCCCGGCGGCGGGTGACTACCTGCCAGAAGTGCATGCGCATGACGGACATTGACAATGTGGGCTATACCGCCCGCCACGGCACCTATTTTGAAATGCTGGGAAACTTCTCCTTTGGGGATTATTTCAAGCGGGAAGCAATACAATGGGCGTGGGAATTTTTCACCGAAGTCTTGGAGATGCCTAAGGAAAAGTTGTACCCTTCGGTCTATGTGGAGGACGACGAGGCCTGGGACATTTGGGTCAACGAGATCGGCGTGAGCGAGGACCACATGAAGCGCCTGGGGAAGGAGGATAATTTCTGGGAGCACGGCTCCGGCCCGTGCGGCCCG
>CAYSQF010000022.1:0-24138 GCA_964433105.1 uncultured Acutalibacter sp.
AATGTTTGTTTCTTCTGTATGTTTCCTATATTGGATTCCAGCGCATCAGAGCTGTTGTTATAGCCCGTAGCCCGGCCTACCAGAATGCCCCAGCCCTCTTTGATTTATACAGCTGTGTTCCGGGGAGTCTCACCGTTCTCTGGAAAGCATACCGTCTGTCAAACGGTAGACCACATCGGCCTGGGCGGCAATGTCCGGATCGTGGGTTACCACAATGACGCAGTAATTCTTTTCCTCCACCAGGCTTTTCAGCAGATCAATGACAATCCTGCCGTTTTCTGAGTCGAGATTTCCAGTGGGTTCGTCCGCTAAAATGACCCTAGCATCGGTGGCAAGGGCCCGGGCGATCGCCACCCGCTGTTGCTGTCCGCCGGAAAGCATGGCAGGAAGCTTTCTGGGATCCACATCGCTCAGTCCAACTGCTTCCAGCAGAGCTTTGGCCCGGGCCTTCGCCTCTTTGGCGGATCTTCTGTTAATCCGCATAGGATACATGACATTTTCCAGGATATTGAGGGATGGCAGAAGATTGAAGGACTGGTAGATCACCGACACATTTTCCCTCCTGTGTCGTTCGCCGCCGATCTCTTTCAAGGGCTTTTCAGGAGTACCCGCCAGGACTTCCCCCTCTGTAGGAGTGCCGAGTCCCGCCAGCATGGAAAGCAGGGTAGTCTTACCGGAACCGGAATGGCCCACAATGGCGTAAAGCTTCCCCTCCTCAAAATCGCAGGAAACACCCCGCAGGGCATGGACCTTCTGATATTTACTCTGATAGGTGAAATGTACGTTATGAGCGGCTAAAACAGGCATGAGCTTCCTCCTTCACCGGGTTCCGATAGCAGTTCCCGCGCCATAGACTCCACTGTGTCATAGTATTTGAGCTTTCCATTTTGCAGATCGCTCTCCACCTCTTTGAAACGAGAAATCGTCCTTTTCCCGGGCAGTTCCATGATTTCAAAAGGGATCCGCTTTTCCCGAACCGCCGTCCTGACAAACAGGCTGACGGCAGCGTAAAGGGTCAGGCCGCGACCGGAGCAAAGGAAGCCGGATCCATCTTTACTTTTTTCATTCATAACAACCACCTCTTTCATTTCGCGGGTTATCTGACAAATTGTGTAAGCTATTCTACTTTACTGCTCAGCAGATAGATGGGCTCGATCCGCAAGGTTAAGCCCATGAGCAGCAGTGCCAGCAGCCACACCAGTGCGAACAAAAACAGCGGTGCGGCAACAAAAAGTACGTCGGGGGCGGAAACGGTTTCCAGCTCCGCCTGATTGCCCTCTACATCCCACATGGCCCAAGGGCTGTATTTGGCGCTGAAATTGTATAACCCACCCAGGCTCATTCTGTCGGAGTCAACAGCGACAATTTCGCCGTTAACCTCCTCGCTGACGGACTGGATCTGCTGGAAGGAATCCGTCATATTCAGCAGGCTCCGGGCACAAACGCTGCCCAGAACAGTGGCGGTCAGCGTAAGCACCAGAACGCCGGACAGCAGCGAAACACGGCACTGACGCTTTGTCATACCCAGGCTTCGCTCAATGGCTGTGCGTCTTTTCTCTTGCACAACGAAGAAATACAACAGCAGCGCCACCACCGCCAGCGTCGTCAGCAAGCCCACAGCCAGCAGCAGTAAGGCGGTTTTCTGGGAGGAAAGTAGGCTTTCCTCAGCATTCGCATAGCCCATATCGGTGTACTGGATCACCAATTGCTCCGCCTGAGGTACGGCCTCGTGCAGCGCTTGGTCAAATTCCTCCACTGTGCCGTTGGGCAGCTGGAAGGAAGTCATGGCCTTTGTCATGCGGCCAAAATGGGCGATATTGTTTTCATCAGAGGCGGTCACGGAATTTTTGGGGATCAGGAACATGTTCTGGTAGTAGAGATCGTCCGCCGCGTACCGCGGGTAGAACATCCCCACGATCTCGTATTCCGCTTCAAAGAACGGCTCGTAAAGCCGGCCATCGGCATCGAGCAGGCTGCAGTCGTCCGGCAGAATAAACCAGTTCCGGCAGGGATTGTCCCGCTCCGAAAAGTATACGCTGTCGTTCAAATGGGTCTCGTAACCGTATAGGGCGCACAGCATCGGCAGGGTGATCTTATCCCCGACGCTCAAAAAGTTCTTCTGCGCCACGGTACTTGACACCATGCACACCCTGGCTCCGGTATCGTATTCCTCTTGGGTGATCATGCGGCCTTGAACATGGACGTTGCTCTGCTGGAAGCTTTCCAGCAACTCAGAACGGGTGATGGCTAGCACCGGGCAAAGCTGGTAACTCATTTTGACCTGCTCCAGAAAATCCATCCAGATCTGGCCCCGGGCACCTTCCTCGTAAAAGCCGTCGGTGACTTCCTCCACACAGCCGCCCCTCTCCCTGTCGTAACCGCTGGGAAGCACATCGGAGGACACAGCCTGGCCGTGGATGTCACACTGAGTGGTAAAGGGCATTGACGCCGGACTATACTCCAAGGGAACATTAAAAGGATCGTAATCCTCCAGCTCAACAATCTGCGTCGTCCCGTCCGTCATCATGTTTAAGACCCCGCCGTTCTGGTTTATCCAGAAAAGGGCTTCGTAAAAATCCTGCATATCCTCTTCGTTATCGGGATTGTAGCCCGCGTCCCCAGCGGCCTTTCGCAGCTGCTCAGCGGAATGGGTAGCCTCAAAATATCCGATATAGGTCTTTCCCGGCTCCATAGTCGGTCCTTCCTCGCCGGACAGGCAAATGATCTCGTCCCCTTCCTGGAAGGAGGCCTCCCCGGGGGAGCCGTAATAGGCTTCATAGGCTTCTTTTTCGGCATCCCACCAGATCTTGACGATCTCCGCCGTCACCGAGCCATCGCCCTCCGAGCTTTCTCCTAGAACCCGCACCTCCAGCAAGTTATAATAGCTGGATTCCACAGGACAAAGAAGATCCGGCATCCAGGCCAGATAGTAGGGCCGCATTTCCGGCGCCACCACATAATTCGCGCCGGGAAAATCCAGGTCCTCCGGGGTCAGCTTCTCCTCCCCCTCGCCTACCTCCGGCTGATCGACAGTGCCCACAGTGACAAAGACATCGTCCAGCTTTTCCATGCGCGCCCGATTCTGGGCGTACATGGCCCCGCCGAAAACCAACAGCACTGTAGCGGCGGCCATCAGCAGGAAGAAAAGAATGACTTTCGCAGGCCTTCTGAACAGCTGCTTCATACCGATTTTCATAAGTTCACGCCCCCTCAATCCATTTGCAGCAGCAGGCTCATACCGTCAAATCGGAGCAGGGCCAGCAGACCGATATAATCCCCACAGAACGCGCAAAGCAGAAATATGCCGTACACCCACAGGGCCGTGGATGCGCCCACCCCCGACAGCAGCAGGACGGCGGGCAGCGCCAGCAGACACCCAGCAAGCTGCTCAAGCAGCATCGCCGCCAGATAAGAACAACCGATCTTGAATTTTGACCGGCCCAGGGAATAGACCACAGCCATATCGTGCCTGGCGCTGCGCAGGATCAGAAAAACCGCCAGGGTAATCAGGAAAATGATCAGGACGAAAAATGGCAACAGAAATGTCTGATAAGCCTGGACCGCGCCGCCCAGCTTCTCGGCGGTCTTGATGAAATCCTCGTCATCCATGAAAAGGGTTTTGCCGCCGCCCCGATCCAGGTAGGGGTCCGAATAGGCCCGTTCCATCACCAGCGGCTGGCTGTAGTCCATATCCTGAGCCCAGTCCTTAAATTCGTTAAGCTTCATGGAATCGGCAAGGCTGGCAGAAAAGCTGGTGTAGTAAAACTCTTGCCCGTTTTCCTCTGTAAAGCGGCGCAGCCAGCTTATGGGCACGTAAACATCCGCTTGCTGGCCGGGCTTGGCGGCGGTCTCCATAACGCCCGCCACCCGCAGCTCCGTCTTTTCCTGGGAGATCTCTCGGTAGGTATCCACACCGCCTTCATTGACGATCATCTGGAAAAGCTGCATGGAAAGGGGATCGCCCAGAGAAAGTCCCATGCGGTCCCGATACGCTTCACTGATAACGCATAGCGCCTCGTCCCCCGTAAACAGGGTGGCGTCAGCGTCCTCCGCGAATTGAATTCGCTTGGGTTCGGCCATTTCGGCCACCGCCAGAGAGGAGATCCCCAACACCGAGGTGTCCCCGGGATCGATGTACATGTAATCAGAATTATACATCTCATACAGAAGCTGTTCCTGAATCTCATTCCAATCCTTCTCATCATCGGAATCCGATATCTCCCCCACCTTGCCGGAGTTGATACTGGCGGCCATGATATTCTTCAGGCCACAATCCACTAGAAGATCGTATTCCCCCGACCGAATGCGCAGATGGTCAAAGGAATCCATCATCAGATTGGTGAGCTTGAATGTGGCGGGGGTGCTTTCGCTTAAAGTGTCCAGCGCCCGCTGACTGGCGCTGATATTCCCCACATAAAAGGCCATGCAGCCGGTGAAAAGTGCCGCCATGAGAACCATCAGGATACTTTTCCCCTTATTGCGGAACAGATGGTATTTCACTTCGGTCAGATATAACATAAATGTTCCCCTCCATGCGCCTGACAGCATCAGGAAATACAGGATCAGCCTGTCCTCCTCATAGCGGTAAACCAGTTCGCAGCCCGGCTCGATCCGGCACACCCGGTAATTGCTGAACTCCCCGGGCATAGCGCGGTCCCGGTACTCCATTTCAACGACGGCGCCAGCTGCCAGAAGGCGAACGGCCCTCAGAATCTGGGGTACACGGTACCCTTTTCGAGCGGCTTTTTTCAGATCCTTCCGAAACCGTTCGGAGGGTACGATCTGATACTGGTTCATTTCAGCAGATCCCTAGCCATAGAATCCACCGTGTCATAGCTCCGGGACTCTTTGCTTTGGAGCTCGGTTTCCACCGCTTTGATGGCGGAGACAGTTTTCCCGCCTGGCACATTAGTGATTTCGAAGGGAATCCGCTTTTCCCGTACAACTGTTTTAATAAACAGGTTGATTGCCACCGAGGCGTTCATACCCACATCCGCGCAAAAGCTGTCAAATTCATTTTTCAGTTTCTCGTCCATGCGGACACTGATCGTAGTCTGTTTCATGGGAAGCACCGTCCATTTTTTAATGTTAGAAAAATTATAACACAATGTTTATACGTTGTCAATACAACATTCAAGCTGGTTTTTTACACTCTGGGATGCATCCGTCGGCATACAGTCTGGAGAACTGAAAGGACTGAAGTCCTGCCAGGTAATGGACGGCGCGAAAATGCAAGGCAAGATCACATGGTATATCCGTTGAGCTCGACCGCAGGTATACACGGGCACGACATAAGGGTGCAAAAGCCTGAAATTTTACGCTCTCACAATGAAAGAACCGAGAAGTACAGAAAAGTACTTCTCGGTTCTTTCTTGCCTTCGTAATACTGCTGCTTCAGTCTATTGGGGTAACAGTCTTTGGACTAGCCATCTTTACAGTGAAAGCATTTTTCTGATCGCTATATTACTTCAAAATCACCTTATGGAAAACTTTTTTCCCTTTTTTGATGATCAACTGCCCATCAGGAAAATCGGCTTTCGTAAAGTCCTTTGTAAAATCGAGGACTTTTTCATCATTGACCGTCACGCCGCCCTGTTGAACCAGTCTGCGCCCTTCACCTTTGGAAGCTGCCAGCCCTGTTTTTTGCAGAAGATCAAGAATGTTGATTTTTTCTTCAGTCAGTTCCGAAACGGCCAACACTGTATAAGGCATGTTTTCCGTATTGCCACCAGCGCCAAACAGGGTACGAGCGCCATCCTGTGCCTTTTGCGCTTCTTCCTCGCCGTGAACCATCTTTGTCAGTTCAAAGGCAAGAATTTCCTTTGCGGTATTAAGCTTTTCCCCTTCCCAGCGATCCATTTCGTCGATCTGCTCTAAGGGCAGAAAGGTCAACATCCGCAGGCATTTTAGAACATCGGCATCCCCTACATTTCGCCAGTACTGATAAAACTCAAAGGGAGAAGTCTTATTGGGATCCAACCAAACCGCATTGCCCGCCGTTTTTCCCATTTTGTGTCCCTGAGAGTCAGTCAAAAGAGTAATGGTCATGGCGTGGGCGTCCTTTCCCAACTTCCGGCGTATCAGTTCTGTGCCTCCCAGCATGTTGGACCATTGATCGTCTCCACCAAACTGCATATTGCAGCCATAATGCTGAAACAGATAATAAAAATCATAGCTCTGCATGATCATGTAATTGAATTCCAAAAAGGAAAGGCCTTTCTCCATGCGCTGCTTGTAGCATTCAGCCCGGAGCATGTTGTTTACAGAAAAACAGGCTCCTACCTCCCGCAGCAGCTCTACATAATTCAAACCTAACAGCCATTCCGCATTATTCAGCATTTGCGCCTTCTCTTCGCCGAATTCGATAAAGCTCTCCATCTGCCGCTTAAAGCAGGCGGCGTTATGGTCGATATCCTCTTTGGTCAGCATTTTTCGCATGTCGGTGCGCCCGCTGGGATCGCCGATCATGGTAGTGCCGCCGCCAATCAAGGCAATAGGCCGATTTCCCGCCATCTGTAAACGCTTCATCAGCGTCAGCGCCATAAAATGTCCGGCGGTCAGGCTGTCGGCGGTGCAGTCAAAGCCAATGTAAAAAACGGCCTTTCCCGCATTTACCATCGTACGGATCTCTTCCTCGTTCGTGACTTGGGCGATCAGCCCCCTGGCCTGCAGTTCTTCATAAACTCCCATACTGTTTTTCCTTTCCTACAATTAAAATGTTTTTTCAAAGAAAACGAGGGTCATTCCCTCTTTGACCGTTTCTTCCTTGCTGGTGCGGCGGTAACCCGCCTTTTCATACAAATGGAGAAGCTTTGGCTCCTGTTTGATCGTATCCAAGCTCCAGCGCTTCGCTTTTGGATACAGTTTTTCCACAGCTGTCAGCGCCTGTTGGGCGTACCCATTTCCCTGATATTCCGGCAGAACAAGAATAGGAGACAGCTTGCAGGCATTTTCCAATTGACGTACCACGCGCAGGGCACCAACCTTTTCTTCACCAGCTAAAATGAAATAGCAATCGCTGTTTTCCGAAAAGTACCGCTGGAATTTCTCGAATGACTCCGCCGCCGGGTTTGTTTCATAGTCCTGATACTTATCCAGCAGCGGCTGAAAGGCTCGAATGCGCATTTGATATAGCTCTTTCCCATTTTGAAAGGCAATCTTTACCAGCTTGATCATATTTCCTCCTTTCCGGAGAACAGAAAAACGCCCTCCGCAGTATTGCAGAGGGCGAATAAAATCGCGGTACCACCTCAGTTCACCAGAGCCTTACGGTCCCTGGTCTCTCCGGGCACAAATATGCCCTGACGGGATAACGACCGTCACGCGGCCAACCCCTACTAGCGGCCTATTAAGCCAGTTCAAGGCGGCGGCTCAGGAAAGTAATTTCGGTTCCCGCTATGGTCTTACTCGCACCAACCGTAAGCTCTCTTTGCCATATAAGGCGAAACCTACCGGAAAACGGTTTGCGTTTTCCATTCCGTCATTGCCATTGTGGATTATTATAAAACCGGAGCGGGGAAATGTCAAGTAGTTTTCTTCTGCAAAAGCTCTTCCGCCATTTTCAGCTGCAATTCCGTAACGGATTCCCCGCCGATAATCCGGGCCAGTTCCAGCTTTCGGCCCTCAAAATCCAACGGCTCCACATCGGTAAAGGTCCTGTCCCGTTCCACATGCTTGCTGATTTTAAAATGGTGGTCTGCCAGCGCCGCGATTTGAGCTAAATGCGTAATGCACAACACTTGTCGGTTTTTGGAAACCTGTTTCAGCTTCTCTCCCACCTTATTTGCCGCCGCACCGCTGATCCCTGTATCCACCTCGTCAAAAATCAAGGTATCTACTTTATCTTTGCCGGAAAGCACTGTCTTAATGGCCAGCATGATCCTGGAAAGCTCACCGCCGGAAGCGATTTTAGACATGGGCTTGGCCGGTTCTCCTTTGTTTGCGGAAACCAAGAACTGCAATTTATCGCAGCCCATCTTATAGAGCGGAACTCGCTCCATCTCTGCTAAAAATTCAACATTTGGCATATTCAAAAAGCTAAGCTCCCGCTTGACCATGTCTACAAAACCGGAAGCGGTTCTTTTCCGCTTGTCGGACAATTTCTTTGCCAGCGCGATCGCCCGTTTCTTTTCCGCTTCGTATTCCATTTCTAAAGCTTCCCGTTCCTCGTCGGAAAATTCAATGCTGTGCAACTCCACTCTGCATTTTTCCAGGAATTCCAGCATTTTTTCCTCAGTATCGCCGTATTTCAGCCCCAGGCGGTAAAGTAGATCCAGCCGATCCTCAATGGCTTCCAAAGTGCCTGGGTCAAAATCAATCCCCAGATCACGCAGGACAGAATCCACATCTTCCAACAAATATCCGGCGTCCCGCATCTTTTGGGCGGATTCCTCCGCTTCCGGAAGGTAAACGGCCACCTTTTCCAATTCAGAGGATGCCTGGGAAAGCCCGGAAAGCAAGCCGTCGCTATTCTCGTCTCCGGCCAGCATGTTCCGAACCAGTTCCAGCGAAGAAGCGATTCGTTCGCTGTTGCGGATCACATCCCGTTGGCGCATAAGCTCGTCTCGCTCCCCCGGCTGAATCTCTGCGGCTTCCAGCTCTTCAATCTGATAGCGAAGCAGATCGATCCGGCGTGCTTTCTCCCCTTCATCGGTGCGAAAGCTTTCCAATTTTTGCTGCAGATTCCGTAAAGCACGGTAACTTTCTTGATATTCCTTCAGCAAAGCGTCAAGATCTCCAAAGCTGTCAATATAAGTCATGTGGATCTCCGGCGACAGCAGTTCATAGCTTTCATGCTGGCCATGAATACCGATCAATCTGGGGCCGATTTTCCGCAGCATGGAAACTGTAGCCGGCGCTCCGTTCAACTTGCAAATGGAACGCCCCTCTAAGCGGATATCCCGTTGGATCAGAAGGGAGCCGTCATCTTCCCGGGGGACGGAAAAGCTGTCGAGCAGTTCTAACAGTTCTGGCTCCAGCTCGGTAAACAGTGCGGAAACGGAAGCCGCTTCCGTACCTGTGCGTACCAGTTCCTTGGAGGTGCGTTCGCCAAGCGCAGCATAGATCGCATCGATAATGATGGATTTGCCCGCGCCGGTTTCGCCGGTCAGTACAGTAAAGCCGCTGTCTAATTCGATGGAAGCTTTTTCAATTACAGCGATATTGTTGATAAAAAGCTGAGCAAGCATGTGTTACCCTCTGTTGATAAAATTCCGAAATTCTTCCTGCGTTTCTAAAGCGGTTGTTTCATCCCGACAGACTATAAAAATCGTATCCTCACCCGCCAGCGTTCCCACAAAATTTCGGGGATACGCCGCGTCTAAAGCCGCGCAGACAGCCTGTGCCATTCCGTTCATGGATTTGATTACCACAAGGTTTTGGGCGGCTTCCACGGATGTGACAGAATCGGAAAAAAGGGAATAAAACTTGGAGGACATGTCGTTTCCCTTATCACTTCCTGTGGAGTACTTATACTTTCCGGTATGGGAAAGGGTTTTCACAAGCCGCAGTTCTTTGATATCCCTGGAAACCGTAGCCTGAGTCACATCAAATCCCGCCTCCCGAAGAAACCGGAGCAGCTCATCCTGGGTGTCAATGTCGTGCTCCTTGATCAGCTCCAAAATTTTGGCGTGTCGTCTAGTTTTCATAACACATTCCTGCCCTTTCCTGCGGATTATCCGCCTGGTCATTTCAATAATTCATAAATTTACTCGATCCTGTCTTAAATTGCCATCAATTTTTGATTTAACACATCATAAAAGTTCTTTTTCCCAAGCTTTAGAAACCTGGCCCACCGTTTTGCCCGGGAAAAGATCAGCTTATCACCTGTTTGAAGAGCCACGGGATTTTCACCGTCAACAGACAGAAACAGCCTTCCAGGATTTTGAGGGATCGTTACCGTAAGCCGGGTATCTCCCCCGAAAACAATACTCCTATTGAACAATGCGTGCGGACAAACCGGCGTATAAACCAGGCAGTCCATATCGGGCTGAATGACCGGCCCTCCCGCAGAAAGAGAATAAGCAGTAGACCCTGTAGGGGTAGCCACGATAAAACCATCCGCCCGGCAGGAATAGCCGTTGTTTTCCCCCAGAGCCATCCGGTAGTTGACAATTGAGGAAGGCTCCCCGGACACCACCGCGTCATTCAAAGCTCGGTGCGCTGTAATCTTACCATCTGAAAGAAGCTGGACAGACACCATAAGTCGACGCTCTTCCCGGTAATTTTCAGAAAGAAGGTTGGGTAGCAAGGAAAGCTCTCCACGCTCCATACCGGCAGTAAATCCCAGTGTTCCGGCATTTATCCCCAAAATCGGTTTATCCAATGCTGCGGCAAGCTTTGCAGTGTGAATAATGGTGCCATCCCCACCTACGGCGATAAAAATGTCACAGGATAACAGGCCCTCTTCCCCGCTTTGGCAATACTGGCCAGTAGAATCGAACAAATCGGTTTTTAGAAGCACCTCACAACCCTGGGCTTCCAAAATCTTTGCCGCCTGCTGGGCGCAGTCCAAAGCTTCTGCTTTCGTCAAATTTGGGATAACGGCAATCTTCACGACAAACGCCTTCTTTCCAGTAAATTTATCGATCCAGTTCCCGATGAGACATTTCCACTACCTGCGCGGCGCTCGGAACAGAATCGGCAGTCTTTGGCATGTCGGACCGCTGCAGATAAATCAAATATTCGATGTTTCCCTCCGGACCTTTCACAGGAGAATAAGTCAGCCCACACACGGAAAATCCATTTTGCAGGGAAAAATTCAGAATCTTTTCAATGACCTCCCGGTGTACGACTTTATCCCGGACTACGCCTTTCTTTCCAACCTTGCCCCGGCCTGCCTCAAACTGAGGCTTGATCAAACACACAGCCCGGCCGTCTGGGGCCAGCAAAGGCCGAATAGCTGGCAGGATCAGTGTCAATGAAATGAAAGACACGTCTACGGAAAAGAAATGGATTTCTTCCGGGACTTCCGTCCGGGAAAGATACCTTGCATTCGTACGTTCCAGGTTCACTACCCGGCAATCGTTGCGTAGCTTCCAGGCAAGCTGGCCATAACCCACATCTACGGCGAAGACCTTTGCCGCTCCATTTTGGAGCATGCAATCTGTAAATCCACCTGTAGAAGCCCCAATATCCATACAGACGACACCGGAAAGATCCAGTTGGAACTCCGCCAGAGCTTTTTCCAATTTCAATCCGCCTCTGCTTACATAGCGCAGATCCTTTCCCCTGGCTTCCAGGTGGACTGTCTCAGGGAATAGATCGCCGGGCTTGTCCGCTTTTTGATTGTCCGCGTAAATCTGCCCCGCCATGATCAAAGCCTTTGCCTTTTCCCGGCTTTCCGCCAGGCCGTGCTCCACCGCTAAAATGTCAAGCCTCTTTTTCAGAAAGATCAGGCTCCCTCCATGTCTGGCATTTTTCTCGAATCCACTGTTCCATTGCTTCTCCATTCAAGCCAAGCTTTTCCAAAGAGCGGAACATGGGCGCATGTTCGATAAAGGGTTCCGTGATGGCACGAAGATAAAACTCACCCTTAAATCCCCTTTGCAATAGCAAACTGGAAAAGTGTTCACCAATGCCTCCGCGCTGCACCCCTTCTTCAAAGAAGAAAACCTGGCTGCAAGCTGCGGCATCAACAGCACCGAGATCGATTGGGACAATTCGGTTCAGCTTGACAATCTTTACAGAAATTCCGGAAGCTTCAAGCTTACCGGCGGCTTCCACCGCAAAGGAGAACAGCCTGCCAAACGTAACGATACACACTGAAGCCCCACGGGAACCATATACACCGTAGGAATCCGGCCCGGCCTGAAACCAGGGTGGACAGTACAGTTCTTTTCCCCTGGGGTAACGGATTGCGCAAAGGCCCTCTCCATTCTGTACAAGGTCTGAAAGCCAAAGGCGGAGTTCATCAAAATAGGATGGTGAATATACAGTGATATTTGGGATCGTCTGCAAATAGGCGGCGTCAAATACACCCTGATGTGTTTTGCCGTCCTCCCCGACAACACCCGCGCGGTCTACTGCCAGGATTACCTTGACATGCTGCAGGGCGATATCGTGAATCAATTGGTCATAGGAGCGCTGCAAAAAAGTTGAATATACCGCAAAAACCGGTAGCATCCCCCCTGCGGCAAGTCCGCCCGCAAAAACAGCGGCGTGCTCTTCGGAAATACCAACATCAAAAAAACGGTCTTTAAACTGTTCTCGAAACCCCGAAAGCCCCGTGCCGTTCTGCATAGCCGCAGTAATGGCGCAAAGTTTCTCGTTTTCCCGTGCAAGAGAGCAAAGGGTTTCCCCAAATACATCGGAAAAGCTTTGCGTTTTTTCTCCAGGATCGCCGGTAGGGACATCGAAACCGGAAAGCCCATGATACATACAGGGGTCCTGCTCCGCATACTGATATCCTTTTCCTTTATAAGTACGGACGTGGAGCAGCACCGGCTTTTGAATCAGCTTAGCGCTTTCCAGCGTTTCCCGAAGCTCTCTAACATTGTGGCCGTCAAAGGGGCCGTAATAGGCAAATCCCAAATCTTCAAATACAGTGGAATTATAAAACAGCTTTTTAATATTCCTTTTAACTCGGCGTAAAATGGAAGAAATAAAATTGCCGACCACCGGAAGTTTCTGCAGAGAACTGCCTAAATTGTTTTTCACCTTGATATATCCCTGCTTAGTACGGATATACGTCAAGTAGCGGGCCATTGAACCCACATTCCTGGAAATTGACATGTTGTTGTCATTTAAAATGACAATCAGGTTGCGATGCAGTCTTCCAACATTGTTTAAGCCCTCATAGGCAAGCCCACCGGATAGGGCGCCGTCCCCAATAACCGCCACCACAAAGCCATCCTTTTTTTGCAAAGTGTTGGCTTCGGAAAGACCCAAGGCAGCGGAAATGGACGTGCTGCTGTGGCCGGTAGTAAATTTATCATACGGGCTTTCTTCACGGCAGGGAAAACCGGAAATCCCATCCTCCTGCCGAATTGTGGAAAACTGGCCGTACCGCCCAGTCAACAGCTTATAAGGATAACTTTGGTGGCCTACATCCCAGATGACTGCATCCTTTTGGAGATCAAACGACAGAGCAAGTGCCACAGTAAGCTCCACCACGCCCAAATTCGACGCAAGGTGCCCGCCGTTATGAGAGACAGTTTCAATTACAGTTTCCCGAATTTCCTCGCAAAGAGTGGACAACTCCTTTTCCCCAAGGGCTTTTAAATCCTTCGGGGAATGAATCTGATCCAGAATTTTTCCCATAAGAGGTCCTCTCCCATCAAAGGGCAATCCCATTCTGCAGCTTAGCTGCAGTAACCGTGTTACAGATCAGCATGGCGATGGTCATAGGGCCAACGCCGCCCGGTACAGGCGTGATATAGGAAGCAACCGGCTCCACCGCCGCGAAATCCACATCACCGCACAGTTTTCCCGTTTGATCCCGGTTCATCCCCACATCGATCACTATTGCGCCGGGTTTTACCATATCCGCAGTGACGAACCCTGCTTTTCCCACGGCGGAAATCAAAATATCCGCCTGCCGTGTAACGGAAGGGAGATCCCGCGTCTTACTGTGGCAAACAGTAACTGTGCCGTTATGCTGCAGCAACAGTAATGCCATTGGTTTCCCTACAATATTGCTACGGCCGATCACCACACAGTTTTTTCCGGAAATTTCTACGCCGGTAGAGTGGATCAGCGCTACGATCCCCGCCGGTGTGCAGGGCTGGAAAATGGGTCGGCCTTGGGTCAGCTTTCCCACGTTGTAGGCATGAAAAGCGTCAACATCCTTCTGAGGATCAATGGCTTCCACCACCGCCGCTTCATCAAGTCCTTTTGGCAAAGGAAACTGCACCAAAATCCCGTTAATGGATTTTTTTGCGTTTAAATCGCAGATTAAACGCAAAAGATCATCCTGGGAAACACCATCTGGCAGAGTATATTCCTCAGAAAGTATCCCCGTGGCAATGCAGGCCTTTTTCTTATTATTGACATAAATTTTGGAAGCAGGATCGTTTCCCGCCAACACTACCGCTAATCCTGGATAAATCCCCTTTTTCTTTAGGGCTTCCACTTCCCGGGCAGCTTCCGCCTTTACAGAAGCGGCGACAGCCTTCCCATCAATCAGTACCGCCATATAATTCCTCCTTCAGCTACCTTTGGAAATATCTTTCTCGGAAGTCCTTCCTTTTTCTTCTCCGTCCAGCTTAGAATCCAGGCTGAAATCCATCTCTTCGGTTGAAAGATCGCCAAAAATCGTGCTGGAAACAGCCTTTCCCTCCGTCGTGGGTTCTGTTTTGGAAAGCAGGCCCACACCCTCCATAACGTGGGCGCTGCCACAGCCGGTCAGGCTGGTCTTATGCCGGAAAATGACCAACATCAGAATTCCCAATATCACGCAGGCAGCGGCAATCACCTGGGAAACCCGCAGATCAGTATAAGGAATCATCAAGCTATCTGTGCGCAAACCTTCAATGAAGAACCGGCAGGCACCATACCACACGATGTAAAGCAAAAAGGTCTGTCCGTCATATCGGCGGAACTTCCTAGTAAAAATATGAAGCAGAACAAAACCCAGCAGGCAAAGGATAGATTCATACAAGAAACACGGATGCACCGGGCTCCCTGGGACCACTTCTTCCGTATTGGCACTGTACATACCCCAAGGCAGGTTTGTCGCAGAGCCAAAAGCTTCCTGGTTTATAAAGTTTCCCCATCTACCCACACACTGACCGATCAGGAAACCCAAAGAAGTCACATCCAGCACAGCCGCTACTTTCAATTTCCGAACCTTTGCCATAAGACCGCCAAAAACCAGCGCTCCGATCAAACCGCCGTAAATCGCCAGCCCACCCTGGTGGATCCAGAGAATCTCAATCGGATTTTTCCAGTACTTATCCCCTGGGAAAAATACCACATAGAAAAGGCGGGCGCAGACAATGGCACCAATCAGTCCTACAATAATCGCGTCTACCAGCCGGTTCATATCGATGTTCATTTTCTTAGAACTGCGGTAGGCGTATAGAATCGCCAGCAAAAAGCCGACGGCAATTAAAATCCCATACCAGCGGATTTGAAAATTGCCAATGGAAAACGCCGTTTCGTTCACGGTGAAAGACAATCCCAACTTGGGAAACTCAATGATATTGATCATAGACAACATCCTTTCTCAAGGTTAGGCAAACGGGGAAATCACAGACAGTACGCTTTTTCCCTTTTGCAGTATCCGCAACTTGTCCGCAGCGTCCTCCGGGCGCAGATCGGCAAGGGCATCGATGTACGCAAACATTTCCCGGCCCTTAAAGGTAAAATTGATCAAGGAATTAGCAATATTGGAGGGGCTGTTCAGAGCTGCAACATTTTCTCCATAAATTGCGCGTTTCGAGCGCTCAAACGCATCCTCCGGGATTCCCTCCCGGCCAAACCGCTCCACTTCCGCTTCAATGGCTTCCGCTACAGCCTGGGGGTTCCGGGACTCCCCGCTGAAAATCACAGCCGCATATCCGGCGCCCTCAAAATACTCGTAGCCAAAGCTGGATTCATTGATCAGCCCCCGGGTTAAAAGGTCTTGAAACAGTGGGGACGAATCGGACGAAAGTGTTTCCAGTAAAACTTCCATTGCGGCAACGTCTTTTTCCGTACGCTGTCCCCCCGCAGGCTCTTTGTAGCCAAACTGAAAAAGCGGAATGGAAACGGAAAGCTGCTCTTCCACTCTGTTTTTGACGACCTTGTCAGGTTCAGGCTGAAAAACGCGTTTGACTTCCACGGCGTCCGAAGGTTTCAACATCCTGTCGCACACCTCCAGAACCTTGTCAACCTGGAAATTTCCCGCCACCGCCAGTGCCATATTGTTCAAGTTGTAAAAAGTGTGATAACAGCGGTACAGATATTCAGGTGTGATCTTTGAAATACTCTCCGCCGTTCCGGCAATATCCAACCGGATCGGATGGGTATAATACATAGCCCGCAGGAAATTGAACATCACCCGCCACTGAGGATCGTCGTCGTACATTTTTATTTCCTGGCCGATAATGCCCTGTTCCTTCGCTACAGTTTGTTTTGTAAAATAAGGTGACTGGACAAAATCCAGCAAAATCTCCAACGATTCATACAGCTGGTCTGTGCAGGAGAAAAGGTAGCAGGTAGACTCAAAGGAAGTAAAAGCGTTGGCGCTGGCACCGGTTTTCGCGTATCGCAGAAAAGCGTCCCCGTCTTCGCTTTCAAAAAGCTTATGCTCCAAAAAATGGGCAATCCCTTCCGGCACAGTTTCAGCTGTTGGCTCATCGCTGCGTTGAAAGCAATTGTCGATGGAACCGTATTTCGTGCCAAACACAGCATACGTGGAATTCCAATTTTCTTTTGGATAGAGAAAAATGGTCAAGCCTGTGGGATGCTTCAGCTTATAATAGCAGTCCCCCACCCGTTCCCCATGGATTTTTTGCAGTTCCATATCAGCCATCGTCACGTCCTTTCAAGCAGAATGCCGCGGCAGGATGCACTCTTCTCGCAGCTTCCGCCACTTGAGCGGCTGAATAGGACATAACCTGTTCAGCAGCCTGCTCCGGCGTTATTTCTTCAGGGGAAAAGGCCTGGGAAAGATACCAGTTTTCCACCGCATTTAGGGAATCCCCAACCGAGCGGAAGGAATTGCATAACGCCAGCTTTGCGGAAGACAATTCTTCCTCCGTAAGCGCACCGGCCTGTAGTTGGCCCAGCTGTGTATAGATTTCTCTTTCCGCCTTTTCGATATTTTCGGTTTCCACGCCACTTTCAATAAATAATGAGCGGCTGAGCGGTCCATATGCAGACGAGCAGTAGTAGCAAAGTCCCATTTTTTCCCGGACATTTTGGAAGAGCTTGGAGCTTGGAACGCCGCCAAGCACCGCGCTCATTAATTGAAACAGATACCCCTCTTCCGGTTTGGCATCCGCGCGAAAAGCAAGGGAAAGCTTGGATTGAGAAACGGGCTGTTCCTCGGTGACGCGGCGCAAAGAGGAAGGCGCTTCAAAGGGAAGGGGGCTTAAAGCCCTGGGAACGCCGATTTTGGAAAAACTGGCTTCAAACGCCTGGGGATCCGGCGTACAGTCGCCCAGCGCAAAGATTTCAAACCGGGCGGAAGAAAGAAGCCCATCCCACTCCTTGGAAAGCACCTGCCAATCAAGCGCGGCGATCTCTTCCCGACTTCCATAACGATCCGCACCGGCGTCCTGCCCTTCAAAAAGCAATTCTTCACAACGCTGATGCGCATAGGTAATCTTATCGTTGTATTCGGCATCCTTCAATTCCAAAAGCTGGCGCTGTTCCTGGACAAAATGTTCTTCGGGGAAGAAACCGCTCTCATCCTTTAGAGGAGAAAAAAGCGCACTGAATAACAGCTCCGACAGTTGAGAGAACATATCATCGCCGCCAAAAGCGTAGCGGCTGGCAATTCCGGCGGCGGAAACAGACAGGCACTGAAAACCTCCCATTTTGCGGACTGAGGTCTGCAAGGAAGCCCCATACAATTCGGAAAGCTTTCGGTTCAATGCGGCAAAATTTGGGTATTCCCTGGTCGCCCTGGTGACGATCCCAGGGAGAATCCCATAGACAGCGGCGGTTTTACGCGTCAACGGAACCAGCATGTTGACAGATAATTTCATGGTCTTAAATCTGGGATCGGTATAGCTCCGAAATATGGCAGCCGGCCCGACCCGCCAGCTCTTTTTATCGCTCATGTGGTTTTGCCCTTTCTAAAACGAAAATCTCACACAGACACTAAGTGAAAAGCTTTATAAATTAGTATACCACAAATTCCCAAATTTTGAAAGGGTATCTGGAAAAATTGTGAGAAGCCGGGCAGCTCTCAAGGAAAACCGCGCCGGCTTCTCAAAAAATCCGACAGGAATTTATCAAATCGTGCCAAAAATACGGTCTCCCGCATCGCCCAAGCCGGGCAGGATATACCCGTTTCCATTGAGCTTTTCGTCCACGGCGGCACAATAGATATGCACATCCGGATGGGCTTCTGTTAGAGCCTTTAAGCCTTCAGGCGCGGCAATGATGCACAGGAATTTAATGCTCTTTGGATGACTCCTCTTGACAATGGTAATGGCATCTGTCGCGGAACCGCCGGTTGCCAGCATGGGGTCGAGCACGATCACATCCCGCTCCTCAATGTCCTGGGGCAGCTTATTATAGTATTCCACGGGCTTCAACGTGTCGTGGTCCCGGTACAGGCCGATATGACCCACCTTTGCGGAAGGCACCAGGTTCAGCATGCCGTCTACCATTCCCAAACCGGCCCGAAGAATCGGGACAAACGCCAGCTTCCGGCCCGCAATCACTTTAGTGATCGTTTTCTGCATGGGGGTCACTGTTTCCACATCCTTCAAGGGTAGGTCACGGGTAGCCTCATAGCACATCAGGGTAGCAATCTCGCTTACCAGTTCCCGGAAGTGTTTGGTGCCGGTAGAGATATCCCGCAAAAAGGTAAGCTTGTGCTGGATGAGCGGATGGTCCATTACAAATACGTTTTTGTACTCCTGCATTGTCAAATTCCTCCTATTATTTCCGACCGGCGGTATACCGCCGATGCGGTTTTTTCTGAAAATTTACAGCGTACCGCTTTCCAATATAGAAAAATATTTTTATCGCAGTCTATTTCAGCCATTGCGCCTATGGGTAAGACGGTCATGGGCGTCCTATGGCAGAAATCCACATTGGGTACCGGCAGATCCTCTCTGCGTACTTCATCTTTTAAGAACTTTACCAGCATCTCAGCTTCTTCCTGCGCCAAGCTGCCGGTGATCAAGCCCTTCGCTTCCTCAAAAGCGCCGGAAGCCGCAAAGGCCCTCCATGCGTGAAGCGCCGCCAATGTGCTGCCATAGGGGAAAAATTATCAATGAAAAGAATGCTGCCTTCCCACATATCCTTTTTCGGATAGATATTTGTTCCCATAATCTGCTGCTTTGGGTTCCGATAGAGGAAATCCTTTCCCTTTAAAGCGTTAGGCGTTTCAATGACACGCAGGCCAAAAACTTCTTCCAGACGTTTCTTTCCAAGCTGATACCGCCAGAGCATATCGCTGTCTCCGACCCGCCCGCCTGATATGGAAATCGCCGCTACTGTGTCACCTTTGCGCAGTCTGCCCGGCTTTACCAATTCTTTCATTGCTTCACAGCGTTCCTTCCTCAATTTGGGCAATTTGATCGATTCGCCGCTGATGGCGGCCGCCGTCGAACCCGGTGTTCAAAAAGATGTCCAACAGCTTCAAGGCCGTTTCCTTGTCCACCACTTTGCCGCCCATACAAAGAATGTTGGCATTGTTATGACGCCGAGCCATTTCGGCACAGAATTCATTGGTGCACACCGCCGCCCGGATCCCCTTTACCTTGTTGGCCGCCATTGAAATTCCCAGCCCGGTAGAACAAATCAGAACCCCGAAATCTGCCTTCCCTTCCGCCACATAATGGGCAGCTTTTGCGGCAATGGGGGCGTAATCCACAGAATCTGTATTATAAGCGCCAAAATCCTCATAGCCAATAAAATGGGAATCCAGGTATCCCCGAACAGTCTCTTTCAGTTCAAATCCGCCGTGATCACAGCCGAGAGCCAGTTTCATTTATAAACTGCCTTCCTTTCTTTTTTTAGTTCTCGCTCCGCCTGGGGCAGCCGCAAGTAAGTTGGCAAAAGCTCAGCCGCAGTTACGGTGCGGCCCGCCTGTGCAGCCATTTCCGCGGCATATGCCACAGAGGACGCTCTCTGGAACCGGATCTCCTCAGGGGCAAGGTGCGCGCCCCATTCCCGAAAGGTTTGGTAACACAGAGCCGCGCCGTCTCCAAACAGCAGCAGGCGTTCCTTATATTTCTTACATTCCTCAGTAAGCGCCTCAATAGAAATCGCACGATCTACAGTTATCCTATTTAGGCAGCCATTTTTCACACGAAACAGGGCGTTGTATACTTGTCCACAACGGGCGTCCATCACAGCGCAGATAACACTACCTTCCAAACTCCTACCTCCTAGGGCAATCGTTTCCAGGGTAGAAACGCCGCAACAGGGAGTTTGGTTAGGCATGGCCAGCCCCTTGATGCAAGCCACGCCGATCCGTACTCCGGTAAACGAACCGGGGCCGGAAGAAACTGCCATCACGTCAAAATCCCCGCAGGTTTTGCCAAGAGCGTTCAAAAGCTGCTCCACCATTGGCAGAAGGGTCTGGCTGTGGGTCTGCTTGGTATTAACGAAAAATTCACCCAGCAGCTTTGTATCCTCCCGCACGGCTACAGATGCCGGGGAAGCGGAGGATTCTATGGCAAGGGTCAGCATGTTACAGTTCCTCCTTCCAACCATTGATCGTGATCACACGCTCCAGTTCAGAACCGCCGGGAGAAATTTCGATCCGCACCGCACTTTCCGGTAAAGCCATTTCGATATTCTCGCTCCACTCGATCACCAGGACGCTATCCGTATCCAGATAATCGAAAAAGCCGGTGGAATACAGGTCGTCCCAGTTTTCTACCCGATACATGTCAAAATGCTCTACCGTTACGCGCCCCACATACTCGTTCACCAGGGCAAAGGTGGGACTGGAAACTGCATCCCCTGCATCCAAAGCCATGACAAGCCCCCGGGTGAAGGCGGTTTTCCCCACACCCATCCCACCAAACAGGGCAAGCACTTCCCCACCCCGCAGCCGCTGCGCGATCCGAGCCGCCAAAGTTTCTGTTTCCGCAGGCGAATGGGTGACAAAACGCTGTTCCATCAGAACAAGCCGTGGATCACGGCACTTTCATCCACATCTATTTTTTCCGCCGCCGGCACTTTAGGCAGCCCGGGCATCGTCATGATATCCCCGGCATAAGCCACTACAAAACCGGCGCCGCTGGAAAGCTTTAAATCGCGGATGGTAATGGAGAAATCACTTGGCCGGCCCAGCAGGGTGGGATCATCCGAGAGAGAATACTGGGTCTTTGCAATGCAAACGGGCATAGCATCGCCACCCAAAGCTTTGATCTCCTTTAGGGATTTTTGCGCCTGCTTCGTAAAAATCACGTCTTTCGCACCGTAGATCTCTTTAGCAACTGTTTCGATTTTTTCCTCGACAGGGGCGCTGTCAGGATAAATGGGAGAAAATTGATAGCTGCCTTCCGTACTGTCGATGACCTTACAGATCGTTTCCGCAAGTTCCTTTCCCCCTTCCCCGCCTTTGCTGAACACTTCAGAAAGCGCGTAAGGGACGTCCATTTCCTTGCAGCACTGATCAATCACCTGCAATTCTGCGTCCGTATCCGTGGGAAAACGGTTGATTGCCACCACCACCGGAACGCCGAACTTATGCATGTTTTCCACATGGGCTTTTAAATTGACCGAGCCTTTTTTCAAGGCCTCCACGTTTTCGGCCGCCAACTCTGTTTTGGCAACTCCACCGTTATATTTTAGTGCCCGCACTGTGGCCACAACCACCACACAGGAAGGAGAAAGCCCGGCCATACGGCACTTGATGTCCATAAATTTCTCCGCACCCAGGTCGGAACCGAAGCCCGCTTCCGTGATGCAGTAATCCGCCAGCTTCAACGCAAGGCGGGTGGCGCGCACGGAATTGCAGCCATGCGCGATATTGGCAAAAGGTCCGCCGTGCATAATGGCGGGAGTTCCCTCTATGGTCTGAACCAGGTTGGGGTTTACGGCATCCCGGAGCAGCGCGGCCATAGCCCCCTCTGCCTTAATGTCCCTGGCATAGACAGGCTTTCCATCGTAGGTGTAGGCAATGAGAATATCGCCCAGCCTACGCTTTAGGTCGTTCATGTCCTTTGCCAGGCAGAGGATCGCCATGACCTCTGACGCCACTGTGATAATAAAACCGTCCTCCCGGGGCACGCCGTTGATTTTGCCACCAAGGCCCACGACGATATTCCGCAGGGCACGGTCATTCATATCAAGGCAACGCTTCATCAAAATCCGGCGGGGATCGATCCCCAAAGCGTTCCCCTGCTGCATGTGGTTGTCCAGCATGGCGCAACACAGGTTATTGGCGGAAGTAATGGCATGCATGTCACCGGTAAAGTGCAGATTAATGTCCTCCATCGGCAGAACCTGTGCGTAGCCGCCTCCAGCTGCGCCGCCCTTGATTCCAAACACCGGACCCAAAGACGGCTCCCGCAAAGCAATAATGGCGTTTTTGCCAATTTTTGCCATTGCCTCGCCCAGACCAGCGGTAGTGGTGGTTTTTCCCTCGCCTGCCGGCGTGGGATTGATAGCTGTTACCAATACCAGTTTGCCGTTGGGCTTGTCGGCCAAACGGGAAAAAGCGCTTTCGTTGATCTTGGCCTTATAACGGCCATAAAGCTCCAGTTCCTCCTCTTGGATTCCCAATTTCCCAGCGATTTCCGTAATGGGCGTCAGTTTTGTTTTCTGGGCAATCTCAATGTCAGTCAGCATAGATATTCCCTCACGCCTTTCCGGCCAAAATGGCCTTTGTAATTTTTCTTACAACATGAATTATAAAGTATCTTGCCGGAATAGTAAAGACTGAGGGCAAAAAAACTTGCCGGGAGTTTTTTCTTGTGCTATAATTGTTGACATAATTAGTAAATACGCGAAAAGGCAGGAAAAATGAAGTTTTATGATCAAAAATGGATTCATGGGGATCTTCCGCTATATCAGACGGACCGATATTCTCCTCTGGCTGTTGCTGGCGGCAATTTCCGCTTATAGCCTTATCCTTTTAAAAAGCGTATCCCGGGCTGCCACCGAGTCCGACTATTTCCGCATCCAGCTTATCGCAGTCGGCCTGGGTGTTGCCGCCGCAGTTTTCGTTTCGCTGATCGATTATGCCGAGGTCGCAAATTTCTGGTACCTCATCGCCGGTTTTTCCATTTTCTTGATGATTTATACCGCCTTGTTTGGTGAAGAGGTCACCGGTGGCGGCGGCGTGGCGGCAAAGGCATGGATCAACATCGGAGGGCGGACGTTTCAATCCTCTGAGCTTGTAAAAATCGCTTTTATCATCACCTATTCCAAACACCTGGACATCTTGCAAAAGAAGGGGCGGATTACCGAGCCTCTGCAGGTCATTTTCCTGGCTCTTCACGCTTTGGTTCCCATGCTGCTATGTGAGCTGCAAAATGATACCGGCGCGGCAGTGGTGTTTTTTTGTATGTTCCTAACCATGAGCCTGGCAGCCGGGGTGCAGCTCCGATACTTTGTGATTTTAGGTGCGATTGTCTTGGCCGCGTTGCCGCTGCTTTGGAAATTTGTCCTACCTGAATATCAAAAGGATCGTTTTATCGCCCTGTTCAACTTGAACGATCCAAATGTACAGATCAACGAGGGCTATCAGCAGTACCAGGGGCGGATCTCCATTGGCAGTGGGAAATGGAGCGGCCAGGGCTTGTTTGAAGGGAGCCGCGTGGCAAATAACAGCGTCCCCTTCCAGCAAAGCGATTACATTTTTTCTGTGGCCGGAGAAGAACTTGGGTTTATCGGCTGCTCCCTGATCATCCTTCTTTTACTGTTATTGATGATAAAAACGCTCCATGTGGCCCACTCTGCCCGGGATGACCTAGGAAAATATATTTGCTTCGGCTTTTTTGGCATGATTGCCTTGCAGTCCGTGTGGAACATCGGCATGTGTCTGGCTGTTCTCCCCGTTATGGGAATCACCCTTCCCTTCTTCAGCGCCGGTGGTTCTTCCGCAGTCTGCCTATATTTAGGCTTTGGGCTGGTGCAAGGGGTGTATATGCGCCGAAAGGAAAGCGACGGCATTCGCTTAAAGCGGAGCCAGCCCCTGAGGTTTAGCTACAAACAGATGAAGGGCATGTAATTTTAAAACTCTTGGGGAGTCTCTGCTTTCCAGCAGAAACTCCCCTCTCTTACGCCATATTACGCATTATTGCGCATTTAATTTCGTTAAATATCAATTGCTTCCCCGCAGGACAGGTAAAGTAGATTTGACATTCACTTGGACAAGTATGCAAAAGCTTTTTGCCTGTACATTGGCAGACATAAAACTGACTGCGGGAGAAAGTTTAACGGCAAAACAGTGCTCAGACATAAAAATCGGCGCACAACATAAACCATGGTGTGCGCCTTTGATGCAGCGGTTTGCTGCTGGAGGTGACACCCGGATTTGAACCGGGGAATCAGGGTTTTGCAGACCCTTGC
>CAYSQF010000023.1:0-23808 GCA_964433105.1 uncultured Acutalibacter sp.
TTTTTTGAAAGGTGATTTTTATGGGAAGACTTTTCGGAACTGACGGCATTCGGGGCATTGCCAACAGGGACTTGACCTGCGAGCTGGCTACCCAACTGGGCCGGGCTGCCGCCCAGGTACTGGTGAACAAATCCAATCACCATCCAAAGGTGCTGATCGGCAAGGATACTCGGCTTTCCTCCGATATGCTGGAAACCGCTATGGCGGCCGGACTATGCAGCATCGGCGCCAGCGTGGTGACTTTGGGTGTGGTTCCCACCCCGGCGGTGGCCTATTTGGTGGAGAAATACAAGGCAGACGCCGGTATAATGATTTCCGCTTCCCACAATTCCTTTGAGTACAATGGGATCAAAATCTTTTCCGGTGATGGCTTCAAGCTGCCGGACGACCTGGAGGAGCGGATCGAGGATATTGTTTTTGGGAAAAAGGATATCTCAAAAGAATTCCCGCCCTCGGAAGGCATCGGCACAGTCACACGGGCGGAAAATTCAGTGCGGGATTACATCGAGCATGTGAAAAACACGGTTCATTTTGCCTTGGACGGCATGAATATTGTGATTGACACGGCAAACGGCTCTGCCAGCGCCACGGCGGAAACCCTGTTTACAGAGCTGGGGGCGTCTGTGACCATGCTGAACAACGAGCCGGACGGCGTGAACGTCAACCGGGACTGCGGCTCCACCCACATGGAAGGACTGATCGAATATGTAAAGACCCACGAGGTGGACGCGGGTGTGGCTTTCGATGGCGACGCCGACCGCTGCCTGATGGTGGACGAACAGGGCAATTTTGTGGACGGCGACTTCATTATGGCCATCTGTGCCTTGGATATGAAGAGCCGCGGCAAGCTTTCGGGGAACACCGTAGTGGGGACAATCATGACCAACATGGGCTTCCAGCGTTTCTGTGAGGACAACGGCATGCGCTTTGAAGCCACAAAGGTGGGCGACCGATACGTGCTGGAGGAAATGCTGCTGGACGGCTACAATTTCGGAGGGGAACAAAGCGGGCATGTCATTTTCCGGGATTTTGCCACTACCGGGGACGGACAGCTCACCGCCTGCCAGCTGCTGAGCCTGATCCGCCGCAGGGAAGGGAAGCTTTCCTCTTTGGCGACGCTGATGCAACGGTTCCCGCAGACCATGGTAAACATCCAGGTTTCCCCTGAGGGAAAGCTGGCGTTCTATACGGATCACAAGGTGAAAGTGGCCATCGATAAGGCCAGCGAAGCGCTTGGCAGGGACGGCCGGGTCATTGTGCGGCCTTCCGGCACCGAGCCGCTGATCCGCGTCATGGTGGAGGGGCAGGATGAGACCCTGATCGAAAAGCTGGCCCAGGATGTGGCGAAGGTGATCAAAGAGGAGTTGTGCTGAGTGGGTCGATTCCTTTGTGTGCTGGGTGTGTTCGACCGAGAAACAGAGCAGGTGCTGGCAGGGTATCAGCAGGCGGTTCTCAAAGAGGGGGTTACCGGGCGGCAGACGATGGGGATCCCTTTTCATGTCACTTTGGGGACATATGCCCTGACGGACGGGCCAATGCTCCAAGAGCGCCTGCGGGAGCTGGAAATGCCCCCGGTGGAGGTGCAGTTCAACCATATGGGGCTGTTTCAGGGCCAGGAAGTCCTGTTTCTCGCCCCGGATGTAAACCGGGAGCTGCTGGACCTGAAAGAGGCCTTCGGGGTGGAAAAGGGTTGGACGGCCCATACAACGATGCTCATCGACAGCCGGGCAAACTGCCTTCGCGCCGTGGAGACTTTGGGAGAATGCTTTCGTCAGTTTTCAGGGCGGATCGACCGGGTAGAGTTGTACGAGTTTTTTCCGGCCAAAAAGCTGTCAGGAAAAATACTGAGATAAGGATCAACAGCCTATGAGAACAGCGGAATGGCAGGACTATGAATTGATCGACACCGGGGATGGGGAAAAACTGGAGCGGTGGGGTGATATTCTGCTGATCCGACCGGACCCTCAGATCATTTGGCCGGGGGAGCGGAAAGACTCCCGCTGGGGCAAAGCCCACGCCAGGTACCACCGTTCCCGCACAGGTGGTGGAAGCTGGGAGTTTTTGAAGCCCGTTCCCGAAAGCTGGGAAATCGGCTGGCGGGGTCTCAGCTTCCGGCTGAAGCCTATGGGTTTTAAGCACACAGGAATTTTCCCGGAGCAGGCCGCGAACTGGGAATTTGTCATGAAAAAGATCAGGAACGAGGGAGAAAGAAGTGGCCCGGTGAAGGTGCTGAATCTATTCGGCTACACAGGGGCAGCGACCCTTGCCTGCCTAAAGGCGGGGGCATCCGTCACTCATGTAGACGCTTCCAGAGGGATCATACAATGGGCGAAGGAAAATGCCGAAGCTTCCGGTCTGCGGGAGCTGCCGGTGCGGTGGCTCATGGATGACTGCGAAAAATTTGTCCGGCGGGAGCAGCGGCGGGGAAATACCTATGACGGGATCATTATGGATCCGCCGTCCTATGGGCGAGGCCCCGGCGGTGAGGTGTGGCGGCTGGAGGAACAGCTCCACGCGCTGATTTCCCTTTGCCTGCCTATTTTGTCGGGAAAGCCCTTGTTTTTCCTGCTCAGCTCTTACGCTACCGGACTTTCCCCCGGTGTGATGGGATACCTTTTGTCCATGACGCTGGGAAAGCGGTTCGGCGGGCGGGTCACCTCCGACGAGCTGGGCCTGCCGGTGACGGATTCCGGCCTGGTGCTTCCCTGCGGCGGCACGGCCATTTGGGAAAATGAATGATGGATATTGGATAGCAGAAAGGGATTAGAAATAAATGTCCTTTATTGAAATGCAAGGCGTTCGGTTTTCCTATGAGCCGGACGCGGTAGACCCCGTAGAAGCCCTGCGGGGTGTAGATTTGTCCATAGAGCGCGGGGAATTTGTGGCCCTGCTGGGGCACAATGGCTGCGGAAAATCCACTGCGGCAAAGCTCCTCAACGGTATGCTAATCCCTACGGCGGGCAAGGTGCTGGTAGACGGGATTGACACCGCCCAGGAAGAAACCCAGCTGGATGTGCGCCGCCGGGTGGGGCTTGTCCTGCAAAACCCGGATAATCAGCTGGTGGCCGGCGTGGTGGAAGAAGACGTGGCCTTTGGGCCGGAAAACCTGGGGATCCCGCCGGACGAAATACGCCGCCGGGTGGACGAAGCCTTAAAAGCCGTGGAGATGTACGAGTACAGGGAAAGTGCGCCTCATAAGCTTTCCGGCGGGCAGAAGCAGCGGGTGGCAATCGCGGGAATTATCGCTATGCAGACCGCCTGCATTGTGCTGGACGAGCCCACCGCTATGCTGGATCCCCGGGGCCGCTCCGAGGTCATGGAGACTATCAAGCGCCTGAACCGGGAACAGGACATCACCATTGTGCTGATTACCCATTATATGGACGAAGCCGTGCAGGCCGGACGGGTCGTGGTGATGGACGAGGGGAATATTCTCCGGGACGGTACGCCCCGGGAGGTGTTCAGCGACGTGGAGTTTTTAAAGCGCCACGATCTGGACGTTCCCCAGGCCACAGAGTTGTGTTACCGGCTGCAAAATTCCGGCGTAAAGCTGCCGGAAATGCCCCTGAACGTGGAAGAATGCCTGGGCATGCTTCAAAAGTATATAAAAAAGGGGAAAGCGGAAAATGCGGAGTGAATTGCTGAAACAGGCAATAGGGGAGATAGACGCTTTAAGGGAAAACACACCGGAAGGGGAACATATAAAAACGGGTGATATCCGGAAATTGTCGGGGAGGCTGTTTCGGAAAATTGAAGATAAGCGCATAGAAAACGTGCTTCATGTGTGCGAGAAATTTTTAGCGGAGCGCGCTTGGGAGCTTGGAGTAATTGCTTTTGATTGGGCGTTTCGGATGAAGAAGGATTACTCAAAAGATACGTACTGTGTGTTTTATGGCTGGCTGAAGAAATATGTGCGCGGCTGGGGAGACTGCGATGATTTCTGCACCCATGCTTTCGGGGAGCTTCTGCGGCAGGAAAAGTCATTATTTGCAAATGTTGTGGAGTGGACAAAAGACAAGGATTTTTGGGTGCGGCGCGCTTCAGCGGTTATATTGATACCCGCTATTTTGCGCAATGATTTTGAAGGTATAGATCCTTTGCTGATATCGGACAAGCTGATGAACGACGAACATGATTTGGTGCTGAAAGGGTATGGCTGGATGCTCAAATCCCTGTCGCAGGTAAATCAGTCCGTAGTAGAAGAATACCTGGTGAAAAATCATAAACAAATGCCGAGGGTAGCGTACAGATATGCACTTGAGAAATTTGATTGCGACACCAGAAAGAGACTGATGATGTTATAACGCTAACAACTGATCTTTTCTTAAATTGCGTGAAATTACAATCGGGATTTAAAGAGGCGATGGGGTGAAGAAAATATTGGTGACCGGCGGCACGGTATTTGTAAGCAGGTATATTGCCGAATACTATGTAGCAAAGGGATATGACGTATACGTGCTCAATAGAAACAGCAGACCCCAGTCAGCGGGGGTAAAGCTGATCCAAGGGGACAGGCATGCGTTGGGAGATGCCCTGCGTCCCCATCATTTTGACGCAGTTATTGATACGGCCTATACCTCCAAAGATGTTGCCTCGCTACTGGCGGCGTTAGAAAGCTATGAGGAGTATGTTTTGATCAGTTCAAGCGCGGTGTATCCTGAGTATGAGTTACAGCCTTTTACTGAGGAGACTGGGGTGGGCGCAAATAAATACTGGGGTAAATATGGTACGGATAAAATAGAAGCGGAAGCGGTCCTGATGGAAGAAAATCCTGCCGCGTATATCCTTCGGCCCCCTTACTTGTACGGTCCGATGAACAATGTTTATAGGGAAGCGTTTGTGTTTGACTGCGCTTTCCGGGATCGGCGTTTTTATCTGCCAAAGGACGGGAAAATGAAGCTGCAGTTTTTCCATATCCGCGACCTGTGCAGGTTTATCGATATCATTTTAGAAAACAAGCCGGAGCAGCGTGTTTTTAACGTGGGGAACAAAGAAACGGTTTCAATCCGCGAATGGGTTTCGTTATGTTATCGGGCGGCTGGGAAAAAGGCCGAGTTTGTAAATGTGTACAACGATGTCGAACAGCGGAATTACTTCAGCTTTTACGACTATGAATATTCTCTGGACGTTTCAAAGCAGTACGTATGGATGGACTGGGTGCAGACTTTGAAAAGCGGGCTGGCGGAAGCGCTGGAATGGTACCGGCGCAATCAAGACAAAGTGAACAGGAAACCTTATTTGGAGTATATCGATCACAATTTAGGGCGGTGCGCCTCCATTTGATAAACATCATTTAGAGCGGACCAGGCGCATTGGAGGGTTTACATGGCAATATTGGAAACAAAAGATTTAACCTATATATACGGCGCCGGCACGCCCTTCTGTAAAACGGCGGTGGATAAAGTTTCCATCTCCATCCGGCAGGGGGAGTTTTTGGGCGTGATCGGCCATACCGGCAGCGGAAAGTCCACGCTGATCCAGCTGTTGAACGGCCTTTTAAAGCCGGCTTCCGGCCAGATCTTACTGAATGGGAAGGATATTTGGGCGGAGCCAAAGAAGATTCGGAACGTCCGGTTTCAAGTAGGGATGGTGTTCCAGTACCCGGAATACCAGCTCTTTGAGGAAACCGTGGAAAAGGATATCATGTTCGGGCCGAAAAACATGGGGCTTTCCGAAGAGGATGCCCGCTTTCGGGCGCGGGACGCAGCCCGGTTTACCGGATTGCGGGAGGAGCTTCTGCAAAAGTCCCCCTTTGAGCTGTCCGGCGGGGAAAAGAGACGTGCCGCCATTGCCGGCGTGATTGCTATGGATCCAGAGGTGCTGATTCTGGATGAGCCTACCGCCGGGCTGGATCCCCGGGGCCGGGATGTGCTGCTTTCCCAAATCGCCCAGTACCACCGGGAACGGAAAAACACGGTGCTGCTGGTATCCCACAGCATGGAGGATATCGGCCGTACGGCAGACCGGCTGCTGGTGATGAACAGCGGCAGGGCGGCTATGCTGGATGACACCCGAACTGTTTTCTCCCGGGGGGAAGAATTGGAAAGGATGGGCCTGAGGGTGCCGCAGATTACCAAGATCATGCAGGAACTACAAAAGCTGGGTTGCCCGGCTGATCCATCTACCCTTACCGTGGACGAAGCCCTGCGGCAGCTGCTTCCCTTTTTAAAAGAGAGGGAGGTTTGAAAAAGCAGGTTTTTTCAAACGGCAAATTTGTAGAGCATTTCTCCTGGAAATGCTTCGGCATCTTAAAAACGCCGGAGGTTTCACAGTAGGAAATGCTTTCCTACTTGTGGAACCACAAAGGTTGCGCTGAGAGAAAGGAAAGTGGTCACAAAATGATTTCCGACGTCACTTTAGGACAGTATTTCCCGGCAAGGTCGGTCCTGCACCGGACGGACCCCCGGCTGAAGATCTGTCTGACGATCTTTTCCATCGTGCTGATTTTTATGGCCAGGAATTTCTTTTCCCTGGCCCTGGCAGTGTTGTACATCGGTCTGGGAATTGCCTGCTCGAAAATCCCGATGAAAATGTACTTGAAAAGCCTAAAGCCCATCTTGTTTTTGATCATTTTTACGGCGGTGCTCAACCTTTTTTACGGAACGGGGGAGCCGCTGATTCAGTGGGGGTTTCTGAAAATCACAAAGCACGGGCTTTTGAACAGCTTTTTTGTGTCCCTGCGCATCATACTGCTGATCTTGGCCAGCTCCGTGCTGACCTTTACCACCTCACCCACCCAGCTGACCGACGCCATCGAGCGTCTGCTGCGCCCTTTGAACAAATTGCATGTGCCGGTGCATGAATTCGCCATGATGATGACCATTGCCCTGCGGTTTGTGCCCCTCCTGCTGGAAGAAACGGAAAAGATCATGTCCGCCCAAAAGGCCCGGGGCGCCGACATGGAAAGCGGCGGGCTGATTCAGAGGATTAAAGCGCTGGTGCCGGTGTTGATCCCCCTGTTTGTTTCCGCGTTCCGCCGGGCTTTCGACCTGGCCACCGCAATGGAAAGTCGGTGTTATCACGGAGGCGAGGGCAGGACGAAGATGAAGGTTTTGAAATTTTCCGGCGCCGACTGGGCGGTGCTGTGCTCCGCAGCGTCCTGCCTTGCCGGGTTTCTTCTCTTGAATTTTCTCCTGCCCGCCGCAATTTAAGGGTGCAAAAAGAACACATCGGGATTTGGCATTCGGTGCCGGATCCCGTTTTTTCGGGCATTTCGCCGCCTAAAAGCTCATATCTTAATTATGGAACGCCGGGCCGTGCGGCAGGCCGTACGGCGTTTTTTCATTTGGGAACGCTGTGGAAACGGTTTTACAGCGTTCCCGGAAAAGAGAGGATGGTTTCTGTGAAAAAGCTTTCCCTGTTTTTGGCGGCGGCAGTGACTCTGGCGGCAATGGTCCCCGGCTTGACGGCCCGGGGGGAGGAAGTGACCCTCACTGCCCCTTCCGCAGTGCTGATGGAAGCGTCTACCGGGCGGGTGCTGTTTGAGAAGGATTCCCATCAGGTGCGGCCCTGCGCGTCCATCACCAAGGTAATGACCCTGTGCCTGACTTTCGATGCCATTGAGTCCGGCCAGCTTTCCCTGGCGGACACCCTGACCGCTTCGGCCCACGCGTCCTCTATGGGCGGTTCGGATATCTGGCTGAAGGAAGGGGAGACCATGACCGTGGACGACCTTTTGAAGGCCACGGTGATCATGAGCGCCAACGATGCGGCGGTAGTCCTGGCGGAAAACGTGGCCGGCAGCGAGGAAGCCTTTGTGCAGCGGATGAATGAAAAGGCGGAAGAACTTGGTATGGCGGACACCGTGTTTAAAAACTGCAACGGCCTGGATGAGGAAGGTCATGTGACCAGCGCCCATGATGTGGCTTTGATGAGCCGGGAATTGATCACCCATGAAAAGATTTTTGACTATACCCTGACCTGGATCGATTACGTGCGGGACGGGCAGACTCAACTGGTGAATACAAACAAACTGATTCGCTCCTATTCGGGCATTACCGGTTTGAAAACCGGAACCACCTCCCAGGCGGGAAGCTGTATCACTGCCACAGCGGAACGGGATTCCCTGGCCCTGATCTCCGTGATTCTGGGCGCGGACAGCACAGATCATCGGTTCCAGGACGCCGCGGCCTTGTTGGATTACGGTTTTGCCAATTGGGCAGTCACTGTGCCGGAAACTCCGGCTTTGGAGGATGTCTCCGTGGCAGGGGGAATGGAGGAAACCGTTCCCGTAAAGGCGGGGGAAGCCCCAAAGCTTCTGACCTCGGCGGCGGAAAAAGGAAAGGTGGAGCAGCGCATAGAGTTTTTCCCCGATCTGGCAGCCCCTGTAAACGAGGGGGACTTGGTGGGGAAGATTGTTTATCGGGTAAACGGGGAGAACGTGGCCCAGGTGGATATCACCGCCGACGGAAATGTGGAAAAGGTTACCTTTTCCACGGCTTTCCGGTATTTGCTGCGCAGCCTTTTCACCCTGTAGCCGTTGAACAGTCTGCTGAAAAAGCTCTTATATGCGATCCTTTTTGGACGGCGCGGCATTGAAAATTTGAACTTTTTGGAAAGAGTATAAAAGGAACCTTGCAAATTTCGCAGAGTTATTGTACAATAAAAATAAATAGATCGCTGTTAATTAGGAATTGTAAAGAAAAGGAGTGCATTGGAATGTCCTTGAAGCTTGACGATGGGTATTTGAAAGACTTCATTTCTGAGGATGAATACAAGGCGATTGCCCCCCAGGTGAAAACCGCCCACGAACTGCTGGCTTCCGGAGAAGGCCCGGGCAGCGCGTTTACGGGTTGGGTGACCCTGCCTAAGGATTATGATAGGGAAGAGTTTGCGAGGATCAAAGCTGCGGCGGAGCGAATCAAGAAGAATTCCCAGGTGTTTGTGGTTATCGGCATCGGCGGCTCCTATCTGGGCGCCAGGGCGGCCATTGAATATTTGAAGTCCGACCGCTATAACGACCTGAAGAAGGATACCCCCGATATTTATTTTACCGGCAACAGCATCAGCTCCACCGCGCTGGCTGAGCTTGTGGAGATCTGCGAGGGGAAGGACATCTCTATCAACATGATTTCAAAATCCGGCACCACTACCGAGCCTGCCATTGCTTTCCGGGTGTTCCGGGAGCTGCTGGTAAAGAAGTATGGCAAGGAAGGGGCAAAGGAACGCATCTTCTGCACCACAGACCGGCAAAAGGGTACCTTGAAGCACCTTGCCGACAAGGAAGGGTATGAGACCTTTGTGGTTCCCGATGATGTGGGCGGACGCTATTCTGTGCTCACCGCCGTGGGTCTGCTGCCTATCGCAGTGGCTGGTGCGGATATCGACGCCCTAATGGCCGGCGCTGCAAAGGCGATGGAGCGCTACAACGATCCTTGCCTGGAGAAAAACGATTGCTACCGCTATGCGGCGATCCGCAATATTCTGTACAACAAGCATAAGTGTATTGAAGTCATGGTGAGCTACGAGCCGCGTTATACCATGATGAACGAATGGTGGAAACAGCTCTTCGGCGAAAGCGAGGGCAAGGACAATAAAGGCTTGTTCCCGGCTTCCGTAGTATTTTCCACAGACCTGCACTCCATGGGCCAGTATTTGCAGGACGGCAACCGTTCCATGTTCGAAACGGTAATGCTGATTGACAAGCCTGTCCGGGAGATCACCCTTGGGAACGATCCGGAGGATGTGGACGGCCTGAATTATCTGGAAGGCCGGACGATGGCGTTTATCAATGAAAAAGCGTTCCAGGGCACGGTTTTGGCCCACACGGACGGCGCAGTCCCCAATGTGGTGATCCACGCTTCCGATTTCAGCGAGGACACCCTGGGGCAGATTATTTACTTCTTCGAGAAAGCCTGCGCCATTTCCGGGTATATGCTGGGTGTGAATCCCTTTGACCAGCCCGGCGTGGAAAGCTACAAAAAGAATATGTTCGCTCTGCTGGGGAAGCCCGGTTATGAGGACGCTAAGGCCGCGCTGGAAGCAAGGCTGACCCACTGAGATATGGCATTTTGAAAACCGGCTGTCAAAGCGGGAAACCCTTGGGCGGCTTGGAATAAAAAACAGAGGAGAACTGTATCATGATTACTCTTTTGACTGGTAAAAAAGGCTCCGGCAAAACCAAAAAGCTGATTGAGCTGGCCAACACCGCCGTGGGAAAATCCCAGGGCAATGTGGTGGTCATCGAAAAAGGCCAAAAGCTGACATATGATATTTCCCATACCGCGCGTTTGGTGGATTCCGATGCGTATGATATCAAAGGTGCCGATGCCTTGTGCGGCTTCGTCAGCGGGATCTGCGCCGGAAATTACGATGTGACCGATATTTTTATAGATTCTACCCTGAAAATCACCGGTACCGGCGCGGAAGCCCTGGAAACCGTGATTCCCGAGTTGGAGAGGCTGAGCGCCGCGGCAAGTACTGATTTCTGCCTTTCCATTTCCGCCGATGATGAGGACATTCCCGCCGCAGTGAAGCAGTACATCGCCAAATAAGCAGCTGAAAAGTAACCCGAAGGGCGGCGCTGGCCGCCCTTTGTTGTGTGAAAGCCGCCGCCATTTTCCCGCGCAGGGCTTTCCCGATGAATGGGCGAGTTCGTTTCGAGAAGTTAAGCGCAGCTCCCACGCGAAAAAAGTGCTTGACAAAGCGGTTGGTTAAAAGTATAATGTATCAGTACGGCACGAGGTGGCTATGATAGTAGATTTAAAAGACTATTTCCTGGAACAAAGCGGCGTTTTGGAGTACGAACTGGATCTGAGCGGGTTGGAATTGGACGGTGTCAAGCCGTTTTGTGCGCCTGTAAGGGTACGGGCCGAGTTTCATGGATGCACCGGTTCGGTGGAGCTTTCCGTTAATCTGCTGTACACTCTTGAAATGCCTTGCGACCGGTGCGGGGAAACAACCCGGCGGGAATGCCCGAGGACTTTTTCCCATGTGCTGGTGCGGGAGCTGAGCAGCGAACAGGACGATGATGCCTTTGTGGCGGTGCCGGAAGAACGACTGGATCTGGACGAGCTGCTGCGGGAGGATATTTTACTGGATCTGCCCAGTAAATTTCTGTGTTCTCCTGACTGCAAGGGCTTGTGTCCCCGTTGCGGGAAGAATTTGAATGAAGGTCCCTGCGACTGTGACGGCAGGGAGGTCGACCCCAGGCTTGAGATTTTGAAAAGCCTGTTGTAATTTATAAAACGCCGCGTTTTTGCGGAGCTATTTTGAGGAAGTTCTGATTAAATCGGCAGAGTATTTGCAAGGGATTTTATGCTGGGGAAACGCGCAAAAGCGCGGAAATGCTTGGTGTATTTCGAGCTTGAGAAACGTGTTTCGCAGCGCAAAGCGCCAACGATGTATTTATTCAGTGGTTCCTAAGAAATCATGAAGATGGAGGTGCTACAAAATGGCAGTACCCAAGGGAAAATTGTCCAGTGCCAGGCAGAATAAGAGACGTTCCAATGTATGGAAGCTTCAGGCGCCCGCGCTGATGAAGTGTCCCCAATGCGGGGAGTACAAAGCCCCTCACCGGGTTTGCGGCAGCTGCGGTTATTACAACGGCAGGCAGGTCGTAAAGAAGGAAGCATAAGCTATTCTGAAATCGGGAAAAAGGGAACGCCCATCGCGTTCTCTTTTTTTTACCAAAGAGTCTGAAAGGAGACTGAATCCGGGATGTCTGTGCGGATCGATGGAGTAACAGCAGGCGGTCGGGCGGAAAGCTTGGGAATCCGTGCCGGGGATGTGCTGCTGTCCATGAACGGCCAGGAGGTGGTGGACGTCCTGGATTATCGTTTTCTTGAAACGGAACGGGAACTGCGCTTAAAACTGTCCCGGGATGGAAAGCCTTATACCGTGGAACTGATCAAACCCCAGTACGCGGAGGTGGGCCTGGAATTCGAAACCTACCTGATGGATCGGGAGCATTCCTGCCGTAACAAGTGCATTTTCTGCTTTATTGATCAGCTCCCGCCGGGTATGCGGCAGACCCTGTATTTCAAGGACGACGACGACAGGCTGTCTTTTCTATTCGGCAACTACATTACCTTAACGAATATCAACGACCAGGAGGTCGACCGGATCTTAAAAATGCATCTCAGCCCTGTGAATGTGTCCGTCCACACGATGGATCCGGAGCTTCGGTGCAAAATGATGAACAACCGGTTTGCCGGGGAATCCCTGCGCTACCTGTATCGGCTGGCCCAGGGTGGGATCAAGCTGAACTGCCAGATCGTGCTGTGTCCGGGGATCAACGACGGCAAATCTTTGGAATTTTCTTTGGACCGCCTGTTTGAGCTGGGGGACGGCCTGCTGAGTGTGGCTTGTGTGCCGGTGGGCCTTACCCGCTATCGGGAGGGCCTGTACCCTCTGAAGCCTTTTACGAGGGAAACCGCCGGGGCTGTGCTGGATATCCTGGAACGGTATGGGGAAACCTTTTTGAAGGAGCGGGGCAGCCGGACGGTGTATGCTTCAGATGAGTTTTACCTGCTGGCGGGACGGCCCATTCCAAGCCTGGAGTTTTATGAGGATTTCCCGCAAATTGAAAACGGCGTGGGCATGCTCCGCAATTTACAGGACGAGTTTGACTGGGCGATGGAGGATGACGGGATCAGCGAGGATGCCTGCCCCGTCGCCCGGAAGGTGACCATCCCCACCGGGGAGGGCGGTTTTGCTTTTCTCGATTCAGTGCTTGACGGATTGCGGAAGAAATGCCATAATTTAACTATAGACCTGTTTCCGGTGAAAAACGAGTTTTTCGGCGGCACGGTAAACGTCACCGGACTTTTGACAGGGCGCGACCTGCTGAAAGCCTTAAAGGCCAGGGATCTGGGTGACGAGGTGCTGCTTTCCGGCAGCATGATGAAAGCGGGAGAGGACATTTTCCTGGACGACATGACCCGGGAAGAACTGGAACAGGCTCTGGGAGTACCGGTGATCCGGGTGGGAAATACCGGTGAAGCGTTTTTAAACGCTGTTTTGGGCTTGCCCGCTCCGGAATCTCCGGCGTATAACCCCTATGAAGGCGCGTGGGAGCACGGATAAAAGCCGGCGTACGGGAGGCAGTATATGGAAATCAGCTATGAATGGACAGATGGCTCTGACGCGGCTTTCCAGGGCTTCTACCGGATCACAGAGGAATATTACAGTCAGCTGGCAGGCGGGTTAGAAAACAGGAAATCGTTTGTGCCGTTTAATATTTTAAAGGATATAGACGACGTATTGATTGCCTATACCGGGGATCGTGTACCGGTGGCTTGCGCCAGCTTTAAAAGATATTCTGAAACGGATGCTGAAATCAAGCGGGTCTGGGTGGAACCAGATTACCGCAAGGAGCATATAGCCAAAAACATGATGGAGAAATTGGAAAGCAGGATAAGGGAAAAGGGTTTCCAAAGGGCGATCCTGCAAACGCGGGAAACTATGGAAGCTGCTGTCAGCCTGTATACCGGTTTGGGATATCGCCGGATCGAGAATTATCCGCCATACGATGAGATGAGCGGCGCCGTTTGTTTTGCGAAAGAGCTGCTATAGCCTGGGAAAAGATATATTTGCTGAAATCCGGAAGGGGGAAGGAACATGCCAAAGCCGATTGTAGCCGTGGTAGGCCGGCCCAATGTGGGCAAGTCCACGCTGTTTAATAAAATTGTGGGAAAGCGGCTTTCCATTGTGGAAGACACTCCCGGTGTGACTCGGGACAGGATTTTTGGAGATGCGGAATGGTGCGGCAAGAAATTTTCCCTGGTGGATACCGGCGGAATCGAGCCTGCGTCCAAGGACGTGATTCTCACCCAGATGCGCGAGCAGGCTCAGATCGCTATTGATTCCGCCCAGGCCATTATCCTAGTGACGGATGTCCGCTCCGGCGTGACCGCAACCGATTCCGATGTGGCGTCCTTGTTGCTGAAAAGCGGGGTGCCGGTGGTGCTGTGTGTGAATAAGTGTGACAGTATTGGTGATCCGCCTCCGGAATTTTACGAGTTTTACAACTTGGGACTGGGCGATCCCGTGATGGTGTCCTCCGTACACGGCCACGGCACCGGCGATCTTCTGGACCGGGTGTGTGAGCTTCTTCCCGAAGCCGGGGAAGAAGAGGAGAAAAGTGACATTATCAAGGTGGCGGTGATCGGGAAGCCGAATGTGGGAAAATCCTCTCTGGTGAATAGAGTGGCGGGGGAGAACCGCTGCATCGTTTCCAATATCGCGGGGACTACCCGGGACGCGGTGGATACCACTATCGAAAACCGGCACGGCGTCTTTACCTTTATCGACACTGCGGGGCTGCGGCGAAAAAGCAAGGTGGAGGACGCCGTGGAGTACTATAGCAACCTGCGGGCGGAAATGGCCGTGGAGCGGGCAGATGTGTGCGTGATCCTCATTGACGCCCAGGTGGGCTATACGGAGCAGGATTCCAAGGTGGCCGGCATTGCCCACGAAGCAGGAAAGGGCTGCGTGATCTGTGTCAATAAATGGGATGCGGTTGAAAAGGACGATAAGACCATGCAGAAAATGCGGGAGAAGCTGGAACAGGATTTTTCCTTTATGTCCTATGCTCCCATTTTGTTTATTTCCGCGAAAACGGGACAGCGCCTGGACGCTATGTTCGAGATGATCCAGCAAGCGGCCAGAAGCAACGCCATGCGTATTACCACCGGCGTGCTCAACGATGTGCTGGCTCAGGCCACGGCCCGGGTGCAGCCGCCTACAGACAAGGGCAGGCGGCTGAAAATTTACTACATGACCCAAGCGTCTACCCGTCCCCCCACGTTTATCTGTTTTGTCAATGACAACGAGCTGTTCCATTATTCCTATCAACGGTATCTGGTCAACCGGATCCGGGAGACCTTCGGCCTGGAGGGTACCCCTGTCCGGCTGATTGGAAGAGAGCGAAAGGACAAGGACGCGTAACTGAAAAACAAAAAACCAAAAAGGATGTGTGGTTATGAACGGCACGATCTCCCAGGTTCCCATTTTGATGTTGGCCCTTTCCCTGCTGTTGTGCGCTGTGGAGGGATACCTTTTTGGCAGCGTCAACAGCGCCATTATCCTGACCCGCCTGTTCAAGAATAAGGAGGACATCCGGGAGCAGGGCAGCGGAAACGCGGGTATGACCAATGTGCTGCGGTCCGTTGGCAAATTGCCGGCTCTGCTTACCTTTATTGGTGACTTTCTGAAATGCGTGGCCGCCGTGCTGCTGGCTTGGGGGATCGTTTCCTGGTTCGGCGGCGGTGGGAGCATTTGGGCCCAACTGGGAAAATACGCCGCCGGAGTCTTTTGTGTGCTGGGGCACGCCTTCCCTCTGTATTACGGGTTCAAAGGCGGCAAGTGCATCGTTACCAGCGCCGCTATGATCCTGATGACGGATTGGCGGGTGTTTTTGCTGATTATTGCCACCTTCCTTGTGTTTTTTATCTGGAAAAAAATTATTTCCCTGGCATCCATCGTCTGCGCCGGGATGTATCCTGTGTACACCTTTTTCACCACCTTTTTTCTGGACTTTTCCGGGAGTCCCCTGGCCCCCGAGCCTGGGTGTTCCCTGTCCTTTTTGTTTTTTGTCACAGGGTGTTCCCTGCTTGTAGGCGTTTTGGTGCTTTGGCGCCATCGGGCCAACATCGGGCGGCTGCGCAGAGGGGAAGAAAAGCCCATTATTGCCAAGAAAAATCGGTAAGGCCGGGGCAAGGGAAAGGAAAACAGTTATGTATGGTGCGATCTTAGGCGACATTGCCGGTTCCCGGTTTGAGTTCAGCAAGCCTCAGGGCTTCCGCTGGCAGACGGTGGAGCTGTTTAGCGGCATGAGCACCTATACCGATGACACCGTGCTGACCATAGCCACCAAATACGCGATTTTGAACGGCCTTCCCTATGCCAAGGCCTACGGCCTGTTTGGCCGGAAATACGCCCATGTGGGATATGGAAATCTGTTTTTGCAATGGCTGGAGGCCCATTCGGAAAAGGGCTATGGCAGCTATGGAAACGGCTCGGCCATGCGGGTCAGCTTTGTGGGACAGTATTTTGACACTTTAGAGCGGGTGGAAGCGGAAGCGGAGCGCAGCTCGATGTGCACCCACAATCACCCGGAAGCAGTCAAGGCGGCGAAGGCCACCGCTGCTGCGGTTTTTCTAGCCCGGACCGGGGCTTCCAAAAAGGAATTGGCGTCCTATTTGCACAAGGCTTACGGTTATCCGGTTCGCAGGCCCTTAAGCAGCTACCGTCCCTTCGGGAAATTCGATGTGACCGCTAAAGGTTCCATGCCGTTGGCAATCTGCTGTTTTCTGGAATCCGAGGACTGGGAAAGCTGTATCCGTAATGTGTTCAGTGTCACCTGCGATACGGACACGGTGGGATGCATCGCCGGCGGGATCGCCGACGCGTTTTATGGCGGAACCGGCCTTGACGAGGACGCTCTTTTGCAGCGATTTTTGATCAAACCCAATGAACACGGAATGTTTGACACCTTTTTATACGATTGGGCGGTGAAGGATCCGCATGCTCCTGTCGACTCATGAAACTATTTTGCATACGAAAACGGAGAGGAGAAGCTCCCCATGATCATACAGACTTACCAATCAAAGCTGGTCTGGAAAATTTTGAAATCTGGTGAAACTTATCGTGCCAAGCCGAATTTGACCCTTCGGGGCGAGTATGAAGCATTGATCGACCTGCTGGGGCTGCGATGCGAGTGTCCTGTTTTCGGGGTGGTTAAGGGGAAAAAGCAGAATACCGGCGGCAAGGTATCCGGGGCAGTCCGTTTGACGCTGGACGTGCCGGACCATGAGGTGCGGCTGACCGAATATGAGGTATGGGCGGATTTCCTGTACGCTTACAAATTTACAAGGCCAGGAAACTATAAATCCCTTCGGCCGGACTGCGAGGAGATCCCTTCCCGGCGTTACGCCGATATTTTGGAGGATCTGCGGATCCAGAGGCCCCTTTCTGCCTATCAATGCCCCCAGGCGGTGCTGGAAAAAATCGACCCTGCCTGGGTAAAAAACATGCGCTATACGAGGCCGGAGGGCTTTTTCAGCCGTTTTTGGAAACGTTGATTCAAGTGATGGCCGCCGAGCGACTTGGATATATAGGCGTTGGCTGGCTTTTATCGTATTTTTGATAGGGAGTGAATTGATATGATGATTGGAAAGTATATCCTGTCCATCGACCAGGGAACTACCAGTTCCCGTGCTGTGCTGTTTGATTCCTACGGCGGCGTGGCGGGAATGGGGCAGAAGGAGTTCCGGCAGATTTACCCGCAGCCCGGCTATGTAGAGCACGATGCGGTGCAGATTTTGCAGACCACCCTGTTTGCCATGAGACAGGCGGTGGCCGAGGCGGGTGTTACCGCTTCGGACATTGCGGCCATCAGCATTACTAACCAGCGGGAGACCACCGTGGCTTGGGATTCCGTAACCGGTATCCCGGTGTGCAATGCCATCGTCTGGCAGTGCCGTCGTACCGCGCCGGAGTGCGAACGTCTCAAGGCGGAGGGGATGGAAGATTACATACGCGATACAACAGGCCTGATCATCGACCCCTATTTTTCCGGCACCAAAATGAAATGGATTTTGGATCACGTTCCAGCCGCCCGGGAGTTGGCAGATAAGGGCAGGCTCCGCTTTGGAACGATTGACACCTGGCTGACCTATTCCCTCACTGATGGTGCCGCCTATGTCACGGACGTCACCAATGCTTCCAGAACCATGCTTTTTGACATTTCCCGGCTGCAGTGGGACGAAACCCTCTTAAAGGAGCTGGGGATTCCCCGTAGTACCCTGCCCCGGGTGGCGGAGTCCGGGGAGATCGTAGGAATGTGCAGCCCGGAGATTTTCGGGGAGGAAATCCCCATTGCGGGCATTGCGGGAGACCAGCACGCCGCCCTGTTCGGTCAGTGTTGCTTTGAAAAGGGCATGGCGAAAAATACCTATGGGACAGGCTGCTTTGTGTTGATGAACACTGGGGAGAAGCCGGTAAAATCCCAAAACGGACTGCTTACCACCATCGCCTGGAAGCTGAACGGAAAGACCACTTACGCGCTGGAAGGCAGTGCTTTCAACGCCGGCTCCGCAATCCAGTGGCTCCGGGACGAGCTGGAGATTATCAAGACGCCCCAGGAAGCCGACCAGCTGGCGGAAACTGTAGAGGACACAGGCGGCGTTTCCTTTGTTCCGGCGTTTACCGGCTTGGGTGCCCCTTATTGGGACATGTATGCCCGTGGCGCATTGCTGGGCGTAACCCGGGGTACTAAGCGCGCCCATCTTTGCCGGGCGGTGTTGGAAAGCATTGCTCTGGAGAGCTGCGATCTGGTAAAGACCATGGAAAAAGAATCCGGCGTGTGTATGCCGGAGCTTCGGGTGGACGGCGGCGCATCCCGGAGCCGATTTTTAATGCAGTATCAGGCGGACATACTGAACGTCAGGGTGAGCCGCCCGCAGTGCTTGGAAACGACAGCTTTAGGGTCTGCTATGATGGCGGGACTTGCCGTGGGGGTGTGGGACAACCTGGAAGAGCTTTCCTCCATTTGGCGGGAGCAGAGTACATTTACCCCCAATTACCCTGCGGAAAAGCGTGAAGCGGATTTTGCGCGCTGGCATGAAGCGGTGCGGCGCAGCATGGGCTGGGCAAAGGGCTGACGCTGCGTTTATAAATTATTGTGTTTTTTTACGAAGCCTGTTTGGGTTTTCCGTACAAATCCACTAAACGGTTGACTTTTCTTTCCTGATGTATTATTATAGGTAACGGTCAAATACTAGTGACGTATGTAAGAACAGTTCTGCGTGTTTTTAAATAAAGAATCTTTTGACTTGCCCCTAAAGTCGTCAGGAAGTGAAACTTTGGATAAATATATTATCAAAGGCGGAAATCGCCTGGTAGGCGAAGTGAACATCAGCGGTGCGAAAAACGCGGCGGTGGCAATCATCCCTGCCACGATCTTGGCGGATTCCCCCTGCCTAATCGAAAATATCCCGGATATTTCCGATGTGAAATCGGAAACCTTTATTCTTGAGGAGATGGGCGGCAAGGTCACATACTTGGACCGGCACACCATCGAGGTGGACCCCCGGGGAATTGATACGGATACTGTGGCGGCGGACTGCGCCCGGCGGATCCGGGGTTCCTACTATTTTATCGGCGCGCTTTTGGGCCGCTGTCGCAGCGCGGTGGTTCCGCTTCCGGGTGGCTGCAATTTGGGCGTTCGGCCCATTGACCAGCACTTGAAGGGCTTTAACGCCTTGGGGTGTGATTATAGCCTGGACAACGGCATGATCAGCGTGAAGGCTATCGACGACCTTCACGGCGCCAATATTTACATGGACTTGGTCACGGTAGGTGCCACCATGAATATCATTCTGGCTTCCGTAAAGGCCAGGGGTTTGACGATCATTGAAAATGCTGCCAGGGAGCCGCATATTGTGGACCTGGCCAACTTCCTGAATACCATGGGTGCCGACATCCGGGGCGCCGGTACAGACACCATTAAGATCCACGGGGTCCAGCGCTTGCGGGGCGCCGCTTACTCCATTATCCCCGACCAGATCGAGGCCGGCACGTACATGGTTGCGGCCGCAGCCACCGGCGGGGATGTGACAGTGCGAAATGTAACACCCAAGCATTTGGAGTCCATTTCCGCCAAACTGGTGGAGATGGGGGTCACAGTAGAGGAAGGGGACGATACGGTCCGTGTGGTGTGCGACCGCCCTTTGAAAAAATGCACCATTAAAACTATGCCCCATCCGGGGTTTCCCACAGATATGCAGCCGCAGATTACCACTCTGCTGTCCATCGCCCGCGGGACAAGCATGGTGAGCGAGGGAGTGTTCGACAGCAACCGCTTTAAGTATGTGGACGAGCTTCGGCGTATGGGCGCTCAGATCACAGTGGATGGCAAGGTGGCCATCGTAGAAGGCATAGATCATTTGAAAGGCGCACCGGTCAGAGCGTTAGATTTGCGGGCGGGCGCGGCGGTGGTAATCGCCGGACTTGCGGCCCAGGGAATTACCCAGGTAGAGGATATCCAATATATCGAGCGGGGCTACGAGTCCATTGTGGAAAAGCTGGTAGGCCTGGGGGCGGATATTTACCGCAGTAAAAAGCCGGAAGAAACCATCGATAAGGCAATTTAAAACCGAGGAAACCCAAAGGGGCATCTTTTGCCAATTGGTAATCCGCCTTACGCATTTGCCGGAAACGGACGCTTGGCACTGACAGAACAGCGGCTTGTCGAAGTTTCTGTTTATGCCATTATTTCGAGTGATGCTTTACGGTCGCTGAACGTTCGTGGCGCTCTTGCAGCGACTGACTGAGCTGGCAAGCAAGAAACACAGGTTGAGTGTCTTTTAGTAAGTGTAAAGGGGGAATGCCTTACATTCCCCCTTTGTAAACCCAAAAAGGAGCCGCATGTTTCTCGGGCTTTAAAGGCTGCGGAAGGATGAAGGAATTTGTAAGGGAGAGCATAGTCCTCGCCTGTTGGCTTGGTCAGTTCGCGATGAAGCAATACTGGCATTTGTTTACCCCTTACAAAGGAAATAATCCTTCGCGCGCGGAATCATTTTGATAAAGTGTCTTGTTGTCTCAGCTGACGGTTCGGCCAGTCTCTGGACGTGTGCCACCGTTACACAGCCACCTTGCTCGAAAGGCAGAAACTGAGGTTGACGACAGACTGAGAATATATTCGTACCGCCTGAAAGGTTTCTTTTATTTGTGATTTGAAAAGCTCCAGGAAAGGAAGAATGGGAATGGCCCGGCTCTGCCCGCTGTTTTCCGGAAGCTCCGGAAACAGCTATTACATAGGCTCCCGCAGTGCGGGGTTGCTGATCGACGCGGGCAGGAGCGCCCGGCAATTGGACGGCATGCTGAAGCTTTGCGGAATCGACCCGCTGGCCATCCAGGGAATACTGGTGACTCACGAGCACGTAGACCACGTTTCCGGCCTGCGGGTTTTCGCACGAAAATATGGCCTGCCAGTGTTTTCCTCTGCGGGAACCCTGCAAGCGCTGGAAAGCACGCTGGAAGGGGTAGAAACTCACACGGCGGAGGATGGTCTGCAGATAGCCGGCATGACAGTGTACCCTTTTGCCACATCCCATGACTGCGCCGATCCTCACGGATTTCGGATCCGGACGGAGGACGGCAGAATTTTTGCCCTGGCCACCGACCTCGGAATCCTTTCCAGCAGTGTGAAAGAGCGCCTTTTGGGCGCTGATTTTGTGGTGATCGAGTCCAACCACGACCGCGAAATGCTTCGCAGCGGCAGCTATCCTTTCCATTTAAAGCAGCGGATTCTGTCGGATCGGGGACACCTGTCCAACGACGCATGCGCCGGATTTCTGCCGGAGCTGGCGAAAAGCGGAACGCGTCGGTTTCTGCTGGCCCATTTAAGCAGGGAAAACAATTCCCCGTCTTTGGCGCTGAACACATCCCTTTCCACATTGGTCCGGGCGGGTCTGGTTCAGAATGTGGATTTTTTGCTGGGTACGGCGAAACCGGAAAACACCGAAGGAAGTTCCATCATTTTTTGACGGGAGAGATTTTGGATGCTGGAGGTACGTCTGGTCTGCATTGGAAAACTGAAAGAGTCTTACTGGCGGGAAGCGGTGGCCGAATACGAAAAGCGGCTCCGTCCCCTTTGCAGATTTCAGATTTTCGAGCTGTCGGAAAGCCGTCTGCCGGAAAACCCATCCCCCGCTCAGATTTCCCAAGGCTTAGAGCGGGAAGGGGCCGCCATTTTGGATAAGGCGACAGGACATGTTGTCTCCCTGTGTATTGAGGGGAAAGAAACAGATTCGCCGGGTTTGGCCCGGAAGCTGGAAGGTGCCATGCGGTCGCCGGGAGCGGTGACGTTTGTCATTGGCAGTTCCTACGGCCTGTCTGAAGAGGTAAAGCGGGCGGGGGAAAGGATTTCCATGTCGCCCATGACATTTCCCCATCAGCTGGCCCGGGTGATGCTCTGTGAGCAAATTTACCGGGGGTTTCAGATCCTCGGCGGGACAAAGTATCATAAGTAGTGGCAGAACTTTCGCCTTGGGAAAGCCAAACAATTATTCGAAAAAAACACGGTCTGCGGCAACATACCGCGACAGATCGGTGAGACGACCAAAATGCCGGAAAACCTCCGGCGGCGATCCCACTGAAAGGAGCGGATGGACCCTGCGGGCAACATAGTCAAGATAGATGGTACGTAAACAGGAAAAAGGTTTGATGTTTTTGGCGGCACCGCGAGATTGTTTCCGCGGCGCTTTTTGGTATATTATTGCCGGAGCTGCGCCGCAGGGATTTGAAATACGTAAAGTATTTCTGCTTTTTTCCGTCTATTGACCTGCTCGGAAAATTACGTGGTGTCACCCTTAGAAGGGAAGAGAGCATTTTGAAAACTGAAAAAGAAACGCAAGAAAGAGAGCCTTCCGCCAAGCAGGCAGGCAAGGATGGCCAAGGCGTTTGGGAAACGTTAAAGGCCTACGGCAGGCTCTATTTTGTGGATGCCATGAGTGCAATGGCCCAAGGGCTGTTTGCTTCACTGCTGATCGGCACCATTTTTTCTACCCTGGGGACTCAACTGAGCATTCCCGTGCTGGCAGAGATCGGCGATTTCGCCAAAGCGATGGCTGGTCCCGCAATGGCCGTGGCCATTGGCTGTGCGCTGAAAACGCCGCCGCTGGTGTTGTTTTCCTTGGCTGCGGTGGGAAGCGCGGCCAACACTCTGGGCGGCGAAGGCGGTCCTTTGGCTGTGCTGTTAATTGCCATTGTGGCTTCCGAACTGGGAAAGCTGGTGAGCAAGAAAACAAAAGTGGACATTCTTGTTACACCAACTGTGACCATCCTGTCCGGTGCAGTGCTTTCCTATCTCTGCGCTCCGGCGATCGGAAAGGCGGCGGCAAGTGTTGGAAACCTGATTATGTGGGCCACGGATCTCCAGCCGTTCTTTATGGGAATCTTCGTTTCTGTCATTGTAGGCATGGCCCTCACACTGCCGATCAGCAGCGCGGCGATCTGCGCGGCCCTGGGCCTTACCGGCTTGGCCGGCGGCGCGGCGGTCGCCGGATGCTGCGCCCAAATGGTGGGCTTTGCGGTGATCAGCTTCCGGGAAAACAGGTGGAGCGGCTTAGTGGCCCAGGGAATTGGAACCTCCATGCTGCAGGTGCCGAACATTGTGAAGAATCCCAGAATATGGATCGCGCCCACCCTGGCTTCGGCTATCACCGGCCCCATTGCCACCTGCGTATTTAAGCTTCAGATGAATGGCGCGCCTATTTCCAGCGGCATGGGTACTTGTGGTCTGGTGGGCCAGATCGGTGTGTACTCCGGCTGGGTCAGCGACATCGCCGCCGGAACGAAGACGGGGATCGCCGCAATGGATTGGGCGGCTCTGATCTTGATCTCCTTTGTCCTGCCCGCAGTACTTTCCTGGGTAATCAATCTAGGCCTGCGGAAGTTCCGTTGGGTGAAGGATGGAGACATGAAGTTGGACGTGTGATCCAGCGTAAGCTTCTCTGGGGGAATTCCCTTCAGAGAAGCTTCTTATTTAAAAAGATATTTAGATTTTTTTCTAAATTGGTGTTGACTTTTCCGCTGGGGCCTGTTACAATCTATTTAGAAAATTTTCTAAATTACAAACAAGGCGGTGATAGCATGAGCTTCGGGGAAACCTTTAAGGCCCTTTCCGACCCGGCCCGGCGGGAGATTTTGCTTCTTTTGAAGGGCGGCAGGCTGTCAGCTGGGGAGATTGGCTCCCACTTCAATATGACCGGGGCCACAATTTCTTACCACCTGTCCCAATTGAAAAAGGCAGGGCTGGTGTATGAAACAAAGGAAAAAAATTATGTCTACTATCAGCTGAAC
>CAYSQF010000024.1:0-22701 GCA_964433105.1 uncultured Acutalibacter sp.
TGAGGCGGGCGGTGTGGAAGCTCTCCGCGACCGACGCGGCAGAACAAAACCGCAGAAAGAAATGTCTGAGGTAGAGAAGAGACGGGGCTGAGCCTGGTCAGGCGCGAATGACTGAGAGCGGTTCAATGTCTTTCAGAGCTGGGCGATTTTTATTGTTTATCTTCCTCTTCCGGCGGTTCCAGGGGATGACCCTTTACGGTGATTTCCTCGGCACGGTTGTTTTCCGCCCGGGTTACGGTAAACAGCAAGCCCTCGTACTGGAAGGAATCCCCTTCCGCAGGAATGCGGTCCAGGTTTTCGGTGACCCAACCGTTGATGGTGGAAGCTTCTGTTTCGCAGTGAAGATGAAAAAACTTGAACAGGTCATCCAGGTCGGTGGAGCAGTACACCCGGTAGACATCAGCTTCCAGTTCCTGAAAGCTTTCCTGGGCTACAGCGTCGTGCTCGTCCCAAATCTCACCCACCAGTTCCTCAATGACGTCTTCCAGGGTCACAATGCCTTCCGTGCCGCCAAATTCGTCCACGATCACCGCCATATGCAGCTTGTTTTGCTGCAGCAGCTTAAGCAGGGCGGAAATCTTCATAGAAGGCGGAATAAATTCCGTCGGCTTCATAATGCTTTCAATCGTCTGGTCCGTCCCCCAGACATAGGAGTAAAAATTCTTTTCGTGGATCACGCCCACGATGCTATCAATGGTTTCCTCGTACACGGGCAGCCGGGAGTAACCGGTTTCCCGGAACAGCCGAGCAATTTCCTCTTTTGAAGCTTCTTTGGAAATGGCTTCCACATCCACCCGGGGAGTCATGATATCGATGGCTTCGATGTCATCAAATTCGATCACATTCCGGAGCATCACGCTTTCGTCCTGGTTGATGCCGCCTTCTTGCTCTGCTTCCTCCACCAGGGTCAGCAGCTCGCTGTCGGTCATGGATTGCTTGGAGCTTACCCGGAACAGCTTTTTTAAGCCGCGTTTGAGCTGAGTGAACAGGAAATTGACGGGCTTCAGTACCGTGATGAGCAGGCGGATAACCGGAGCGGAGATCATGGCAAAGCCCTCCGGGTTTTCCTTTGCCAGACTTTTTGGGGAAACCTCGCCAAAAATCAGCACCACAATGGTCATGACGATGGTGGAAATGGTGGGGCCGGCACTTTCGCCCAAAGCTCGGGTGAACAGCACTGTGGCAATAGCGGTGGAGGCGATATTGACCAGATTATTTCCCACCAGGATGGTGGAGAGCAGTTCGTCGTAATTTTCCGACAGGGCGTATGCCAGCTTGGCACGTTTGTTTCCTTCTGCCGCCAAATTTTTCAGGCGGATTCGGTTCAAAGAGGAAAAGGCGGTTTCTGTGGCCGAGAAATAGCCAGACAGGATAATGAGGACGATCAAAATTAAGATTAGCGTCGTACTGTGACTGTCCATAAAAGGAAAAACCACTACCTTTATGATAAAATGATATCTTGGGAACCTCTGAATCAATATGTCGTCGCCGATTGAACCTGCGACTGCTCCAGAGGTTCCAACACCCAAGTATTATGCCGTATTATATCACAGTTTTTTCCCCCTTGCAAGTGACTGTGTGTTTCTTGTATAATAAACGTATAAAATGCGGATGTCAGGGGGAAAATGGGATGTCTTTTCGCGAAAAGTGGGCGGTGTATGTTTTCGCTGCGGCGGTGCTGCTGTGCCTGTTCCCGTCCGCTTTGGCTGCGGAAGCATCCGGCTTTGTCCCGGCTCTTTCCGAAACCGAAGGCCGGGAAGGGGACAGGCTGGCCCTTTCCGTTGCCTACGATGGCAGCATGGGAGAGGTGGGAACCTTCCTGGTCCGGCTGGAATATGATCCGGAGGTTTTGGAATACCAGCGCACGGTGGAATCCGCCGCAGCCCAGGAAGGTTATTCGGTTACGCTTTCTCGGGACGGCTGGGTGGGATCCGGCTACGTCTGCAAGGAAGAAGCGCTCTGTCTTGCGGAGCAGGATACTCCCTTCACCTATTATTTTTCTGTACGGGAGGGAGTTTCTGAAGGGGAAACGTCCTGTATCATATCTGTTTTTCAGGCTGCCGATCCGGATGCCGAGCCGTTGGAAAGCGTCCATACGATTTTGTCTTATACGGTGCTCCCACCGCCCAGTGCGGAATCGTTTCTGACAGAGCTGACGCCTTCCGCAGGGGAGTTGGAGCCGGCTTTTTCACCGGATTGGTTTGATTATACGCTGACAGTCCCCTTTGAGGTGACTTCCGTTACTTTCTTGGCCCAGCCCGCCGCCGGTGCGGTTTCAAAGGTAAACCGGAAAAATCTGGGCGCGGGTGGCAGTGATACGGAATTCCTGCTGACGGTTACAGCCGAGGACGGCGAGACAAAAACCATTTACCGCGTCAGTGTCCACCGGGAGGAGAAGGCGGTTTCGCCCAAACCGGACGCAACAGCAAAGCCGTCCTCATCTCCAAAGCCGGAAAAAACCCCGGAACCATCCACTGCTGCTGCCGTGATATCTGAGAAACCGAAGGCATCGCCGTCTCCGTCGGCGGCAGTTACCGAAAAGCCCCAGATAGAAAAGGCAGAAAGCAATGTTCAAGCTGTCAGTGAAAAAGAAAAAGAAACGGGGCAAGCGGAGACGATCCCGACATCGCGTCAAACGGGGAGCGGTTATGCCGGCCCGGCAGTCATAGTCAACAACGGGAGCAGTTCCTTGCTGCCCATGCTGCTGATCCTCTTGATTCTGGTCGTTGGGTTTTTCCTTTCCAAACCCCTTGCCCGCCTGCTTTGCACCTGGGCTTTTCCCAATTCAGATGATGGGGAGGAGGAAACTCCTTCCCGCCGAGAGCCGCCATCTTGAACAGCTATCTTGCAAAACCCGGCTTGCGCTGATATAATAAAATCCTACAAGCTTTTCCGCCGGCAAGCCGGCGCCGGAAGCGGAAAGGAGATCCGGCTTATGGCAAGAGAACGGTATTTGCTCCACGCCGAAGAAGAAACAATCCATGCGGGGAAGGTTTCCCCGCAAACGCCCAAGCAGAAACGGCAGAACTGGTGGTTTTACCACAAGGGGCCGCTGATCGTGTGCCTGCTGGTTGCGGCCGTCGTGTTCAGCATTTTTTATTCCATTTTTTCAAAGGTGGAGCCTGATTATACAGTGGCCTTGATGACCTCGTACACCATGCCGCAGAATGGGCAGGAGGAGTTGGAGCGGTGCATAGCCGCCTACGCAAATGACCGCAATGGGGACGGTCAGGTGCTGGTCGAGGTGAGCAATTACGTGTTTTCCGGGACCATTCCGACCACAGCGGAAGCCTATCAGCAACAGCAAGCGGAAATTGCCAGGCTGGCGGTGGATACCGGCACCAACGAAAGTATGATCTTCCTGTCCGACCAGGAGGCCTTTTCCTATCTGCAAGAGGATTTTGGCGGATTTTTCCTGTATAACGACGGCTCCCCCATGCCCGAGGACGCTGTGGATTTTGAAAACGCATGGCTGCCTTGGTCCGAGTTGGCCGCGTTTGCCGAATTTACGCCGGAAACTCAGGAGGAGGACACTTTTGACAGCTCCGCCCTGTTAAAGCTATATGGAAAGCTGGGCGTTTCCATCCGATCGGCCGAGGGCGGATCCATTGAAAAAAGCGAAAAGGACATGGCCTATTATCAGGACTGCGCAGTCTTGTATGAGCGACTGAAAAATGGAGAAGCACCTTGAGAAAACCGCTGAATGAATATGCCGTGGCAATGGGTATAGCGCATCTCAAAGGGAACCGGTAAAACGTCTCCCCCGGTGGAAACGCCTGTTCCGGGATCACAAGGAGGAATGAAATTTATGGCAATGACAATGACCCAGAAAATACTGGCGGCTCACGCCGAACTTCCCTCTGTGGAAGCCGGCCAGCTGATCGAGACGAAAGTGGATCTGGTGCTGGGAAACGACATTACTTCTCCCGTGGCCATCAACGAATTTGAAAAGGCCGGGGCGGATGCTGTGTTTGACCGGGCCAAGATCGCTCTGGTGCTGGACCATTTCGTCCCCAACAAGGACATCAAGGCGGCCCAGCAGTGTAAACAGGTCCGGCAGTTTGCCAACAAATATGATATTGTAAATTTCTTCGATGTGGGGGAGATGGGGATTGAACACGCCCTCCTGCCGGAGAAAGGTCTGGTAGGCCCCGGCGACTGCGTAATCGGTGCAGATTCCCACACCTGCACCTATGGCGCTTTGGGTGCGTTTTCCACCGGTGTTGGCTCTACGGATATGGCTGCAGGGCTGATTACTGGTAAGGCCTGGTTCAAAGTACCCTCCGCCATTCAGGTGATGCTGAAAAACAGGTTGACCGGTTATGCCAGCGGCAAGGATGTGATTCTGCACCTGATCGGCGAGATCGGTGTGGACGGCGCGTTGTACCAGTCCCTGGAATTTACCGGCAAGGGCTGCGAAGCCCTCTCTATGGACGAGCGGTTCACCATTGCTAACATGGCCATTGAAGCCGGCGCTAAAAACGGCATCTTCCCGGTGGACGAAAAGACCCTTGCCTATTGCAAAAACCGCTATCCCGGAAAGATCGACAAGTACGAGGCAGATTCGGACGCGGAATACACCCGTGTGGTGGAGATCGACCTTTCCGCCCTGCGGCCGACTGTTTCCATGCCTCATCTGCCGGAAAATACCAGGGTGATCGACGAGGTGAGCGGCGTGAAGATCGATCAGAGCGTGATCGGATCCTGCACCAACGGGCGAATGGAGGATATGCGGATAGCGGCGGAGATTTTAAAAGGCCGGAAGGTGGCAAAGGACGTCCGCTGCATTGTGATCCCCGCCACCCAAAGCGTGTTCCTTCAATGCGTGCGGGAAGGGCTGGCCGAGATATTTATTGAAGCCGGCGCTGTGTTCAGCACGCCTACCTGCGGTCCCTGCTTGGGCGGCTATATGGGGATCTTGGCAGAGGGCGAGCGCGCTGTGTCCACCACCAACCGCAATTTTGTGGGTCGCATGGGCCATCCAAAGTCCGAGGTCGTGCTTGCATCCCCGGCTGTGGCCGCCGCCAGCGCCGTCACCGGGTATCTCACCGATCCGGCAAAACTGTAACAGGAGGGAAAAACGTTTATGAACGCACAAGGAACGGTACATAAATACGGGGACGACGTAAATACTGATGTTATTATCCCCGCTCGGTATCTGAATACCGCGTCCCACAGTGAGCTTGCCGCCCATTGCATGGAGGATATTGACAAAGACTTTGTAAAAAAAGTAAAGCCCGGCGACATTGTAGTGGCTTTGAAAAATTTCGGATGCGGTTCTTCCCGCGAGCATGCGCCCATTGCTTTGAAGGCTTCCGGCGTGTCCTGCGTGATTGCTTCCACCTTTGCCCGCATTTTTTACCGGAACTCCATCAATATCGGCCTGCCTATCCTGGAATGCCCGGAAGCGGCGGAGGAAATCGCCGGGGGAGACAAAGTGTCCGTGGATTTTGATTCTGGCGTGATCACCGATGAGACTACCGGGAAGACATACCAGGCCCATCCCTTCCCGCCCTTTATCAAAAATATCATTGCCAGCGGAGGGCTGATGGAGTCCATAGCGCGGAAATGCTGAAATCGTTTATTTACACACATTTTTTTGAAATAGGATTGCAATTTCTGAAAAAGTTCTGTATAATATAACCAAATAGAATCGGGGAACGGGCGGATTTTTAGCCGAAAGAAATATTTGTCCCACCCGAGAAAATAAAGGAGTGTATTCCCATGAAGTTAGGTGTACTTACCAACGTGATCGGCAGCACCCCCTTGAAGGAAGCCTTGGCCTATTTTAAGTCTTTGGGCATCCAGATGGTGGAGATCGGCTGCGGCGGCTATCCCGGCAAGGATCACTGCGATCCCGGCGTACTGCTTCACGATGAAGCTAAATTCCAGGAGTTTGTGAACACCATTAAGGAGTCCGGCCTGGAGATCAGCGCTTTATCCTGCCACGGCAACCCGGTTCATCCGAACAAGGAAATCGCCAAGCAGTTTGATGACGACATGCACGATGCCGTGCTCATGGCGGAAAAGCTGGGAATCCATCAGATCAACTGCTTCTCCGGCTGCCCGGGCGACTGCCCCGAGTCCAAAAATCCCAACTGGGTGGTCTGTGCCTGGCCTAATGAGTTCCAGGAAGTGGCCGAGTGGCAATGGAACGAGGTTTTGATCCCTTATTGGAAGGATTTTGTAGCTTTTGCCAAATCCCACGGGGTCAACAAGATCGGCCTGGAAATGCACCAGGGCTTCTGTGTGTATAATCCTTACACCTTGAAGAAACTTCGCGCCGCTGTTGGCCCGGAGATCGGCGCAAATTTTGATCCCAGCCATCTGTTCTGGCAGGGGATCGATCCCCTGGCAGCTATCCGCGATTTGGGCGGCGATGCCATTTTCCACGTGCATGCCAAGGATACGAAGATTGATCCCTTCAACTCCGCTGTTGACGGCACGCTGGATTACAAGAGCTATGGCAATCCTCTCAAACGCACCTGGGTGTTCCGCAGCATTGGTTATGGCCACGACGAGCTGTTCTGGAAGGATTTCGTGTCCCAGCTCCGCCTGGTAGGCTATGATTATGTCCTGTCCATTGAGCATGAGGACATTCTCATGAGCCAGAACGAAGGCCTGGTTAAGGCCTGTGACGTCCTGAAGCGGTCCATCACCTTTGAGGACCGGACGTCCGGCCAGCATTGGGTCTGATTTTCCGTTTCCTAATCTGAAATGATAAAAGGCTGTGCGCCCCTGCTTTCGGGACGTGCAGCCTTTTTGTGGGGTATTCCCTGATAACGTTGGCTGTAACGACTTTCCCATTTTATTTTCGTGTTTTATTTCAAATTTTTTGGAACGGTAAATTTTTATATTTTCCTCCTGTGGCCAAAGCTGTCAAAGGCCGGGCAGTTACTTTGAAAAAACAGGTTGCTACGCGGGAAAGATTTTGTTATAATAATATGGCTAATAAAATTAATTGCCGAAAGGACAGGCTTTTCATGAATGTAAAACTGCTGGCTTATACGCCGGAGCCGGAAAAAGCTGTGGCCTGCGCTGCCAAGCTCTGCTATGCTTCTTCGGATATTGACACCCTGTACGATGGCCTGACAGAGGAAAAAACTGCGGCGTTCCTTGACCACCTTTCTTCCGTTGGCCACGCGAGCCCCATCGAACACGCCAGTTTTACCTTTGGGATTGAGGGCGTGTCCCGATCTCTGCTGGCCCAGATTACCCGGCACCGCATTGCGTCCTTCAGCGTGCAGAGCCAGCGGTATGTCCGGGAGGGTGGCGCGGAAGGCAGGTTCGAATTTGTTCTGCCGCCGGAGATTGAAGGCGTTCCCCAGGCCAAAGAGGAATTTCTGAAGGCTATGGAGGAGGACGCCAGGCACTACGAAGCCTTGACAGCCATTTTAAAAGAAAAGCATAAGAAGATGTTTTTGGAACAAGGCGAGGATGAAAAATCTGCCCAGAGGAAGGCAGAAAAAAAGGCCATTGAGGACGCTCGGTTCGTTCTGCCAAACGCCTGCGCCACCAAAATGATCTGCACCATGAATGCCCGGTCGCTGATGAATTTCTTTTCCCTGCGGTGCTGCAACCGCGCACAATGGGAAATCAGGGAGCTGGCCGTGCAAATGCTCCGGCTGGTCAAAGGTGTGGCGCCCCATTTGTTCCAAAACGCGGGTCCCGGCTGTGTGCGAGGTGTCTGCCCCGAAGGAAGCATGTCCTGTGGGCAGGCGGCGGAAATGCGGGAAAAATTCGCACGGCTATAAACAGTCCCCAAAAACGGGTACACTAAGGAAAGGCAGGCGGACAGGGCATGAGCTTAATTGTGCTGGAAGGCTTGGACGGCAGCGGTAAGGGCACCCAGGCCGCGCTGCTCCTAAAAGCGCTGAATTCTCAAACCGGTAAAGTCCGAAAGGTGGATTTTCCGAACTATCAGTCCCCGTCCTCCGCGCTGGTGAAAATGTATCTGAACGGGGAGTTTGGAAAAGATCCCGGAGATGTAAACGCCTACGCAGCCAGCATCTTTTACGCGGTAGATCGTTTTGCCAGCTTCCGGAAGGATTGGAAAGCGGAGTACGAGCAGGGCAAAACTATTTTGGCGGACCGGTATACCACATCAAATTATATCTACCAAATGGGGAAGCTCCCACGGGATCAATGGGACGCATATCTGGCTTGGGTGGAAGATCTGGAATATGGAAAGCTGGGACTGCCTCGGCCGGACAAGGTCATTTACCTGGACATGCCAGTGGAGATTTCCCAAAAGCTGCTGTCCCAGCGGTATCATGGCAATGAGGGGAAAAAGGACATCCATGAAAACCATTTGGAGTTTTTAAGACAGTGCGCAGCCTGCGCCGAATTTGCCGGCAAGCGGCAGGGGTGGGAAGTGGTTGCCTGTTCTGCAGATGGCACGCTCCGATCGTTAGAAGAGATCCACCGGGCGGTCTTAGAGATCGCTTTGAAATTTATGTAAACTGGTCCTTATGGAAGGAGAAGGCCTGTATATGGTTGTAATCGTATTTGCGGAAGGGTTTGAAGAAGTGGAAGCACTGGCGCCGGCGGATATTCTGCGCCGGGCGGGATTGAAAGTGGCCCTTGCCGGAGTGGGAAGCCGGGAGATCACCGGTTCCCACAAAATCAAGGTGGGGATGGACATGTTGGTGTCCGAGATCGATCCAAAGGTGGTGGATGCCCTGGTGCTGCCTGGCGGACTGCCGGGGACAGTGAATCTGGAAAACTGCCGTGAGGTTCAAGCCCTGGTGGACTCCTGCGCGGGTCAGGGAAAAACGGTGGGTGCTATTTGCGCCGCGCCGTCCGTTTTAGCTCACAAGGGCCTATTAAATGGCAGGGAAGCCACCGTATTCCCGAAATTCCAGAAAGATCTGGCAGAGGGCGGCGCAAAGCTGAGCCAGGCTTTTGTCTGCCAAGACGGGTGCTTTGTCACCGGACGGGGCATGGGCGTGGCCATTCAATTTGGTTTAAAGCTGGTGGAGGTTTTGGTCTCCCGGGAAAAGGCGGAGGAAATCAAAGCGTCTATTCAGTGGGAAGCATGACCGCTTGAAACGGCGGCCGCGCCCGGAAAGGAGAGCAGTATGAACGAGAATCCCAGTCAAAACGGAAGAGGGTCGGGGAACCATTCTGGCGTCTTTAAGCTGAATATCGATGAAAGGGACCTGGCTGCAGGCAGTTTCGGATCGACGCAGAGCCAGCGGCCCGGATACGGGAATTCCGGTCCTGGTGGGGCCTATTATTCTTCGGAAAAGGATCGCAAGGCGGAAATGAAGGCCCACAAGAAGCGGAATAAGCTGAAAGCCAGGAAAAATAAGCGTGTGTTTGCCCTGGTTTGGCTGTGCATGGTACTGCTGGTTTCCTTTACGCTGGCTTCCTATTTGATCGGCGGCGCCAACGATTTCTTTGCCGTGGGACGTCGCAGCGGAACTACCGAGGTGGAACTGCCCGCTGAGATTGACGCCCACGACCTGGCCAGCCTGCTGTATCAGCGGGGTGCGATTAACGAGCCTGAGTTTTTTGAATTGTATTCGGAAATCACCGTGGACGATTGGGAGTATTTCCAGCCGGGCGTGTACCAGGTAGGCACAAACCTGGATTACGAGGATCTGATCAACACTCTGCAGGGCGGCAACCAGAGCCGTGAGGAGGTCACTGTCACCTTCCCGGAAGGCAGCAATGTGCTGGAAGTGGCGCAACTGCTGGAGGAAAACGAGGTTTGCACTCAGGAGGACTTCCTCACAGCTGTCAACGAGGGGGATTTCAGCAATTATGACATCGTGGCCGCTTTGGGTGATGGGAACGGCAGATATTATAAGCTGGAAGGCTATCTGTTCCCTGATACCTACGATTTTTACAAGGGAGAGGAATTGGAATCCGTCATTGGTAAGATGCTTGCGAACTTCCAGGAAAAAATGTCGGACGCTTCCATGTCCCTGGTAGAGCAGTCAGGCATGAGCCTGGATCAGATTGTCACGCTGGCGTCTATTGTCCAGGGGGAGGCTGCCAACGAGAGCGACATGTATAATGTTTCCTCAGTGCTCCATAACCGCCTGGATTTTGGCGCGGAAAACGATATTTTCCGGTTGGAATGCGACTCCACCGTGTATTATCCCTATAAAAACGCCGCTGCTGTTCCGGAATCCGGCGCGTTGTCCTACGGTAATTACAATACCTACCAGATCGACGGTCTGCCGGCGGGACCCATCTGTAATCCGGGTATGGACGCCATCCAGGCGGCCCTCAAGCCCAATCGCGAGGGAGACGCCGCAGAGTATCTGTACTTCTGCCACGCGGATGACGGTACGCCTTACTATGCCACCAATTCGTGGGATCACGAGTACAACTTGGAATTGGCAGGTCTGCTGTGAGCACGGGGGTATTTCATCCGGCACCCCTTGAAATCCTTGCGCCGGCTGGGGACATGGAACGTCTGACCGCCGCAGTGCGATACGGTGCGGATGCGGTGTACCTGGCAGGAAAAAATTTTGGTATGCGGGCCGCTCCCGCCAACTTTGAGGAGGACGAGCTGCGAAATGCCGTGGCTTACTGCCACGCGAACGGCGTGAAGGTGTACGTTACCTGTAATACCCTGCCCCGAAACAATGAGTTGGAGGGCCTGCCGCCCTTCCTTGCCGCCTGTGGGAAAATGGGTGTGGACGCCTTTATCATTTCCGATTTGGGCGTTTTGGCCTTGGCAAAGGAGTATGCGCCCCAGGTGGAGCGCCATGTATCTACCCAGATGGGAATTGTCAATTATGCAGCGGCAAAGGCCTGCTGGGATTTGGGCGCCAAACGAATCGTGCTGGCAAGGGAATTGCCGCTGCAGGAGATCCGGGACATTCGGAATCACGTCCCGCCGGAGTTGGAACTGGAGGCTTTTGTACACGGGGCCATGTGTGTATCCTTTTCCGGCCGGTGTCTGTTATCCAATTATATGGCGAACCGGGACGCGAACCGGGGCCAGTGTGCCCAGCCCTGCCGCTGGGAGTACTTTTTGACGGAAAAAGAGCGTCCAAATCGGCAGTTTACCCTGGTGCAGGAGGAAAAAGGCGCGTACATTTTCAATTCCAACGACCTGCGGATGATCGAACATATCCCGGAAATGGCCGCCGCAGGAGTGACCAGCCTGAAGATCGAGGGGCGGGCGAAATCCGCCTATTACGTGGCCTGCGTCACCGCGGCTTACCGCAGGGCGGTCGACTTTTTCCGAGACCACCCCGGAGAACGTCTGCCCCGGGAGATTTTGGAGGAAACGGAAAAAATCAGCCACCGGCCCTATTCCCCCGGCTTTTATTTTGGTGGGGAGCCGGGCCAGACCTCGGACCGCAGCCAGTACACCCGAAATTACGAGCTGGTGGCTGTCAGCGAGGGGCGCCGGGGGGCTTATGTGAAGCTGAAGCAAAGGAACCGCTTTTTCAGCGGGGACACAGTGGATATTTTGCAGCCGGACCTGCCGCCCTTTACCGCGAAACTTACCGAGTTGTATAACGAGAATATGGAGTTGATCCAGGCGGCGCCCCATGCGGAGATGACTGTCTTTTGGAAAACCGATGCCAATGTTGGAGAAGGCGCTTTCCTGCGCATTAAGAAAACTTGAATCTCCGATTTTATACACACTTTTGCTATGAAAGAAGATGCCGTTATGCGCCACTTGATCGACCCCCTGGACCTTACCAGGGAGGAAACGGACCGTCTGTTGGCTTTGGCGGAAGAAATCCTGCGGTCACCGGGAAATTATTCCCACTTGTGCGATGGCAAGATTCTCGCCACCCTGTTTTACGAACCCAGCACTCGCACCAGACTGAGCTTTGAATCCGCCATGATGCGGCTGGGCGGGAAGGTTTTGGGCTTCGCTTCGGCGGAAAACAGCTCCGCTTCTAAAGGGGAAAGCGTGGCCGATACCATCCGTATGGTTTCCGGCTACGCGGATATTGCCGCCATGCGCCATTTCAAGGAGGGCGCGCCCTATGTGGCATCTCGGTACGCCAGGATCCCCGTGATTAACGCCGGGGACGGCGGTCACCAGCATCCCACTCAGACTTTGACTGATCTGCTGACCATCCGCAGGAGCCGGGGAAATATCAGTGGGGTGACCATCGGTCTGTGCGGTGATCTGAAATTCGGCCGCACAGTCCATTCCCTGATCAAATCTTTGGTGCGGTACGAGGATGTCAAGTTCGTGCTGATCTCCCCCGAGGAACTGAAGGTGCCTGGCTATATTCTCCAGGAGGTTATAGAGCCTTCAGGCCACCCATACCGGGAAGTACGAAACATGGAAGAAGTCATGCCGGAGCTGGATATCCTGTATATGACCCGGGTTCAGCGGGAGCGTTTCTTCAACGAGGAGGACTACGTCCGCTTAAAGGATTCCTATATTCTCACGCCGGAAAAGCTGCGTCGTGGGAAAAAGGATCTGGCAGTGCTGCACCCTCTTCCCAGGGTCAACGAGATTGCCCCAGAGGTGGACGGGGACCCACGTGCTATGTACTTTGAACAGGCCAGAAACGGCGTGTTTGTCCGAATGGCCTTGATCTTGTCCCTGCTGGGGCTGGTGAAAGGTATTTTGGATGATAACGTGTAGTTACAGGCAAGCGTAAAGGAGGATGGATCCATGCTGCACATTGACAGTATTGAAAACGGCATCGTGATCGACCACATCACCGCAGGGAGGGGCATGCGCATTTATGACCTGCTGGAGCTGGATAAGCTGGACACCTGCGTGGCCATAATCAAAAACGCGAAAAGCGAAAAGTTTGGCAGGAAGGACATTATTAAGATCGAAGGCGTAATGAATATCGATCTGGACGTGCTGGGTTTTATCGATGACAACGCTACTGTGTGCACTATACGCGGCGGCAAGCTGACGGAAAAGAAAAAGCCGCCCCTGCCTGAAACACTGGTTAATATTGTATCCTGTAAAAACCCTCGGTGCATCACCAGTGTGGAGCATGTGGACCAGGTGTTTTACCTCTGCGATGAAAAGGAGCACCGCTATCGATGTAAATACTGTGAGCAGGAACTGCAAAGCGGGCACTGAATGCCCACCCAAAATGGAGAATAGAGGCCGCTTAACTTTGGCAGCCCCGAAAGGAGAAAAAGCATGGCAGGAAAATTCACTTCCGGCGGGCAGGTACGGAAGCCGGCTACGGCGGGGAGAAAGCCCGAAAATGGCGGCACTGCGGGAAAGCTGTTCCTGGCCATTGTCACCTTTCTGAACCTTTTGCTTTCTGTGCTGGCGGCTATCCTGCGCAGGCAGGAGATTATCCACGCGGTTCAGGGTTCGGAGGATGTGCAGGTGCTTTTGACAGCAAAGGAGAAAACCATAGAGAAATAGCAGATTTTGCTTGACTTTTCCATCTTCTCTATGGTATCATATAAAAGCCGCTTATGGCGGGTAGTGGGGGCAGTGTGCCCTTCGCGCAAGAATTGGGCGTTTTTTGAGGATGAATCCGCATTTCCGCAATGATAAGGCGTCCGTTCACCCGCGCATAGCGAGACTTTTAGAAAAGGCAGGAAATAGAATGTTTGCAGTCATTGAGACCGGCGGAAAGCAGTACAAGGTCCAGTACGGCGATGTGATTTATGTGGAAAAACTGGATGCCGCCGAAAACGAAACCGTGGAATTCCCTGTGGTTGCTCTCTTCGGCGAGGGGGAGGCCAAAGTTGGTACCCCCTATGTAGACGGCGCCACGGTGACCGGCAAGGTCGTGAAGTCCGGCAAGGGAAAGAAGATCACGGTGTTTACCTACAAGGCCAAGAAAAACGAAAAGCGCAAAATGGGCCATCGCCAGCCCTACACCAAGGTACAGATCGAAGCCGTGAAGGCCTGAGCATGATCGAGGTCGGCTTTCTCACGTTAAACGACGGGCATCTGCTGGGCTTTACGGTCCAGGGGCATTCCGAACTGGGTGAGCCGGGAACGGATGTGCTGTGCGCCGCCGTTTCTTCGGCGGTTTATCTCACGATAAACACCGTGACTGATGTGTTACACGTTACACCACTGGCCCTGCGGGCTTTGGAAGGGGACGTGCTCTTCCGGATTGAGGAACGGGACTTGGATCTCTGCCAGGTTCTTTTCCAGGGCTTAAAACTCCATCTGTCCGATTTGGAAGAACAGTATCCCGGTAGCGTGCGGGTGAACTATGTAAATGTAGATTTTCCGTAAAGGATTCAGAAAGGGAGAGATAGTATGCTGAAGGTAAATATCCAGCTTTTCGCTCATAAAAAGGGAATGGGTTCCACCAAGAACGGCCGCGATTCCGAATCGAAGCGCCTAGGTGTGAAACGCGCCGACGGCCAGTTCGTACTGGCGGGTAATATCCTGGTGAAGCAGCGCGGCACTAAGATTCATCCCGGCACCAATGTTGGGAAGGGATCCGATGACACCCTGTTTGCCCTGATCGATGGCAAGGTGAAGTTTGAGCGTATGGGCGCCGACCGCAAGAAGGTCAGCGTGTACGCCGCCGAGCAGTAAACCGTTTTTTTCAGGCTTTAAAAAGCTTCCTCGGGCGTTGTCTGAGGAAGCTTTTTATTAGTAGGCAGTGGCACGCAAAAGCCGCAGAGCATTGAACGGATGAGTTGAGTGTTGCCTTGAAAAATGGGGAAATACTAAGGAAACATCCAATAAATCGGCAAAGATGCATTTGTTCAGTGGTTCCTTTATAGGAAAGGGGAAACGCGCTGTGTTTATTGACATTGCGAAAATCAAAATAAAAGCCGGTGACGGCGGCGACGGCGCTGTGGCATTCCACCGGGAAAAATATGTGGCGTCCGGCGGACCGGACGGCGGCGATGGCGGCCGGGGTGGCAGCGTGGTGTTCCAAGTGGACGACAATTTGTCTACGCTGGCGGATTTCCGCTATAAGCGGAAATATACGGCCCAGCGGGGGGAAAACGGTCGAGGTGGCCGATGTTTTGGAAAGAGCGCACCGGACCTGGTGGTCAAAGTCCCCCGGGGTACCTTGATCCGGGATGCGGAAACAGGCCGTTTGCTGGCGGATATGTCAGGGGACGAGCCGCAGGTCATCGCTAAAGGCGGCCGGGGCGGCTGGGGGAATCCCCACTTTGCCACCCCCACCCGGCAGACTCCTAGGTTTGCCAAGCCCGGCACCCCCGGAGAGGAGATGGAGGTTCAGTTGGAGCTGAAGCTGTTGGCGGATGTGGGCTTGGTGGGCTTCCCAAATGTCGGAAAATCCACCCTGGTTTCCGTGGTCAGCGAGGCGAAGCCCAACATCGCCAACTACCATTTTACCACATTGACCCCAGTGCTGGGAGTGGTGCGGATGGGGGAAGGGAATTCCTTTGTCATGGCAGATATTCCCGGCTTGATCGAAGGCGCTTGGCAGGGCGTGGGGCTGGGGCACCAATTTCTCCGTCACGTGGAGCGCTGCCGGCTGCTGGTGCATATTGTAGATGTGGCAGGAAGCGAAGGGCGGGACCCAAAAGAGGATTTCCGGATCATCAATGAAGAGCTGGAAAAATTTAACCCCGACTTGGCCCAGCGGCCAATGCTGGTGGCCGGAAACAAGTGCGATTTGGCTTCCAACGAGCAGGTCGAAGAATTCCGCCGGTTTGTGACAGAGCAGGGGTACGAGTTTTTCCCCATTATGGCCCCGATCCGCCAGGGTGTGGATCCGCTGTTGGGCCGGATTCTGGAGCGGTTGTCCCAGCTGCCCCCTATCCAACAATACGAAGCGGAGCAGCCGGTGCTGGAGCCGGTGGAAACCCTGCAGAAGCGGGACGTGGAAATTACCTGCCAGGATGGCGTGTATTTTGTAAAGGCCCCCTGGCTGTTGAAGATCATGAGTACGATAGACTTGGATGAAACCGATTCCTTTCAGTATTTCCAGCGGGTTCTTGTTCAGACCGGGGTCATTGATGCCCTGCGGAAAGCAGGCGTACAGGAAGGGGATACGGTGGACCTATACGATCTTGAATTTGATTTTATAGAATAAGGACGGAATTCCCGCGGAAAACGGGATGTTCCAGCCGTGTGGATAGGCGGGGATTAATATGGAGAAATTGCTGGGAGCGGCGTCACCTCCCTTAAATGAAATGAGTCCCTTGACTCTGGCGTTTCTGGGGGATGCGGTATACGAGCTGTTGGTCCGGGAGTACCTGGTCAGCCAGGGAAACTGCCCGGTAAAGAAACTGCATAGCCGCGCGGTGAAATGGGTGCGGTGTGACGCCCAGGCGGCGGCACTGTCGGAAGCCTTATGGCCGATGCTGACCGAGGAAGAGCGGGCGACGGCTCTCCGGGGCCGGAACGCTCACGTGGGTCATGTGCCCAGAAACGCTCATGTGGAGGATTATCATGGGGCCACAGCTCTGGAAACACTGTTTGGCTGGCTGTACTTACAGGGGAGCATGGATCGGCTGCGGGAATTGTTTTCTGTGATTTTGGAAAGAATGGGGTGATTATTTGAAACAGGTTTCCAAATTGAAAACTGTTTTGCTGGACATTGTCTTTATCACGGCAGGATCAGCATTATATGCTGTTTCCGTCAATGCCTTTACGGCACCGAATCACATTGCTCCGGGCGGGGTGACCGGTGTTTCCACCCTGCTCAATTATATGTTTGACACGCCAATCGGCCTGATGACCTTCTGCATCAACATCCCTATTGTGATCTGGGCCATTTTGGAAATAGGGTATAAGCTGGTGTTGAAAACCGGCATCGCGGTGGTTGTGTCCTCGGTGCTTATCGACTTGTTTTCCACATTCATCCCAGCCTATCAGGGCGACATGATCCTAGTGGCGCTGCTGGCCGGAGTCTTCGAGGGCGTAGGCCTTTCGTTCACTTTTATCCGGGGGGCCACCACCGGCGGAACGGATATGATCGCCCGCCTGCTGGGCCGACGCATGCCCCATCTGTCTATGGGGAAGCTGATGATGCTCGTGGACGGCGTGATCGTGGCGATGTCCGTCCTGGTGTACGGCGGCATTGAAAACGCCTTGTATGCCTGCATCGTCATTTTTGTTTCCACCCGGATTATCGACACGATCCTGTACGGCACGGATTCCGGTACGGGCAAGCTGTTTTTCGTCATGTCCCCAAAGGTTCGGAAAATGGGGGACAGGGTCATCCGGGAGTTGGATCGCACCGTGACTTATCTGGATTCCCATGGCGGCTATACCAAAGAGCCGGGGGAGACCATGCTCTGCGCTGTGCGGCGGTTTGAGGTGTACCATATCCAGACAATCATTCGTCAGGAAGACAGAGAAGCCTTTGTCATTGTTGGGGACGCCGGGGAAATTACCGGTGAGGGATTCCGCCCCGTCCGCTCCGACGACAAGCCCTTGAGGGAACTTTTGCAGGCGGCGAAGGACCGGAGGAAAAAGAACCCCTAACTTTTATTGGAATTCGGTCATGTTGGGCCAGTAGCGTTTGTGCATCATATTCATGCGCAGTTTCGGGTTGACCCTGCCCTCGATGGCAATGGTATTGTAAAATTTTTTCCATAGCTCCCGGTAAGCGGCTTCCTCCTCATCCGGTGGCGGGAGTTGGATACTGTCCGCCTGGAAGAAATCACGCTGGCCGGTTTTTTGATAAAAAAATCCCAATTTGTGGGTCTTGTCATAAATCATTAGATTTTCCCCGGAAAATCTGTCGCAGAAGTGGGGCGCAATCAGCGGCAAAACGTTGTTGTTGGGGGTTATTTCCGCTGCCAGAAAATCACCCAGATCGGAAAACCGCAGGAATTCCACGTGATAGTGGGCTTCGTTTTTCAAATACAGTAGGGCCTTGTTCAAACGGCAGACGTCGTCATTGGTGGAAAGCTTTGTGATCCTGCCGCCGTATTTATACCCCAGCAGGACGAAGCGAAGCAGGTGCAGCTCCTTTTCGTCCATGCAGGTCAGAAACGCGTTTCGCACCATGTGCCAAGCTTCTGGGGAAATTTTTCTGCAAATAGATCGCTCCACCCGATGGGCCAGCTGATGGTCGGTATCCACGGCTTTTACGAAAAACAGCGTTTCCTGCGGCTCGTCCAGGGTTTGGATCTCCTGAGGGAGCCTTTTGTCGTTAAAGCATTCCGCCACACAGCAAAGAAAACCGGGAAAAGTCCCGTCGTAGCGGTAAACTAAATTTGGCCTGTCAGACATTTTAAAGAATCCTCCCTGGTGGGTGTCAGCAAAGCGGCCTTGCTGCCGGAAAACGGTAGCCGGGGCCTTTCTTCTTTTGCGGGAGAAAATAGGGACAGCTGCTCCGGTGGGGCATGATCCAGCGGGGCGAATCCCCGCTCACTGACGGCGCCGGCAATTACCGCCGGGTTGTCCATCGGCAAAGGTGAGATGTTCTTTCCACAGCACACAATAAAGTACTTGGCGCGTTTCAGAACCACACCCAATTTCTTCAAAGCGTCAAAATCCAGAACCGCGTACCGCCGGGCAGAGCGGATGCGCATGGCGCTTTTTACGCCGATGCCCGGCACCCGTAGCAGCATTTCGTAAGGCGCGCGGTTAATCTCTACCGGAAACTGCTCCAAGTGGTTGACCGCCCAATTGCATTTTGGGTCTAAAAGCGGGTTAAAGTCCGGGTGCTCGTCATCCAGAAGCTCCCCGGCGGTAAAACCGTAAAAACGCAGGAGCCAATCCGCCTGGTAAAGCCTGTGTTCCCGCAGAAGGGGAACCGGCGTGTTCCGCGCAGGCAGGTTTCGGTCGCTGACCACTGGCATGTAAGCAGAAAAGAACACCCGTTTCAGATTGTATTTTTGGTACAGGCCTTCGGTGAGGGAGAGTATCTGTCGATCGGTTTCCGGCGTGGCGCCAATGATCATTTGGGTTGATTGGCCTGCCGGTACGAATTTCCGGGCAGACCGGTACTTGACCAGGTCGGACTTGTTTTCTCGGATTCCGTCCCGGATCTTCTTCATAGGTGTCAGTATTTTTTCCTTGCTCTTTTGGGGCGCCAGCAAAGCCAGGCTTTTTTGGGAGGGAAGCTCAATATTTACGCTCATGCGGTCGGCATAAAAGCCCAGCTGCTCGGTAAGCCAGGAGCTTGCCCCGGGAATGGCTTTTACGTGGATGTACCCCCAGAAATGTTCCTCTTCCCGAAGTTTTTTCAAGGTTTGCAGCATCAATTCGCAGGTGTAGTCCGGGTTTCTTACCACTGCCGAGCTTAAAAAAAGCCCCTCAATGTAATTTCTGCGATAAAACTGGATGGTAAGCCGCACCAGCTCCTCCGGAGTAAAGGTGGCCCTGGGGCTGTCCATCGATCGGCGATTCACGCAGTAGGAGCAGTCGAAGGCACAGTCGTTGCTCAGCAGGACCTTCAACAGGGAGATACACCTGCCGTCCGCAGCAAAGCTGTGGCATATCCCGGCCTTTACTGCATTTCCCAGTTTTCCGGGCTGGCCGGGGCGGTCTACGCCGCTGGAGGTGCAGGCTACGTCGTATTTTGCAGCGTCGGTCAAAATTTCCAGCTTTTTCATCAGGTCCATATCTTTTTCCCTTCTAGGTAAAAGTCTGCCGCAAAACGGTCAAGATCAATGTGGACGATAGGCAACGGCGTCGACCTGGAACAGCAGTCCCTTTTCGCCGCCGGTATGGGCGAATTCCGTCTGAATGGACTTGCGGACAGGGAACTTTCCGTGGAACCGCTCCTTGATGACCTTTTCCATTACCGGGATATTCCAAACATCCCGGAACAGGCAGTCCATCTGGATCACGTTTTCCAAGGTCAGGCCGAATAGAGATAGCCTCTCTTCCATTTGGTTAAACGCTCCGCCTATCTGCTCTTCTATGGTGCCGCCCACATTTCCCGCGCAGTAGCCCAAAAAGCAGAAATTCCCTGCCTCTATGATCCCTGTGTGCGCCCATTCTTCGCTAATGTCTTTTCTTACGATCTCACTCATTTTTAGTTTCTCCCGTTCCTTTTTCTTTTTTCGGGCTGAGGGTCATTGCGCGGGAGATGCTTTCCCGGCCAAATCGCTCCCGAAGGCCGTCTACGGTGGTTTCCAGCTTTTCTCTTCTCTCCCGGCCGTCCGAGCCGTCAAACAGGCTCAGCTGCCCCGCACCGGATTCTATCAGCTTCCCGGCCCTGATCCCCAGCAGCCGGATGGCCCACCGCCTGTTTTCCCGGCGGTACAACGCCAGGACCGCCCGATACAAGGACTGGGAATCGCACACAGGAGGGTCTATCCGGCACTGCCGCTGGAACTCCTCAAAATCCCCGCTTTTAACGGTGAGCTGTACCTCTCCGGCCTTTACGCCCTGCATCCGTAGGTCCTTGGCTACGCTTTCAGCCAGAGAAAGCAAGGTTTTCCGGACCTCCGACTCGGTGGTAATGTCCCGGGGCAGGGTAATGCTGTGGCCGATGGATTTTGCTGGCTCCTGGGCGTCCGCTGGGGCCACCGGGGAATTATCCAGGCCGTTTGCGTAGATCCACAAGGTTTCTCCGGTTTTCCCCAGCATGCGGGTCATGGCGGAAAGTTCCATCCGGGCGATATCTCCAATGGTGCGCAGGCCGAATTTCTTCAAGGTCTTTTCCGTGTAGGGGCCTACAAACAGCAGGGCTTCGCATGGCAGCTTCCAGATGATGGCTTCCATTTCCCGGCGGCCGAATACGGTGACTGCGTCCGGTTTTTTGAAGTCGCTTCCCAGCTTGGCAAATACCTTGTTGTAGGAAACGCCAATCGACACTGTCAGCCCAAGCTCCTTTTTTACCCGTTCACGGATTTCCTGAGCGATATGCTCACCGTCTCCAAACAGCCGCTCACTGCCGTACACATCCAGCCAGCACTCATCCAGGCTGAAGCTTTCCACCAGGTCGGTGTATTGGCAGTAAAGCTCTTTGGCCCTTTTGGAAAAAGCGGCATACCGCTCGTGATGGGGCGGCACTAACTGAAGGCCGGGGCATTTTTTCATTGCCTGCCAAATCGGCTCGGCGGTTTTAACTCCCTTTTCTTTTGCCAGCATATTTTTGGCCAGAATAATCCCGTGGCGGCTTTCCTGGTCTCCTGCCACCGCCATTGGCACGTTCCGATACTGGGGGGCGTACAGGATTTCCACAGAAGCGTAAAAGTTGTTCATGTCCACGTGCAGGATCCCGTTTTCCACCATCCGCCCTCCTTGTTTTCTCAAAGCGCATTCAAACGTGCGTTCGTTTGGTTAACTATATTATAGAACATGCGTTCGCAAAGTCAAGAGATAATTTGAAAAAAACGCAAAATTTTCCGGCAGTATAACTGCTGGAAACCGTTTCCAGTAAAGGTCGCAAAACTCCCGCCCGATTTCAGTAAGCGGCAGCAGGATACTGCCCACTAATATAGATTATTTTTTCTTGCGTCAATACTATCTGACATCGCACAAGGCTGACAAATCTAAAGAATTTACAATGTCTTTGATTTCATCGAGACTTGTGTTTCGACAATGGCTGATTCATCTCGTTGAAAAAACAATTCAATGATTTTTTCGTCCTCCATTTGTTTCCCTCCTTTCTACAGTTTGGTTGCTTTGTGCGGATAAAGGGCACAAAAAAGGGTTTGCTTCTTTTCAGAAACAAACCCTTCAATAACCGTAACCCCTTGTTTGGTGGAGATAAGCGGGATCGAACCGCTGACCTCTTGAATGCCATTCAAGCGCTCTCCCGAATCATGTTTTCTATGCCCCCATTGGGTTGCAGGCGCATCATGTATACCCCCATGAAGGGCATTGAAAGAAACGCAAGTCATTCTACCACGCAAAATAGAGCGTACCGCACAACGCCTTATTCTGTTCATCACATGCCTTTTTCACGGCGCATAAACATTATACTTTTTCCGTCCATGCCTGTCAAGCCGATATTTCCTGCGGGGCTTTTGCTCCTATACCCTCAAAGAATTGCCTTACGCTGATGTTAAGGTCGATTTTCAGCTTGTACCCCCGAAAAACCTCTACACGGTCTATCAGGTGGCTGATAATCATTTTCCTGGCGGACATGGGAGAATTGGCGTAACCGTTAGTCCACTCCAAAAGCTCCTCATACTGTTCTCCCATTGCGGCAAGGCGGGTTTCACATTCTTTCAGTTCCCGTTCTGCCGTAAGGCAGGCTTCCCGGAGATCGTTATACTCCTTTTCTTTTTCCTTGATAGCCGTGTTCAGCAGTTCGGCGGAAAAGGCGCTTTCGCCGGAAATGGCCTTAACGATTTCGCCCGTTAGAGTATGTAGTTCGCTTTCGGCTTTCTCACAGTCCTTTTTCAGCTTGCACAAGGCGGCTTCCCTGTCGTCCTGCTTTTTTGCATAACTGGCGTTGACAATTTCTGCCCGGCTGATTTGCTGAATTTGGGAAAGCAAGGAAAAAACCACTTGCTCCACCATTTTATCCAGCTTTTCAACCGTGTAGCCGGTCTGCCCGTCACAGTCTCCGTGGGTGCGGCTTTTGGTCTGGCAGGTATAACGTGTTCGGACGTAATATGTTCCATCAGCTCGTTTGTATTTCCCGCTTGTGGTAACGCATAACCTGCGCCCGCAATGACCGCAAAAGACGATCCCTGATAAAAGGGAATTGCCACGGGTATTTAAGGGCTTCGCTCGGATTGCTTCGTTTTTCCGGGAACGGATAGCTAACATTTCCTTTACATGGTTAAATGCTTTTTCGTCCACAATGACAAGCTCGTCCAGTTTTTTTGAATGGCTTTTGCCGCTCCGTAAAACCCCCGTGTAAAGAATATTTCTCAACATGGCTTGTATGCTGGCGGGGTGCCAATTCTTCCCGGCACGAT
>CAYSQF010000025.1:0-22419 GCA_964433105.1 uncultured Acutalibacter sp.
AGAGAAACGAATATTTCAGCCTCACAGCTCATAGTATGAACCAAGATTGCTTATTTTGGTTATATTGGAGCGGTGAGGTTGTTTTTATGATCAAAAGAGGAAAAGCTCTATTACTGTCCATTGGGATCAGCGGGATCAGTGCGGCAGCGCTTTTAGCAGTAGCAGCGTTGATATTTGAAAAAATGGGAACATTGCCCAAAGGAATCACACCGGTATTTACCACGATCATTGGGGGCATGGCCGCTTTTTTAGGTGGATTCTTTGCGGCACTTTATCAAAAAGAAAACGGGTTGCTTTTGGGCCTTTTATCAGGGGCGGTTTTTACGGCTGTAATCCTGCTGGTTGCTTCGTTGTTTTTTGAAAACGAATTCTCTGTAGGGAGCGTTGGAAAGCTGGCTGCCGTTTTGATTGGCGGCTCACTTGGCGGTATTTTAGGAGTAAACCAAAAAAGTAAGGTGAAATTTTAATCAACTTTTTGAAAAGGATATGCGGGAAGATACACACGGTCTAGCTGTGTGTATTTTTATTCATACAACATTTGGAAATGTTTGCATAACACAAGTTAAAAAATATACATAAGTTTACATAATCAAAATTACATAATTTTTTAACGTTTCAAAAGAAAAAGAGAAAATATTCATTTTTGCTCTTGCAAATTTCTGCAAATTGTATTATAGTAAGTAAGGCAGGGAGGTCTTTCCCCAAATTTGACCAAGCGGAGAAAGCAACTCTCTTTCCTTCTTTTTTTAGCCCAAAAAACGGCTTTAAACCGGGATTTTTCTCAAAAACACAAGATATTCCGCTTTTAATTTTAAAAATGTGCACATCTTGTGGAATTTGATTTTTCTGTTTTGTTTTCTTTTTTTGATGTTTTATTAATGTTTCCTCTATGTATTTTCGGTTTTGTACGCTGTTTGCCTTTGGTTGCAAATAATTTGAAACCGTGGTTGCTGAACTGCTTTTCAAGATTATTCGTTTCTCTATTGATGGGGTCGGTATACTTCTTGTCCAACTTTCATAAGTATGAACCATCTTGCCTTTGCTTTTAGAAAGGAGACAGGCTCTCTTATGAATCGGATTTTTGATTATTTTCCGGAGATACCCGCTCTGGAAACATCCTCTTTTTGGAAACGCTGTTCCCGGCGTTGGATGTTATTAGTTCTTCCGTCGTTTTGTTTCTTTGTCGGTCTGTTGACTGGTTCCCTTTTTACCTTTTTGCCTGACCTGATCCAGGAAGAAGCCTTGTTTCCTCTTCCTTTTTCCGGTATCCCTTCTTTAAGTTCCGGATTCTTTTCCTGCTTTTCTACCCTTTTGATCAATCAGTTGATTTTCCTTACTCCGTCTTTCTTTTTAGGCATTACGGCATTTGGGATTTTTGCCTTTCCGCCGCTTGCTTTCTTAAAGGGAATGACAGTGGGCTTGGGAGTTTCTTCCTTCTTCTTTTCGGATGGGCCTTCTGGGCTTTGGAAATCAGCTTTGATATATGCTCCTGCGGCTGCTCTTTCTGTATTCCTTTTTCTTTTGTTTGGAATTAGAGTGCAATCACTTTCGAATCAGCTCAGAAAGGCTTTCTTTTCTTCCTGCTTTGACTCTTTAAGCTTCTGGGAATATTGGAAGGATTTTTTGCGATTTCTCTGCTTGGCGGTTGCCAGTTCCTTGCTTGGGAGCGCTTTTGTGGTTCTTGGGTCGGTATTGTTTCCTTAGGTAAAAGGTGGGTAAGACATGAACGACTATTATTCTATGTTTAGTGATTATCTGACGAATCAAAAATCCAATTCGGCGAACACGCGGGAATCCTATCTGCGGGATACCATGTATTTTTTGGAATTTCTTTCCGACCGTGGGGTGTCCCCGCTGGAAGCCAATGAAGAAATGATTCGGGAATACGTGGATTACCTTCAGGGATTAAAGCGTTCTCCCACTACGGTTTCCAGAAATCTGGCTTCGGTGCGTTGCTTTTATAAGTTTTTAATCTTCCGCGGCCTGCTGGATTCCAATCCGGCCAAAAACGTCAAATTGGAAAAAACCGTTAAAAAACTGCCTCAAGTCCTTTCTGGGGAAGATATTGAGCGGCTGTTGGCCCAACCGGACATTACCGAGCCGAAGGGTTGTCGGGATAAGGCAATGCTGGAACTGCTATATGCAACTGGCATACGGGCTTCTGAGCTAATTAACTTGAATCTTAAGGATGTAAACCTTCGCTCCGGAGTATTATATTGCCAGGGCAATAAGGGAATCCGGCCTATTCCAATGTATCCTTCCGCCGTGGTGGCTGTTTCCGACTACATCTACCGCATGCGGGACTTGATTGCCGGCCCTGAGAGCGGGAATGCGTTATTTGTAAATTTGAACGGTGGACGGTTGACTCGGCAGGGCTTTTGGAAGATCGTTAAAAGCTATGCTGCGGAGGCTGGAATCCAGAAGGAGATCACGCCCCATACCCTAAGGCATTCTTTCGCTCTGCATCTTTTGGAAAACGGCGCCTCCGTAAAGGACATCCAGACCATGATGGGGCATGCCGATATATCTTCTACCCAGGTATATGTTCAGCTTTTGGACAACCATGTCCGGCAGGTCTATCAAGACTGCCACCCTAAAGCAAAGCTTGGTTAATTCCGCGTGGGAAAACTGCAGGCCAGATTGGAGATGGTTTTTTGGGCCTTTTTAACTTTTGGGGTAATTACGACAAGCCGGGTCCCGGCGTCAGTAAGGACGATCCGAAAAAGGCGGCACCTATCCGTTTTTTTGAGATTTATTTTCGAAAATTCACAAAGCTGGTGCAACTGAATTTGATTTTCTTGCTCCCAACGATTGTTGTCGCTGTTTTGATGATTGCACTTTACTTTTTCCCCACTCATGTGATCTTACAGATCCCTGTTGGGACCACAGGAGTGCAAGTAGATGTGTGGAATCTCTATGTCATGCCCCTGCCGCTGATTCTGCTGGCACCATTTACAGCAGGGCTAACCATTGTCACCAGAAATTTTTCCAGGGAAGAGCATGCTTTTGTGTGGTCGGACTTTTGGGAAGCTGTTCGAAATAATTGGAAGCTGTTCCTACTTAACGGCATGATCATCTATCTGGTCTATTTTCTTTTGAGCTTTTCTCTGATTTATTACTACAATAACGCTTTTCTGGAGCCAATCTATTATTTACCCTTCTGGGTCTGCGTAGTCATTGCATTGTTGTTTATTTTCGCCCAGTATTATTTACCGGTCATGTTCGTCACCTTTGACTTGAAATTCAGCCAGATGTATAAGAACGCTCTGATTTTCATTTTGGCCGGGTTTGGCAGAAACCTTTTAGTTACCTTGATTTTGGGGATCATTGTTATCCTGATTGGCGTTGTTCCCATCATGCCGCTGACTATTACAATTTTCTTGGTATTTGTTGTTTTCATAGCATTTTCCTTTGCCAGCTATTTGGTCAATTTCTCTGTCTATCCTGTAATTGACCAGTATATGATCCAGCCATATCAGGAGATGGAGAGGATAAAATCAAAAAATACAGAGCCGGATCCCTTGGCTGAAAAATATAGCGGCCTGTTTGACTCTGCGCCAGAGCTTGAAGATGAAAACGAAAAAGAACAATACGTTTATGTCAATGGAAAGCTGGTAAAGCGCTCTGACGATCAAAATGAGAAATAATATAAATTAGGAAAGGACACGGTGCGAATTACCGTGTCCTCTTTTATGTTTATTCCTCTTTTTCGGCTTTTTGTTCGATTTTTTCCTGAGATTTGGAGCCAGATTTCTTCTGCTTTGGCTTGATTTTAGCAAGAGGGTTGGCGTTTATAGCGGCTTCCATCTGATTACTGGACGTATGAGTGTAGATCTCAGTGGTTCCCAAATTTGCATGTCCTAAAATGTCCTGAAGGATACGAATGTCCACGTCCCCATAACGGTACATCAATGTAGCGGCAGTGTGGCGTAACTTATGAACGGAATATCCTGGACCGCTCAATCCGATTTTGTCCAAGTACTTTTTCACGATAAATTGAACTGTTTTGGGGCTAATTCTGGTTTTACGTCTGCTCAAAAACAGAGCATCCCGGTCAACTACGCCGTCCTTTGGACGGACGGTAAGATAACTGTCAATGGAGTCCATACAGGCCTGGTTTAAATAAACTATACGCTCTTTATTGCCTTTTCCTAGTATCCGCAAAGTGGAATTATTGTGAACCACGTCGGAAATGTTAATAGAAACAAGTTCTGACAGCCGCATCCCACAGTTGAGGAATAGCGTCAGCATACAACGGTCGCGCTCCTGGTCTGGACCATCCACAGCGTTCAAGAGTTCGATACTTTGTTCGAGTGAAAGGAAATGGGGAAGGGCTTTCTTGGTTTTGGGAGGAGTCAGGTTTTCCGTGGGATTTTCATCGAGTAGCTTCTCATGGACGGTCAAGTATTTAAAGAAAGATTTTAAAGAGGAAGATTTTCGCTGCCGGGTGGAACTCATGTTGTTGCGTTCGTCCGCCACAAAATTCATGTATTCAAAAATATCATAAGTTTTGATGGAACGCAGAAATTCTAAATCAATATCCTTCACTTGAATTTCTTCCAGAGGAACTTCCGCAGAAATCAGGCCGCGATTTTGCTTTAAAAAGCGAAAGAAAGTCCGCAGATCCATACAGTATTCATTAACAGTTTTTTGAGATAACCCACGGATATTCCGCAGGTACAAGGCAAATTCCTGTACGATGCGCGGCATCTCATCTTTAATGGAAAAACTCATTTTGCTGATTCACCCTTCCTATTTTTTAGTTTTACCCTCCCCTCAATTATACAAAATATTCATTTTGTATAATTGATGGTTCCGGTTTTATCTTCCCTAACAATCGATCCAGATCCCTTCATCGCGTATCAAGGCCCTTTCACATGAACGGTAGAAATGCTGTGCTTCCGAAGTCTTACGGAACCGTCAAAATGTGAACAGATCAGAGCTGCGTCGATCCGGCCCACCACCCTGTTGCTATCATACGCCAACAGTGAGAGCGAATTTTTGAACCGCGCGTCCGTAAAGGATCTGTTTACCTGTTCAATGTAGTCGTCATCGATCTCCCAGCCCCAGAAGTTCTCCTCCTCCCGGAGGGCCCGTTCAAAGGTCAACACATCCGGGATGCGCTCTTTTGTATATTGCTTAATTTCCAATTTCATAGTTTCCCTTTAATCGAACAAATGTTATTTTGTGGCAGCTGCTTCGTAAGCGTCCCGAATATTTTTTGCACCGATCACTTCTAACTTGTTGGTATTGCTCAAATTTTTCAAGTTGTGATACGGCAGGATGCAACGGGTAAAGCCCAGGCGGGCAGCTTCGGAAATGCGCAAGTCAGCCCGGTTGATGCTACGCAGCTCCCCCGCCAGACCGATTTCACCAAACACGGCGGTGTCCTCCCGTATTGGTATGTCCTTCAGACTGGAAATCAAAGCCATTGCTACTGCCAGATCAACAGCAGGTTCTTCCAGCCGCAGCCCTCCTACTACGTTCACATAAGTATCCAAATTGGAAAAGTAATAACCAGCTCGCTTTTCCAACACTGCCAAAATCAACGCCATACGGTTGTAGTCAAAGCCGGTGGACATTCGCCGGGGCGTGCCATAGCCAGAGGTGGTGGCAAGCCCCTGAATCTCCGCCAGAATCGGCCGGGAACCTTCCATTACCGCGGTCACGCAGGTGCCAGAAGCGTCCTTTGGCCTACCGGAAAGCATAGCCTGAGAAGGATTTTCCACCTGTTGCAACCCGGTTTCCCCCATGTCGAATACGCCGATTTCATTTGTGGAACCGTAACGGTTCTTCACGGCCCGCAGGATGCGGTACGTCATCTGGCGGTCGCCTTCAAAATAGAGTACAGCATCCACAATATGTTCCAATACCTTTGGGCCGGCAATGGCGCCGTCTTTGTTGACGTGACCCACGATCAAAATTGGGATATCCATTGTTTTGGCGCAGCGCGTCAGTGCATTAGTACATTCCCGTACCTGCGTAATGCTTCCCGGCGAGGAATTCAAGTCGGTGTGGTTCATGGTCTGGATCGAATCGATCATTACAAGGTCTGGCTTTTCCGCACGGATCTCCTCGATAATATACTGCACATCAGTTTCGGTAAGCACCATCAAATTGGCACTTCGCACGCCCAGCCTGGCAGCGCGAAGCTTGATCTGCCGAGCTGATTCCTCTCCGGAAACATACAAAATGCGCAAACTTTGGCCTAGATATTCGCAAATTTGCAGCAACATGGTGGATTTGCCGATTCCTGGATCGCCACTGATCAATACCAAGGAGCCTTTTACAATCCCGCCACCCAGCACCCGATCCAATTCAGAAAGGCCGGTGTGGTAGCGGTGCTCGTTCTGAGTACTGATCTCGTTGATAGGGACAGCCTTAGAAAGTCCGCCCGCCATACGGGCAGTTGTGCTCTTCGGCATACTTGCCGTTTCTCTGACGATTTCTTCCATGCTGTTCCACGCACCACATTCCGGGCATTTCCCAGCCCATTTGGGAGATACGTATCCACAGGCGGTGCACTGATAAATAATCTTACTCTTTCCGGCCATTTTCTGTTCCTTTCCCTCATTGAAGGCTTATCGAGTTTTTTCTATTATACTCTCTTTTCGTATTTTTGTAAATTGTGAGGAATAGCAAAGTCCCTTAAGCGTTTGAAACGGAGCTTTCCGCTTGGCTTTGCAGATAATCTGTCAGCCCGTTGTAAATGGCAGCGGCCATGTCCTTTTGATATTCTTCTGTTATGAGTTTTTCCGCTTCGGCAGAATTGGAAAGGAAACCGCATTCTACCAAGACTCCCGGTACCTGGCAGTGGTGCAGGAGATAGATGCTCTCATCGGCCTGCATATTTTCCCGGCGGTTTTCGGGCTGAAGCGTGGAAACAACGTTTTGCCGGATCGACTCCGCTAAAACCGCGCTTTCTTCCCGGTTGCTAGAATAAAATACCTGGGTGCCATCGTATTTGCTTTCTGTAAAGTGGTTTTGGTGGATGCTGATGAAAATGCACTCCCCTGCTTCCTGGATAGTTTGCAGTCGGTTTTTGGTGTCGGAGCGTTTTCGTTCCGCAACAGTAGAAAGGGTTTGGTCTCCTACAGAATAGTCGCCGTCCCGGATCATGACTACCTTGAAATTATTTTGCTTCAAATAGGCTTCCAGTTTTAAAGCAATGGCTAGGTTGATGTCTTTTTCTTTCGCACCGTTGATTCCTACGGCGCCACCATCCTCTCCGCCATGCCCCGCGTCTAGGACCACGGTGCATTTCTTTTCGAACAAATCTGTGTGAAAGTTTACAATGCCAAAGGCCTGCGCAGTTTGCAGGGCGAACAGAGCAAGAGACGCGGAAAACAGCAAAATAAACCCAAGTTTTTTCATAGGGAGTTCTCCTTTGGAATTTCTCAAAAAGTCCTATGCCGCTGTCGTTTGTTTTATGCCTTAAAAAAGCGTTGTGGGATGCCTTCCACAACGCTCTTTTTCCGATAATATTTTAACGGTCGCTCAGATATTCATCGATTGCCTTTGCGGCCGTTTTCCCGGCACCCATAGCGGAGATTACGGTTGCCGCACCGGTAACGGCGTCCCCGCCGGCATACACACCGGTCCGGGATGTCGCGCCGGTTTTCTCGCTGATGACAATCCCGCCCCGTCGATTTACTTTCAAACCTGCGGTCGTAGACTTGATCAATGGGTTGGGCGAGGTGCCGATGGCGATGACCACCGTGTCTACAGCCAATTCAAATTCACTTCCTGGAATGGGGATAGGTCTTCGGCGGCCTCTCTCATCGGGTTCTCCCAATTCCATTTTGATACAGCGCATACCGCTGACAAAGCCATTTTTCGGATCCCGTTTATCTTTGAGATTTTCATATCCAAGAATTTCCACGGGATTGTTCAGCAGGTGAAAATCGACCCCTTCTTCCATAGCATGTTCCACTTCCTCTTTCCGGGCTGGCAGTTCCTCTAAAGAGCGACGGTACACGATGTAAACTCTTTCCGCTCCCAACCGTAGAGCGGTACGAGCGGCATCCATCGCCACATTTCCCCCGCCCACTACAGCAACCCTGCCTCCCTTCATGATAGGTGTGACGGGATTTTCCCGATAAGCTTTCATCAAATTGCTGCGGGTCAAAAATTCATTGGCGGAATACACGCCTTTCAGAGATTCCCCGGGAATCCCCATAAAGTTTGGAAGGCCAGCGCCGGAACCGATAAACACAGCCTCGAAGCCCTGTTCGAACAGATCGTCTATTGTCAGGGTTTTGCCAATGATGACGTTGGTTTCCATTTTTACACCCAATGCGGACAAATGGTTGACTTCCTGGCGGACAATGGATTTTGGGAGACGGAATTCCGGTATCCCATAAACCAACACTCCGCCGGCGGTGTGAAGCGCTTCAAATACAGTGACCTGATAGCCTTTCCGGGCAAGATCGCCAGCACAGGTCAGACCGGAGGGACCGGAGCCAACCACCGCCACCCTATGGCCGTTGGAAGGCATTGGATGGAAATTTTCCGCGCAGTGCTCGTTGTGCCAATCAGCCACAAAACGTTCCAACCGGCCAATTCCCACTGGCTCCCCGCGGATACCCCGAACACATTTTGCTTCGCACTGCGTTTCCTGCGGGCATACCCTCCCGCAGACCGCAGGCAAGCTGGATGATCGGGAAATCACTTGATAAGCGCCTTCAAAATCGCCCTCCCGGATTTTTTCGATAAATTCCGGAATGTGGATATTGACGGGGCAGCCACCGACACATGGCATGTTTTTGCAGTTTAAACAGCGTGCGGCTTCGTCCAGTGCGGTTTTCTCACTGTATCCCAGCGCCACTTCCCGAAAATTATGAGAACGTTCCTTCGGCGGCTGGGTAGGTATCACATTCTTTTTGGGATTCATATTTGTTTTAGGCATTGCCAGCGGCCTCCTTCCGGAACAGGTTGCAGGTCTCTTCAAATGCATGACGCTCAAAATCTCGGTACATGGTTCCTCGGGAGATTGCTTCATCAAAGTCCACTTCGTACCCGTTGAAATCCGGACCGTCCACACATGCGAATTTGGTAACGCGTTTCCCGCCCTGACACAGGGTGAGCCGACACCCGCCGCACATGCCTGTGCCGTCAATCATGATGGGATTCATGGAAACAGTACATGGGATTCCCGTAGGACGTACGGTTTCTACTACAAATTTCATCATGATAAGCGGGCCAATAGTGATCACTTGGTCAAAGGTTTCTCCTGTGGAGAGCATTTCCTGCAAGGGAACGCAGACATTCCCTTCCCTGCCGTAGGATCCGTTGTCTGTCATGACAAACAGGCGGTCCGACACGTCGCGGAATTCCTGTTCGAGGATCAGCAAATCTTTGCTTCGAAAGCCAATAATGGATGTGACCGCGCATCCCACCTGATACAGTTTTTGCGCGATGGGCATGGCAATGGCGCAGCCTACTCCCCCGCCTACAATACAGACTTTTTTCAGATCCGCTGTTTTGGTGGCAACACCGAGAGGCCCGGCAAAGTCCTGCAGGGAATCCCCAGCTTTTAGATGATTCAGCTTTTCAGTGGTTGCACCGACAATTTGAAAAATAATTGTGACCGTCCCTTTTTCACGGTCATAACCGGCGATGGTCAGCGGGATCCTCTCCCCTTCTTCATCCACCCGGAGGATAATAAACTGTCCCGGTTCCGCTTTTGCCGCTACCAGCGGCGCTTCAATCTCCATTTTGGTAACTGTCGGGTTCAGTTCTTTTCTATCAAGTATGTGATACATAAACTGATTTCTCTCCTTACAGACTGTCAAATTCCTGCTGCAGCCATTTTTGTATTTGGTCCAAGCCCTCATCGCTCAACGGAAATTCGTCATTGTGAGTCGATTTCGCCTTTTCAAAGCAGACATCTGCAGTCCAGATAAAAGCCTGCAGCGTATCATTTTCCTTGTCGGGGCGAATCAGATACCGCATCAGCAGCCCTGTGTCCCAATCTTTTGTTTTACTGCCGGTAAAGGTGTTGCCCTCAGTGAAGAAGGTCAATTTCTGCAAATCCATAGCTTCATCTTCCATTTTATTCACGCACCCTGCCTTTCTAAATCAAAAAATCAATAAATAATATTATACAATAAAATCACAGCGGTGAAAAGGCCTTTCATGACAGTTGGGTTTCATGCATACCTTAAACTAGAACGCTTTTGAAAGAAGGGTTTGTCATGGTTATTTATACGGTCCAGCCCGGGGATACGGTGTGGAACCTGGCCAGGCGGTACGGCGTATCCCCTAACCGAATCATCAGCGACAACGGTATTGCAGATCCAAGGAATTTAGCGGTGGGCCAGGCGCTGGTAATTCTAATCCCCGAAACGATATATATGGTTCAGTCCGGGGACAGCCTTTCGTCTATCGCCGCCAGATTTGCCGTACCGGAAATTACACTTTTACAAAATAATCCCAGTTTGATTTTATCCCCATATCTGCGGGCAGGTGAAAGCATCGTCATCCATTTTCAAGAGTCAAAACGGCGTGAAATCTCATTGAACGGTTACGCATATCCCTACATTGAAAAGAATATGCTACGCCGTACTCTTCCCTACCTCACCTATTTAACCATTTTCGGCTACGGGTTTACTGAATCCGGCGAGTTGATCTCCATTGACGACAACGAACTGATACAAATGGCATACCAATACAAAACGGTCCCAGTTATGCTGCTTTCCTCCATAACGGAGGACGGTAATTTCAGTGGCCAGCGAGCAAGCCTGTTATTTCGCAGCATTACCTTACAGGACAAGGTGTTTGACGCAATAACGGCAGTCATGAAGGAAAAAGGCTATTTGGGCCTGGATATCGACTTTGAATATGTCAACGCAGAGGACGCCGGGGATTACCAGAATTTCTTACGCAGAGCCACAGAACGGATGCATGCGGAAGGTTATTTTGTCAACGTAGACCTGGCTCCCAAAACATCTGCGGGACAGCAGGGGCTGTTGTATGAATCCCATGACTATGCGGCGATCGGTGCCATCGCCGACACTGTTTTGCTGATGACCTACGAATGGGGGTATACCTATGGACCGCCAATGGCTGTGGCACCGCTTAACATGGTGCGGCGGGTAACGGAATACGGTGTTTCCGCTATCTCCTCTGAAAAAATTATGCTGGGGCTGGCAAATTATGGCTATGACTGGATTCTTCCCTTTGAAAAAGGGGTAACGCGGGCCACGGCTATTGGGAACGAATATGCGGTAGAAATCGCCAGGCGGTATGGGGTTCCCATTGAGTTTGACGCGCCATCCCAGTCCCCCACCTTTGAATATTGGGACAGGATGGGCCGCAGGCATGTGGTGTGGTTTGAGGACGTCAGAAGCATGGAAGGAAAGTTTAATTTGATTGAGGAATTTGCTCTGCGCGGCGGCGGATACTGGAACATTATGCGCCCCTTTAATCAAAACTGGGCGTTTGTCAGCGCCCGGTATATGATTCGGAAAACGATATAGCCGTCTTGGTATACAGATAAGCGTTTCCTGACTTGCCTATCCGTTCCAGCGCACCGACAGTACACAGAACACTAACGGCAGCGGCGGCTTTTCTAGGGGAAAGCCGGGATATTTTAGCAAAATCTTTGACTTTGAAAGGATCGCTCAGTACACTTGGGATCAATGCACTGTAATCATCCAGGCAATTAAGCCAAACTTCGTCCAGCAGTCTGATAGGGAGCCTTTCAAACCTGGTGGAGCCTTTCTTTCCATCATCGCTCCAACCGTTTTTCAAACGGTATTCCTCCAACTCTAGAAGGACTGCGCAAAATCGAAGTCCCTCCCGATTCAGCAGCCCGCGCAATCCATATAGCTCCGGCAATAGTTCCCAGGCGGAAGGCTGTTTGGGGCTTTTCCGTCTGGGAGAAACCTTACCGTCCTTCTCCAGCCAAATCAGCCACTTAACCGCTGGAATGGGATAAACCACAGTAACGGGGGCGTGCTGCAAAAGGAATTCCAGCTTTTCCCGAAGGCGGTAAAGGCCGCTGGTCTGAATCTCCACAAATCCATCGTTTCCCAAAATGTCCACGACATAAGGCCCTATATTGATCTCGTGGTGGGTTGGATCGGGATCAAAATAAGTTTTCAATACTGCGTGAAGCGTTTTTTCCCCCAGGGTCCCAATGCCGTGCCGGACGTGATCCTGTCCCATTACAGCTTGGCAGGCAAGCAAAAATTCCATCTGGCCCATTATGTCGGTTCCTCAACATGGAACAACCGGGCAAAATTTTTATAGAAAATTTTCCGGTTATTCTCTTCACTCAACTCCAGTGCAAAAAAACGCTCCAACTCAATGGAAGGATCCCACATTGGAAAATCCGTGCCAAACATAGTACGTTCCACCCCAAAATGCTCAATGCTCCGGCGGGCTTGTTCTTTGGAAAGGGAGAACAGAGAGCTGGATGTATCCACATAAACATTGGTCCCACGAAGTTCCTTCCGTGCGTCCTCCCACTCTGTATAGCCGCCCAAATGCGCCGCGATACAGGTAAAATCCGGAATTTTTTCCAGCACGTTCATCAACCGACGGGGAGAGGAAAAATCCGTCCGGCTGTCACCGGTATGAAATAAAACCGGCAATCCCCGGCGGTTGGCCTCCCGGTAAAGGGGAAGCATTTTTTCATCATCAATGAAAAAACCTTGAAAATCCGGATGCAGTTTGATTCCTTTCAAGCCCCGGCTTTGAATGTCATCCAATTCCGCTTCGATGTTCTCTACGTCCTGATGCCAAGCGGCAAACCCGACAAACTGTGGGTATTCCTCGCATTTTCGCTGGATAAACTGGTTAATGGAACGAACCTGCGCAACCTTTGTGGCTACAGAACACACCAGAAAACGGTCGATGCCGGCTTTGCCGCCTTGTTGAGCCAACACATGGGGCAATCCTACGTTGAGCATGTCGACATGATAGAAATTACCCACGGATGCTGTAGCCTTTTCGGCGATTTTTCCAGGATAAATATGGGCGTGTGTATCCGCCACCCAATATGTTGTTCCATTATGTGTGACCGGCAAGTTGATCCTTCCTTTCTTTTTCCCGTTCTCGCTGCATCTTTGAGTAAATGCAGCCGCAGTAATCCTGCCGGTATAGGGAATATTGTCTGGAAAGTTCCAGAGAGCGCTTGTAGCCGTCTTTTTTCTTGAAATCAGCCGGTAAATGCCGGACGCCAAATTTCATGCCCACCTCTTCCCCAATTTTATTTAAGACAGGCGCGCTTTTCAGCGGACTGATGGAAAGGGTGGTGGTAAAAAAATCAAATCCTCGCTTTTTTGCTTCCTCCGCCGCTCTAGAAAGCCGAAGACGGAAGCATTTCATACATCGTTCTCCGCCTTCCGGAGCATTTTCAAACCCCTGAGCGGCTTCCAAAAAGGCTTCACTACCGTATTCGCATGGCAAAAAAGCAACGGGATGCTTTAAGGGCATTTTCTGAACCAACCGCTCTAATTCTGCCCGGCGTTTCTTATATTCCTGTTCTGGAGAAATATTTGGGTTGTAATAAAGAATAGAAATGAAGAAATACCGAGACAAATATTCCAGCACATAGCTGGAACAGGGAGCACAGCAGGCGTGAAGAAGCAAAGTAGGTGTTTTTCCACTTTGTTCCACCCGCTGCAGGATCACTTCCAACTCTTTGAAATAATTTTTTACCGGCACGCCCATATTCCGTTTTTCCTCCCGGCTCCTTACAATATTTTCAATTTGCAATTCTATCACAAATAACTCAAGATTGCAAGGCACAGGAAAAGAGCTTATTTGATGGATGTCCTTTTTAATAACAGCTCCAGAGTGCAAAGGCCTTCCTTCTGCCAGCGGCAGTCTCCGCAGACGGATTGAAATTCGATTTCATTGATCTGAAACAACTGACTTTTGACCTGCTCCCAGGTGAAAGTCGCATGGGGTGCCAGCCCAAGCACTTGAAAAGCGCCTTCGTCCCGGCGAAACACATCTTCCGTTCCCAAAGCACAGCCGTCCGGGTCCATGCGATTCGGGCAGGCGGAGCAAATTTCGTCCGGTCCGGTCAGCAGTTCTATAGGCTCCCCAGCTTTCAAAGCTTCGATAACCGCCGCCATCTTTTCCGTAAAAGTCCCATCATAGCCATGCCCGGAAAACAAAGCTGTGCAAAACAGGTGATGGCCCCGGAGTTTCATCCCGATATCCTCTCTTTCCTCAATGCGTAAGAAATGGCTTCCGCTACAAGACGGGCCAGCACCACGGAAACGACATCCTTTACAAGATAGGGGACAGATGCGAGCAGGAAAGCTTGCAAGGGTGGAGTAGCAGTTACCAGAGAAAACTGGACAGCGCCGCAAAGGTGGCAGACCGCCAGGCCGCTCACGCCCAGTCCAATGGCTGGAAGCCGTTTTTCGAATTTAACCCCCAGGCCGCAAAGGAACACCATAAACAAAAATCCCCAAAGGTAGCCGCCTGTCATGCCTGCAAAAACGCCTATCCCCGCGCTGAACTCAGAAAACACCGGCAGACCTGCCGCGCCCAAAGCAAGGTACACTAGCACGGATACAACACCCAGCTTTGGCCCCAACACATAACCGCATAAAGCCACGGCGAAGGTTTGCAGCGTCACCGGCACGCCTGTAGGCAACGGGAAGGATATTTGAGACAGTACCGCCAGCAGTGCGGCAAATACCCCTGTCAACACGAGCTTCTGTACTTTCTTTTCCAATTTCATATGGTTTTCTCTCTTTTCCTTCTCAATTGCGACAAAAATGTCTTATCAATATTTACTTCTCCGGCTGAAAAGGTTTCCTCTCCACCGTTTTCCAGGCAAACTACCAGGCGGAACTGCTCGTCCACACATTGTACAGTCCCGCTTTTTGTTTCATTCCCCCTAGTAAAGTTGATTTTCATACCGGACAGCAGGGAACGCTCTTGATACTCCTTTAAAAAAGGCGTATCCGCTAAACAGCTATAAAATTGAAAAAATCGATTTAGAATTTCCGCCGCCAGATTTACTTTGACACCAGGTGGGGGATCGCTTTTAAAAAGTGCTCCGGCAACTTTCTTTAAATCTCCAGAAAAGCCGCCTTCCGGTTCCCGAAGGTTTACCCCGATCCCCAAAACAGCGTAGTACAGGCCGCCGGATTCAAAGTCAACGGAAGCCTCGGTCAAAATTCCGCAGACCTTATAACCATCAAGATACACATCGTTGACCCATTTGATCATAGCATGGCGCCCCGCGACAGCTTCCACAGCACCCGCCACTGCCACTGCGGCGGCGGTGGTGATGAAAAGGGATTCCTCTGCAGAAAATTTTGGGCGAAGCAAAATACTCATATAAAGGCCGGTGTCCTTTGGAGAATAAAAGGAACGGCCCAGCCTGCCTTTTCCAGCGGACTGCTGCTCCGCGATGAGCACCATTCCTTCCACCCCGCCCTTTTCCGCCAATTCCTTTAAAACAGTGTTTGTGGATGATACACAATCCCGTACATCGATTGCTGCAATTTTTGCGCTTCCTTTTAGCTTCCGGCAGATATTCTCTGCGTTCAGCACATTGCTCTCGGACATCAGCCGATACCCTCGGTTGGTTTTTGCGTCGATATTATATCCCTGTTCCCGCAACTTTTCCACAGCCTTCCACACGGAGTTTCGGCTTATTCCCAGCTTTCCTGCTATTTCCGTGCCTGAGAGCGGCCCGGCGCTTTCTTCCAGAAGTTTCAACACCATTTCCTTTGATTCCACTTTTCTTTCCCTTCCTTCATATTTCCAAGTGTAAACAATACCATCATCAAGGCAAATTGTCAACCAAAAAATTATATACAGGGTGACAATTTATTTATTAAAAGGCCCCCAGAGTTCCTTGTCGGCCTTTTTGTCAAAGCCCGATCTGCAGCTCCCGGCACTTTTTCAGAGCAAGCATATGGCCCTGCTTAACTGATTCCCGGTACCAGCGCTTCGCCTGCTTCAGGTCTTTTCCCGTACCGATGCCAGTCTCATAGGCTTTTCCCAGATTATACTGGCCATCCCAGTCGCCGTGTTCAGCAGCTCACTGCGTCCAATAAAAAGCTTTCTCTGTGTCTTTCCTCACACCCAAGCCATTAAGTAGAAATATCCAATTTGACACTCGGCCAAGGGGGAACCCTGCTTTGCAAGTTTCAAGTGTCCTTCAAAGCATTCCTGATAATGGCCGTTTTTGAAATACTCCTCAATCAGTCGGTCGCATTCGTCCAGCTCTTGAAAGGGCTTGTAATATCCGTTCAAGGTTTCCAGCTCTTCATAATTTTTTAAACAGCCGTGCGCTCCAAAAATTCATTCCTACCTCGTCAATGTAGAAATGAAGGATCGCCTTGTAATTTTTTGTAGCGGTACTCAAAAGCAAAAAAGACAAACCTTCGGCTTTCGCGGCGTTTTCCGCTAAGGCAAATAACTGCCCACCAACACCCTGAGAGCGAAATTCCTTCTTGACGTAAAGCTCTTTCACTTCAAAGTATTCTGTCCCTACCGGCATAATGGAATTGGAAGCTTGGGCGGAAGCTTTCTTTCCAAACAGATAGCCGATACTCCTCCCTTTTTGACAAGCCAGAAAAATACGGTTTCCTTCAATATCTTCCCTGCCGTTTTTGGCATAACCGCGACAATTATTTTCCTTTTCCCATTCTGCCGACATCGCAATCAGGCTTTCAAGGACATCTTCTGTCAACGGAGTTTTCCGATATTCTATCATTTAAATCTCCCTTATTTTCCAGGCTTAAAGCTGTCCTTCAGCTTTACTGAACGGTTAAAAACAAGACATCCAGGCTTGCTGTCTTTATTGTCCGCGCAGAAATAGCCTTGCCGCATAAATTGGAAGCTCTCCCCTGGCTTGGCGTTTTCCAGGCCCCGCTCCAGCTTACAACCGGTAAGCACATGCAGGGAATCCGGGTTGAGATAATCCAGGAAATTTCCATCCTCTGGATTCTCCACGGTAAACAAATTATCGTATACCCGAACCTCTGCGTCTATCGCGGTCTGAGCGTCCACCCAATGCAGGGTAGCGCCTTTCACCTTCCGGCCATCGGCAGGGTCGCCGCCCCGGCTTTCCGGGTCATATTCCGCCGTGATTTTTGTGACCTTTCCGGACTCATTGGTTTCATACCCCACACACTTGATAAGGTATGCCCCTTTAAGGCGACATTCCGGGCCTTTCGGATACAGGCGTTTATATTTCGGGATGGGTTCTGGCAGGAAATCCTCCCGTTCGATCCAAAGCTCCCTGGAGAAGGTAACCTCTCTTGTACCGTCCTCTGGCTTGTTGGGGTTATTTTCCACCGTAATGGTCTCACTTTTACCTGCCGGATAATTTGTGATCACCAGCTTTACAGGGTCAAGCACCGCCATGACTCTGCGGGCGTTCAGGTTCAAATCCTCTCGCAGACAATGCTCCAGGAAAGCATATTCCACAATGGAATTCACTTTAGACACGCCGTTGCGCTCACTGAAATGCCTGATGGCCATAGGTGTGTAGCCCCGGCGGCGAAGGCCGCAGATTGTTGGCATACGGGGATCATCCCAGCCGTCTACATAGCCGCCTTCTACCAGGGTACGGAGCTTTCGCTTGCTCATGACGGTATTGTTGATGCCAAGCCTGGCAAATTCAATCTGGCGGGGCTTTGAGGGCAGCGTCACATTCTGAATGACCCAATCGTAAAAGGGCCGGTGATCTTCAAACTCCAAAGAGCAAAGAGAATGGGTAATACCTTCCATTGCATCCTCAAAGGGATGAGCGTAATCGTACATGGGATAAATGCACCACTTGTCCCCGGTACGATGGTGCTTGGCGTGGTTAATCCGGTAAATGACCGGATCCCGCATGTTGAAATTGCCGGAAGCCAAGTCGATTTTGGCTCGCAAGGTCATGCGCCCATCCTCAAATTCCCCGGCCCGCATACGACGGAACAGGTCCAGGCTTTTTTCTTTTGGCCTGTCCCGGTAAGGGCTGGTGGCTGGGGTAGTCAAATCGCCCCGCATTTCCTTCATCTGTTCAGGAGTCAGCTCGCACACATACGCAAGGCCTTTTTCGATTAGTTCCTCAGCACCACGGTACATATCCTCAAAGTAGTCGGAAGCATAGTAGAAACGGTCATCCCAATCATAGCCCAGCCAGTGAATGTCCGCCTTGATGGCATCCACATACTCTACGTCCTCTTTGATGGGATTGGTATCGTCCATCCGCAGATTACAGATGCCTCCAAAGCGTTCCGCCGTACCAAAATCGATGTAAATGGCCTTTGCGTGACCAATGTGCAGATAACCGTTGGGTTCGGGCGGAAAGCGGGTGTGGACTTTCATTCCTTCTGTACGCCCACCGGGACCCATATCTTCTTTTACAAATTCATCAATAAAATTAGTAGAAACTATTTCCTCAAAAAATTTTCCTTCACTCATTTTCATTTTCCCCTTTCCGTTTCTGTTTTGCCAGCGTACGGGTAAGTTTTGCAGCAGCTTGATAAAATTCCTATTATGAAAGCTTTTGAAGGCCCAGCTTCAACCGGCGCAAGGCTTCTTCCCTATCCAGCAGAGCCAAAATTTCCATAGCGCCGCCCGGAGTGACCAAAGTGCCGGCTGCGGCGATGCGCACTGGCCACAGCAAAGTGCCGTTTTTCACTTCCAGCTTTTGAGCCAGGTCGATCAGGCTGTCGTGGATGGAATCAACGTCCCATGCAGAGAGCCGTTCCAGTGTTTCTATAGCGGCTTTTAGCATCACCGGGGAATTATCCAGCGTTGTCTTGCTCTTTTTATTTACAAAGAAATCCACTGGATAGTCGGGCAATTCCTGCAAAAAGGCCAGCATTCCAGGAATTTCACTGAATTTTGTAATCCGGGCCTGCAAAATGGCCTGCAAAATCCGCCGGGGCTTTTTCTGCTCACCAAATACCTCTTTATAGTAAGGCGCAGCGTAGGAAAAAAACTCGTCCTCACTCATCTGCTTGATATATTCCCCGTTAAACCAGTTGAGTTTGTCATAGTCGAAAATAGCAGGAGATTTACTGATCCGATGAGGGTCGAATTCCTGCTCCAGTTCTTTCAGCGTAAAAATCTCCTGATTGTTCTTGGGAGACCACCCCAGCAAGGCAATATAATTAATGATAACCGGGGCCAGATACCCGTCGTTCAGAAGTCCCTCAAAGCTGGTAGAGCCGTGTCGCTTGGCAAGCTTGGACACGGTGCCATCCCCATTTTTTCCCATGATCAACGGCAGATGCACATAAGTGGGAATTTTCCACCCAAACGCTTGGTAGAGCAAATTATACTTGGGCGTAGAGGTCAGGTATTCACTACCCCGGACCACATGGGTGATGTGCATCAGGTGATCGTCAATCACATTGGCAAAGTTATAAGTGGGATAACCGTCTGCCTTTAACAATACCTGATCCTCAATTTCCTTGTTTTCAATAGTAATCTCGCCATATACCATATCCTGGTAAGAAGTGGAGCCTGTCAGCGGCACCTTCTGCCGTATGACATAAGGAGTCCCGGCATCCAAAAACTGCTGAACCTCTTTCTGGGGCAGATCGCGGCAATGACGGTCATAGCCGCCTAAACCGTTTTCATCGTGCAGGGATTCCAACCGTTCTTTGGTGCAGAAGCAGTAATAGGCCTTCCCCTCTTTTACCAGCTGTTCCGCATAAGGCTTATACAGATCCTTACGCTGGCTTTGAATATACGGCCCATATTCGCCGCCAATATCCGGCCCCTCATCGTGAGACAAACCCGCCTGTTCAAGCGTGCGATAAACCACGTCCTCCGCGCCTTTCACCAGCCGTTCCTGGTCTGTGTCCTCAATACGCAGTATGAATTTCCCACCCTGGGATTTGGCGATCAAATACTCGTAAAGCGCCGTGCGCAAATTCCCTACGTGCATAAACCCCGTAGGGCTGGGTGCAAACCTTGTACGTATTTCCATGTGGATTACACTTCCCCTTGCAAAAAGAATGTAAAATATATTATAATACGGGGCGAGATGTTTTTCAAGGATTTTCCTTGCAGTTCATCGAATTCCCCGCTTTTTCAGGTATTCCACATATTCCTCCAAGCAGAAATTCAGCCGTTCCATTTCCTGGGCGTTCTTTTTCCCAACGTACCGGTAATGCCAGCTTTCGTTGTCAATCCCAGTGATTGCCACTTTATCCGCCCGGTATCGCTGCACAAATCCATATTCAGCGGCGTGTTCTGTAAGCCATTTATATGCTTCTGTCGTTTCAAAATCAGCACTGACATCGTTTAAGTCCACTGCCAACCCGGTGTGATGCTCGCTGTATCCAGGCCTTGCAATGGTCCGCAAGGCTTCCTCCTTGGCTTCTTCTTCCCCCATCCCCTGTTCGATGTTTTCTGCCACGGCTCGATCCAGGATGATCTCCTGCTCTTTTACGCTGCGGTAGCCGGAAGCCACCCAGAACCACACATTGTCTTTTTCCGCTGCTTTAAACATTGCCATCAAGTTGTCGTACATCCGCAAATCGACCTGTTCATCGTCCACCATGCGAGGGATGACTTGCCAGTTCTCCGGCAGCGGGGACCAGTCGTTGACCAGCACCAGTAAAGGGTCGGACAGCTGGGTGACCAGCACTTCTCCAGTGACGGCCTGCACGGCCGAACGGACGGCTTTTTGGTTGTCTTGGTATTCCCAAAAGCTTACGGCAATGCAGAGAAGTACAGATCCGAAAATGATCCAAATGGACAAGGCTTCTGTTCTTTTGGACGGCGCTTTCAATTCATTTTGTTTCAACTTTTCCACCCGTTTCAAATTTGTTGTGATTATTTTTTCCAAATGGTGCGCATATCAATCATAAATGTAATAAGCTGATCTTTTTAGGGAATTCGGCTGCAAAGCAAAAATTTCGCATATCCGCATAAAAGTTTAAACCATTTGCTTTGGAAAGGAAGAGTATCTTGAAAAAAATTTTTATATACGGAGACCGAAAGAAATTTCAAAATTACGCAGAAGCGCTAGCTTTTTGCGGAGCGCGAGGCATTTTCTCGGAAAACTTGGAATTTGCCAAAATCTGCGACGGCCTTCTGCTTCCCGGCGGTGGGGATATCGATCCCGCGCGTTATGGCGCCGAAAACGAAGGGAGCACCAACATCGATAAAATCAGGGATTATGCGGAACTTGAGCTGATTCGCTCGTTCAGCTCGACCGGCCGGCCTATTTTAGGGATCTGCCGGGGACACCAGATCCTAAATGTGGCCTTTGGTGGGGATATCATTCAGGATATTGAAACCGCTGACACTCACAAATGGGAAAAATCCACAGGAGATAATGTGCACAAGGTGCGTGTCCCGCAAAGCAGCTTTTTGTGTCCTCTTTATGGCAATGAGTTTTTTGTGAACAGCGCCCATCACCAAGCGATAAACAAGCTTGCAGCTGGCTTTACCACCGCGGCAGAAGCGGAAGACGGTATCATTGAAGCGATAGAAAACCGGGAGTGCAACATTTTTTCCGTGCAGTGGCATCCGGAACGCATGTCCTTTCACAAAATTCGGGAAGATACAGTGGATGGCCGTTTGATCTTTGATTTTTTCTTAAAGCGTTGCTAAACCATTACAAACCTGATTGCCAAAATTTTGTACGTTTGTCAATGATGTGAGACCGAAAAAGTGAAAGAGTCGTTACCCCACAAAACCGGGCACCCTCCAGTTTCTTCCGCTTCTGGATGGCAGTTCGGCGTATGTATGGCAAAGCAGATATTTGCTGCTGGCAAAGATGTTGTTGTAAGACTGTCAAGTCACGTTATGATGAGATAGTTACCACTATCTTTTGTAAGAGGAAGCGCAAAACGAGTCGCTGGATACTTTATCAATATGCTGAAGGTGCTGAAGGCACAGGACGGTACCATTATCGAATTAACCGAATGTCCCTGGGCAGCATGATTGAATTCATCATGGTTGGCAGGAAGAAGGAAATCACGACCATCTTCCGGGATAGTACAGAGATAATGGGTGTGAGCGAAAACAAATATTAGGGCACTCGGAAAGGGAGCCTCTTTTGGCAATTCGTTCCCAACCTGGTAGATTATCAAAAGTGAGGCGCTCGATACCGACAAAATTTTTATCGGTACCGCCTTAAATGGTGTCTCCTCTTTTCGTTACAGGGTATCATATAATATTTTTGTGTTTACCGGATTTTTCTGAAAAAGCGCGGACAAAAGTGCGTCAGCTACTTGCAAGTGTATCAAGATAATGCTACAATAAGATTAATCATTATTTAGAGGAGGGATCTTTCCGTGAAAAAGTATGTTTCTGAGTTTATTGGCACATTGATTTTGGTCGTTCTGGGGTGCGGCACCGCTATGCTGGTGGGGTGCGACGCTGCCAGCGGCGGCGGGTACATTCTTACGGCACTCGCCTTTGGTTTAGCGATCGTAGCAACTGCCTATTCCATTGGCAATATCTCCGGCTGCCATA
>CAYSQF010000026.1:0-6813 GCA_964433105.1 uncultured Acutalibacter sp.
CCCCAAAATTTCTGAATTTCGCGCATGGCCGTTGGGGCCTTTACTGCCAGTATTTTTGGATTACGACTGTGCCGATTTTAATTTCGCACATTTGTATCCTTGAAAATTATAAAAGGCATTGGTACGCCATGGAAAAATCAAAAGGGTGCATGACAAAACAGGGTATACCCAAAAGGTGCAAAAATCTAAAATTTTGCATCTCTGGATAGAAATAGCCGAGAAACACATTTCTGTACTTCTCGGCTTTCCTACTAATATGCAATTCCTATATCCTCAATTGAAATGAAGGATCCGAACGCCGCCCTTAAAAAGACGAGGTTCGGATTTCTCCATTCTGCCCTTACTGGTTAAAAAGCTATTTTCCCAAACAAGCAAAACTTAAATCGTTCTATCCCACATGGTGATCTGAGTAATCACATTCCGCAGACGGTCTTTACCAAACATGTATTCCAGAGCCTCGTCAACAGTTTCGCATATCTTTTCGGTTTCCTGCTGATTGGCTTCGTAAACACAGATTTTGTTATTTGTCCCATAACGGACGGCAGGATATGGAAAATCATATCCGTGTTTAGGCGGTTTGGCATGAAGATCACCAAGCCGATCATTATCGCAGCTTCTATGCGGTATCTATCAAAACAAAATCACTGCAAAAGCTCTTCAGGGGATTTTTCGATCATGGGGCTTTCCAGCTTTTCCTTCCACTGGACGGGCGCGACCCAGCGAACAGCGTTTTCGATAATCCTGATGATAATGGGATTGTGATAAGACGGGAAGGTCTCGTGCCCCGGCTGGAAATAGAAGATTCTGCCATTGCCCCTTGTCCAGGTAGCGCCGCTGCGGAACAGTTCTCCGCCTCGGTACCAACTGGTGAACAGCAGGTCGTCCGGCTTGGGGATGTCGAATGGCTCGCAATAGACCTCTTCCTGTTCCAGCTCAAAATAGTCCGGCACCCCCTGGGTGATGGGGTGGGTAGCATTCATCTTATAAACGCGGGTAAAGTCTACCTCCCGCCACTTTAAATTGCCGCTGGTGCCCAGCAGATACCGGAACGGCTTGGAAAGATGAGCGGAATGCAGAGCGATAAAGCCCATGCCACGCTGTACGCGCTCTACGATCTTGAACGCCAGCTCGTCCGGCACCACATGGTGAGCAATATGCCCCCACCAAATCAGTACGTCTGTATTATTCAGCAATTCGTCCGGCAAGCCGTTTTCCTCGTCATACAAGGTGGTATAGGTCACATTCATATCATCATTTTTCCGCAGATGTCCGGAGAGGGTGTTCAAAAGGCCTTCGGGATAGGCTTTTTTCACATTGACGGCGGATTTTGCCGCAAATTCCGCCATTTTGCCCTTGAATTCCTCGGGAATACCGGGCGGGGCAAATTCGGGACGGAACTCCCCCTTTTCCTCTACGGCTTCGTACCAAACTGTCACGTTGATCATACAGGCTCCTCCTTTGAAATGATTTGTAAGTCCCTTTTATAATATTTTAGCTCTTAAAAAGCACAGTGTCAACAAAGCGAAATATATTTTATAAAAATTTCCGCTTGATCTCATGTCATTGAGAGAGCTTTTGGCATTTGAACTTGTTCGGAGCAGTTAAAAGATTCTTGCCTCCTCGGAAGAGCCCCGCATCTCTTTCAATTCTTCCAGGCTGCTTATGGTGTATTCCGGTTGGCCGATAAACTCGGGGATCGCGGGTATTTCCATTTTTATGACGGCACTGATGACTACCGATATAACTCGCAAGGCAGCCACGGTGGCTTTTTACTTAGCCGACTCGGCGCCGCTTTCTGCACGGCTATAACCTATGCAAAGCGGCTGATGCACGGCAAACAGTCAGTGGCCACCTTTAGGCGTGGACTCCCCCTTGTTTGCGGACAGTTTGAGCCGAAAATGTTTGTCTCCGAAAGTGGGGTAAAGAGACCGCCGGGAATGTAAAAATGCGGACTGTCACGCCCCTGCGGAATCGCAGCCGCCCTTTTTTTCCGACGCGCATGATTTTTACGCTTTTGGAAATACTGGAAGGAAAGCCGAAAAAGGAGCGGAATCTGATGCAAAATACAAAAAAATATGGGGTGATGGGGGCGCTGGCGGGACTGGCGAACGGCCTGTTCGGCTCGGGGGGCGGACTGTTTTTGGTGCCAATGCTTACCGCGTGGACCGGCCTGGAGCAGAAAAAGGCTTTTGCTACCTCAGTGGCGGTAATCCTTCCGCTGTCCCTGGTGTCGGCGGCGGTCTATTTTGGGAAAGGAGCACTGGATTTGGGGGTGGCCTGGCCCTATCTGCTGGGTGGAGCGGCCGGCGGTCTGCTTTCCGGCAAGCTCTTTCAGCGGATCTCCCTCACCTGGCTGCGCAGGATCTTTGGACTGTTGATTTTATACGGCGGAGTCCGGGCGGTATTTGCCCTGTGAACTGGATCTATTCCGCGCTGGCAGGCCTTGCCGCTGGGATCCTTTCCGGCTTTGGCATTGGCGGCGGCACCCTGCTCCTGCTGTGGTTGACCCTCTGGGGCGGCATGGACCAGCTCCATGCCGGAAGCGTCAACCTCCTTTATTTTGTCTGCTGCGCCCTACCCGCCCTGTGGGGCCACACCAAGCATGGAATGCTGGAAAAACGGGCGGTCCTTTGGTGCGCCCTGACGGGCGTTCCGGCCTGCATTGCCGGGTCCCTGCTGGCTGTCTGGCTGGACGTGACCCTGCTTCGTCGTCTGTTTGGCGGTTTTTTGTTATTGATTGGCTTCCGGGAGCTGTTTTCCAAAAAAACTGAAAATAAAAAAGGAACGCAGCGCAAGTGAAGCACGGAGCGCATAAATGAAAGAACAGCGGCACACAATAGGGGCGAGAAAGAGAAATCAAGGCAGCGTCCAGCAGCCATTTGCAGCGCTGTCCAAAGAAAAGGGGTAATTATCATGTCCGTGTTAGATCGTATTGCGTTGGCCCTTACCGTGATCGGCGGTATTAACTGGGGACTGGTAGGCATTTTTAAATTTGACCTGGTGGCGTGGATCTGCGGCGGCCAGACTTCTGTGATCGCCCGGATCATCTATGTGCTGGTAGGTGTCGCCGCCCTGTGGTGCATTGCTCTGCTTTTCCGGGATACCGAGGAAAAGTCATAAGAAAGGCAGCTGATTGGGCCTTTGGCGCGGGAGGGTTTTACCCGGCACCGTTCTGAGGGCCGTCTTTTTTTAGAGACCGTTCTGTGGCTGCCCTGATACTCCGGAGGAAGCAAGCTATGAGAAAGAAAGCCTATTTTCTGTTTGTTCTGCTGCTCCTGCTGTTTGCCGCGGCGGGAGTTTCCATCGCCACCATTTCCGGTGCTGCGGAATACGTGGCCGCCGCCCAGGGGCAAAGCGTATACGAACTGGATGTCACCCGGACCCGGGGCGTGATCTACGACTGCCACCTGGAGCCGCTGACCAGCCGGAATAAAACCTGGGTCGCGGCAGTGGCTCCCACCATTGAAGCCGTCGGGACTTTGGAAAAGGCTACCGGCGGGAAGTACCGGGACAGGCTGGCCGATGCTCTGGAAAACGGCAAACCGTTTCTGCTGGAACTGGACAAGCCTGTAAGCCACCCCTGCATTGATATGTTCCGGGTGCCCTGTCGGTATGAAGAGGATCAGCTGGCGCCTCACGTTGTCGGCTACCTGGATGGTCTGGGCGCCGGCGTCTGCGGCGTGGAGTTGGCCATGAACGATGTGCTGGAGCAGTACGCGGGACAGGCCCGGGTCTACTATCAGGTGGACGCCCTGGGCAGGGTGGTGGCCGGTGGGGAACGCCAGGTGACGGATACCCTGCAAAGGTCCCAGGGAGGCGTAGCCCTAACCTTGGACAGCCAGATCCAGCAGCTGGTGCAGAACGCCGGTGCTTCCCTGAAAAAGGGGGCGGTGGTGGTGACGGAGGTGCCAAACTGTGAGATCCGGGGCCTTGCCAGCTTCCCGGATTATTCCCCCGCCGAGCTGGGGGACGCGACAGAGAATCCGGACAGCCCCTTGATCAACAGGGCGTTCTGCGCGTATGCACCCGGTTCGGTGTTTAAGCTGGCCGCAGCCGCAGCCGCGCTGGAAAACCACCAGGTCCCGGGAAGCTTTACCTGCACCGGGACAATAAACGCAGGAGGCATGCTGTTCCACTGCATTGACAGCACAGCCCACGGCAAGGTGGATCTTCAGACAGCACTGGAAAAATCCTGCAACTGCTACTTTATTAACTGTGTCCGTTCCCTGGGGGGCCAAAGCGTGCTGAGCATGGCCTACAACCTTGGACTGGGGATTGGGCAGGAATTTGGCCGGGGGCTGTTTACGGGAGCGGGCTGCCTGCCGGAAGCGGCAGAGCTGGAAAACCTTCGGGCGCTGGCAAATTTTGGATTTGGGCAGGGGGTAACCACGGTGACCCCCGTGCAGATGTGCGGGTTGGTCAATGCCATTGCTGCGGGGGGCGTGTATGCGTCCCCTAAACTGATTGCCGGCACGGTGGATGACAATCTGCTGCTGACCCCAGCACAGTCGGTGACAGACAAATCCCTGCGCGCCATGTCCCGAGAAACGGCATTGACTTTGCAAAGTTATATGGAAAGCACCGCTGCCCGAGGCACAGCTGTACCGGGGGCGCCTTCCGGCTGCACGGCTGGGATCAAGACCGGCACTGCCCAGACCGGGGTATACCAGGGAGACCAGGAGCTTCTCCATTTCTGGTACTGCGGCTATATACGGGACGAAACCGGTCCGCGCTACTGCATTGCAGTGCTGGCGGAATCCACCCCCGACGACAACGGCGCCTGCGCGCGGGTATTCAAAAAAGTGGCCGAAGAGCTTGGGAAAGTGCTGGTGGATTTCTCGGAAGAGCGGTAAGCATGCCTGCGGCTATACAGAAAGGGCCACCGGTTGAACCGATGGCCCTTTCTGTGATTTGCAAATTTAGTTATTCCCCGCTTTGATTCTGTGAGGATTTGCCAGTGTTTTCGGAAAGCACTACTTCGATTTGAATGCCAGTTTCGCCGGAGAGGGCGCGATCCACTGTCAGGACCACTACATCGCCAGGCTTTTTATTTGCCAGGTAGTTGGTAATAGTAGAGGAAGAGGTGACTTGAGTCTCGTCGATGGCGGTGATCACGTCGCCCCGCTGCAGACCGGCCTCCTGGGCTTCACTGCTGTTGATCTGCCCCACATAGTAGCCGGCGGTCATGCCGTAAAAGCTGGCGGTGAGCTGATCCACATAGCTGCCGGAAATACCCAGCATTGCCCGGTCTTTCACATAGCCGTATTCAATGAGGTCGGAAACGATGGGCTGCGCAGTGTCAGAGGGAATGGCAAAGCCCAATCCTTCATATTCCGTAGCAGCGATCTTGGAGGAATTGATGCCGACCACATGGCCGTTCATATCTACCAGTGCACCGCCGGAATTGCCGGGGTTGATGGCCGCATCAGTCTGGATGCACTTCATGCTGTATCCGGTTTCACTGTTGGTGATTTCCCGGTTCAGTGCGGAAATGCGGCCAAAGGTCACGCTGGAGCTCAGCTGCAGCCCGCCGGGGTTGCCGATGGCCATTACTTCGTCCGCAACCTCCAGATCCTCTGAGGAGCCAAACTCCGCCGGGGTCAGTTCATCGTCAGTTTCCACTTTGATCACGGCCAGGTCGGTTTGGGTGTCCTCCCCCACAAGCTCGGCTTCATAGGTTCTTCCCTCTGAGGTGACCACCTTCAGGCTTGTGGCGCTGTCCACCACATGCTGGTTGGTGACGATGTAGCCTTCCTTGGAAATGATAATGCCGGACCCTTCGCCCGCAGGAGAAATGCTGGAATCGTCATCATCGCTGTCGTCATAGCCGTAACCGAAACCATAGAAAAAGCTGCTTTTCTGAGTGATTTGGTAATTCTGTACACAGACAACGGAGGGAATCAGCTCTTTTGCAACCTCTTGGGCTGTCATAGTCTCACCGGTCACTGTGGATGTAGTTGTGCCGTCGCTTTCCGCCTGCTTAAAAATAGTAAATGCCGCAGTCATATTAGCGTCGCTGGAGCTTTCCACATTGACTACACCGTTTTGGATCATCAGTACGAATGCGCCCACGGAACCGAAGGAGACCACTGCGCAGCAGAGCACTGCCACCAGAATCTTCAATGCGATCTTTCCGCCGTTCTTTTTCTTCTTGGGCTTCTTCGGCTTGACGGGAGCGTAATAGGGGCCGGCCTGCTGTACATTGCCATAGGGCGTGCCGGTTTGGTAGGGATATGCCCCTGTCTGGGGGGCGCCCGATGGATTCCAGGTGTAACCGGTCCGGGGCTGCTGCGGAGAACCGTACGGCGTGCTTTGAGTGGGAATATAGGCGGATCCTGTGTGGACCGGGCCGGTATGGTAGGTCACAGCGGAGTTATCCTGCTGCCCAGCGGGTTGTGCGGGAGAAGGCTGGGCTGTTTGGCCTCCGTTTGGGGCTGTGGGCTGTTGGGACTCTGTATGAGGGTCAGCCGGCTGCTGAGTGTTTTGATAAGCGTTGTCGTTTTCTTCGGGCTGATACATAAACCATTGCTCCTTTCACAAAGGTCTTTTGTTCTTGTGATGGCTATAGAATACCCCCCCATTGTGAAAAAGGTGTGACGGCTTGTGAATTCTTTTTTGAAAAGCGCGTGTCGGAAATTTTTACGCTTTTGCAATCGCCTTTTTTGCAGACCGTATTCCATAATATTCGCCGGTTAAAATTGATATGGAACATTTAGCGCACGTCTTTTTAGGTTGAACCCTCCCAAGCTTTTGGAATAGACTTCGCGTTCGAACAGGAGATCCGTTGCCATGCGTTTCATGATATGCTCTACG
>CAYSQF010000026.1:6913-22330 GCA_964433105.1 uncultured Acutalibacter sp.
AATATTCCTGCGTTTTGGCATGTTTGCGCGTTTTTCCGCCTAAAATTCTCCCGGAAACCATCCTTTCCAAAAGATGCGGTGCTGCCCTAATCCAATGTCCGCCTTTGATTTGTTTTAGGACATAAGATACGGCGGGCGGGGTCTAAGCCCAGCCTGCCGCAAAACATAAAACTGATTATCCATTTCCGGAAAGCTTTTGATCCAAGCCGCTTCTTTTCAAAGCCAGCCTGATGGCGGCGTAAAGAGGAACGGAAACGACCACGGCCACCAGGGCGTTGGCGCTGGACGTTGCCAGCTTTGTGACAAGGGCTGTCAAAACCGTTCCCATCTCGCTGCCCAGAAGCAGGCCTTGTACAAAACTTTTACCCAGGTACAGGATCATATAAGTCACGCTCCCGGCAATAGCGGCCAGAATATTGATCTTGTGGTTTTCGGCCTTCCTGCCCCCAGCGTAGGCGATCCAGCCGCAAACGGCTGCCAGGAGAAATTTAAATACAAAGGTAAAGGGAGCGGATGCAATGTAGGCAGGGTTCATCAAGTCAAACAGCGCCGCGCCAATGCCCGCCGCCAGCCCGCCGCCGATAGGTCCAAGCACAAATCCGGCCAGCAGGCAGAATACGTTGCCTAAGTGGATCCGGCTGATATCGCCCACCGCCACGGGAATCGGCACGCTGAGCCAGTTGGAGACAAACACCAGCGCCGCCATAATCCCCACCAAAACGATATAGTAGACCGAAATTTTCCTTTTTTCCATAACCTTCATTCCTTTTCAAAAATAATGATGCCAGCGGTTTCCCACGCTGATATCATTATAGCAAAGCTTGGTGTCTTGAAAATACTCAAAAAAGGAAAATTTTATAATACCAGATTTCAAATTCGGGCCGCGCCGGTTTCCTGGGCGGCTTGCGCCACGGCCTTTGCCACGGCGGCGGCAACGTTCCGGTCCAGCGCCGAGGGAATGATATTGTCCTCCCGCAGCTGGTTGTCCGGGATCAACCCGGCAATGGCTTTGGCGGCAGCCACCTTCATAGCGTCGTTGATCTCCTTTGCCCGCACGTCCAAGGCGCCCCGGAAAATCCCGGGGAAGGCCAGCACGTTGTTGATCTGATTGGCATAGTCGCTCCGTCCGGTACCGACTACCTTCGCTCCGGCGGCCAGCGCTTCCTCCGGCATGATCTCCGGTGTGGGGTTGGCACAGGCAAACACCACCGGGTCCTTTGCCATGCTCCTGACCATCTCTCCAGTCAGGCAGCGGGGGGCGGAAAAGCCCATGAACACATCTGCACCGCGAATCACATCGGCCAGACCACCGGATTTCCGTTCCGGGTTGGTAACGCGGGCCAGCTCGACTTGGGCGTCCGACATGCCGGGCAAGCCGGGAACTAGGGCGCCCGCCTTGTCGCAGACCACCACGTCCCGCAGGCCCAATGCCATCAAAATACGGGTGCAGGCGGTGCCTGCCGCCCCCGCACCGTTGACCACGGCAGAAACATTTTCCAGCTTTTTCCCGGTGAGCTTCAAAGCGTTGATCATGGAAGCCGCCGTCACCACTGCGGTACCGTGCTGATCGTCATGGAATACAGGGATATCCAGCCGTTCCTTGAGTTTTCTTTCCACTTCAAAGCACCGGGGCGCAGCAATGTCCTCCAGGTTGATGCCTCCAAAGGAGCCTGCAATCAGCTCAACAGTGCGGACGATCTCGTCCACATCCTTACTGCGCACACAAATTGGGAAGGCATCCACGCCGGCGAAAGCTTTAAACAGGGCACATTTTCCTTCCATTACGGGCATGCCGGCTTCAGGGCCGATATCCCCCAGCCCCAGCACGGCAGTACCGTCAGTGACCACGGCCACCAGGTTCCCCCGGCGGGTGTATTCATAAGACTTTTCCACATCCTTTGCAATTTCCAAACAGGGCGCCGCCACCCCGGGGGTATACGCTGTAGAAAGGTCATCCCGACTGTTCAAGGGGCAAGGGGTTTCCACCCGAATCTTGCCCTTCCATTCCCGATGCATTTTCAAAGCCTGCGCGTTGTAATCCATTTTGTCACAATCCTTTTCTAAAAATCTTGCGTTGCCTGTGCCAATTATAGCAAAATGTGGCCATAAAAATCAATACGGCGGGATTTTGCGGCACCGGCCAGCTATTTTTCAGCGGCGGACCTTGCCTTTTGCGCCGGGGAATAGTACAATGATCTTAAGAAGCGGGACGCTGGGAGGGAAGCGCATGGAGCGGGAACTGCCGAAAAAGTATAAAAAGGAATTTAGGCACTCTTATGCCTTGGGGCCGTTTCCCACCTTTGAACTGCTCAAAAACAGACCGGAAGCGGCCCGAGCCGTCTATTACGACGAGATCTTTCGCGACAAGGAAAAGCTCATTTCCCTCTGCCGGGATCTGGGGATTCCCTGTCTTTGCTGGCGGAAGGCCCTGGACCGCATTTCCCAAAAGGAGATCTGTTACGCCGCCGGGGAGTTTTCAAAATATCCGGGGGAACTCCGGCCGAATCGGCCCCATGCGGCGCTGGTAAATCCCTCGGACATGGGAAACCTGGGGACCATTCAGCGCACTCTGCTTGCTTTTGGGATCCGCGATTTGGCCGTGATCGGCAGCAGTGCCGCGGATTTGTGGAATCCCAAGGCGGTGCGGGCATCTATGGGGGCACTGTTCCACCTGGAGGTGGAATGGTTTGAAAGCTATCCCGCCTATTTGGAGCGGTATGGCCAGGGCAGGAAGAGCTTTCCTTTCATGCTGGACGGCGGCCTGGCGCTCACGCCGGAGTCTTGTCCAGAAACGGACTGCTACACCCTGATTTTCGGCAACGAGGCCAGCGGCCTTCCGCCGGAATTCCAAACCTACGGACAGAGCCTGTTTATTCCCCAGACACCGGAGGTGGATTCTCTGAATCTGGCGGTATCTGTGGCTGTGGGGGCCTATGTATTTACGCAGAAAAACGGCGCGGGGCGAAAATGACCTCCGCGTAGTTCGAATGGACATTTATCATTTTGGAAAGGGAGAATCATTATGACTTGGCTTTGGATCTTACTGGGCGTGCTGGTACTTTTGCTGCTTGTCCTTATGGGGGCGGCTTGGTACTTTTTTAAGCTGTCAATCGTTCGGGCTGAAAAGGAACGCCCGGAAGCGGACTATTACGAGGGCGGCGACTCCATCTGGAAGCCCTTTCGGTCGGAAATGGAGCAGGCTCAGGCCTGGATGCGCGCCCACACCGAGGAACACGTCTCCATTATGTCTTACGACGGCCTGAAGCTTTCGGCTTTGTACATTCCGGCGGAAACGGAGTCCCCGAAGGGAACCTGCATCGTGTTTCACGGCTACCGTTCTTTGGCTACCGTGGATTTTGCCCTGGAAGCGGAGTTTCTGCACAATTTGGGTTACCGCCTGCTGGTGCCCTATCAGCGCTCCCACGGGGAGGGTGAGGGCAAATATATCACATATGGCGTGAAGGAACGGTTTGACTGCCAGGGATGGGCGGAATATACCGCAAAGCGGTTCCCCGGCGAGGACATTTTCCTGATGGGAATTTCTATGGGATCCGCCACGGTGATGATGGCGTCCGACCTGGAGCTGCCGGAAACCGTGCGGGGCATTGTGGCGGACTGCGGCTTTACCACCCCCTGGGAGATCATGGCCCATGTGGCGAAAAAGGATTATCATCTCCCGGCTTTCCCCTTACTGAATCTGGTAGATCTGCTGGCACGGCACATAGCTGGATATTCCTTGAAGGAGGCGGATGCCCGGAAGGCGCTGACGGCAACAAAACTGCCGGTGCTGTTCATCCATGGAGAACAGGACGACTTTGTGCCTCTTTCCATGACCCGAGAGAATTACGCCGCCTGCGGTTCCTCAAAAGATCTGTACCTGGTTCCTAAGGCGGGACACGCCCAGAGCTTTGGAGTAGATCCCGCCGGCTGCGGGGAAAAGATCGCGGGATTTATGGCGCAGTGGAAAAGTTAAACGACGCTGCGTTTTAAGCGGCGTTGTGCGGTTTTTGAGAAAGGCGGGATGTTTTTTTCAAAACCCATTGCAAACTCCGAAAAGCCATGATAGAATGAGCATGTTCGGCCGAAAAACGGCGCTAGCGACCCCATCCGCTTTCGCTGTTTTTTTAGCATACGCTATGGATTGCTTTATCAGTTGTTTGCCTTTGTGAGTAAAGAATTACTAATTCAGAAAAGGGAGCGTTAGATGGCACAGCGGATTCGCAGCATGACAGATGGTTCACCCACAAAGTTGTTGTTTGCTTTTGCACTGCCTTTGATGGCGGGCAACGTGTTCCAGCAGCTTTACACAGTGGTGGACACCGCCATTGTTGGACAGTTTGTCGGAGTGGAGGCTCTGGCCGCCGTGGGAGCGGCGGACTGGCTGAACTGGATGGTTTTGGGGATCGTGCAGGGGCTGACCCAAGGATTCTCCATTTTGATGGCGCAGAATTTTGGCGCCGGGGACCATCGGGAGCTGTCCCGCTCTGTGGGAGCCGCTCTAACCCTGTCCGTGATTTCCGCTGCGGTAATGCTGCTGCTGAGCCAACTGGCCGTCCTGCCGATCCTGAGCCTGCTGGGTACGCCGGAGGATATTGTGGGGACATCCATTCTGTACCTGCGCATTATCTTTGCCGGTATTCCCATTATTACTGCCTACAATTTCCTGGCTTCCGTTCTGCGGGCGCTGGGGGACAGCAAAACGCCCCTTTATGCCATGATCATGGCGGCGCTTTTAAACGTGGGGCTGGATCTGCTGTTTGTCCTCTGCTTTCATTGGGGCGTGGCAGGGGCCGCGATCGCCACCGTTATCGCCCAGGCAGCGTCCAGCGTTTATTGTTTTCTGGTGCTTCGCAAGGTCACCGTGCTCCATTTAGAGCGGGGGGATTTCAGGCTGAACCGGCAGATGGCCCTGACCCTTTTAAAGCTTGGGGCGCCGGTAGCCCTGCAAAATGGGATCATTTCCATAGGCGGCATGGTGGTGCAGTCGGTGGTCAACCGGTTCGGCATGCTGTTTATCGCCGGGTATACCGCTACCAATAAGCTGTACGGAATTTTAGAGACTGCGGCGGTTTCCTACGGGTACGCGGTGACCTCTTATGTAGGACAAAATCTGGGGGCAAAGCTTTTAGGCCGAATCAAAAAGGGCATGAAGGCCGCAACAGTCATTGCCCTGGCCACCTCGGCGGTGATCACGGCATGTATGATTCTGTTTGGTAAAATCTTCCTGCGGCTGTTCATTTCCGGTTCGGAAGCGGAAGTGGCCGCCGCCATGCAGGTAGCCTATCGGTTTTTGGTAATCATGGCTTCCTGCTTGTCCATTTTGTACATGCTGCACATTTACCGTTCAGCCTTGATGGGGCTGGGCGATACGGTGGTGCCTATGATTTCCGGTTTTGTGGAAATGGTAATCCGCATTGGCTCCGCCCTGCTGCTGTCCAGGGTGGTGGGCGAGGACGGTGTGTTCATTGCCGAGGTAGGCGCCTGGACCGGCGCGGCAGTTTTGCTGGTCACCGCATACTTTGTCAGGATGCGGGGGCTGGAGATGAGAAAGGACTTAAAGGATGAAAGCGTAAATTGACAAGGACGCCCAGCGCGGAGTGCCTCTGCCATTTTCCGTGCCGTCCGCGGCGCGGAGGTGACATTGCGCAGCACCGTGCAAAAGGAGACCGAGAAGGATCGGACGGTTTTAAAGGCTGGGAATCTATACAAAAAAGAAGGGAATGATTGTTCTATGAAAATGCTGGAGCGGAGAGACAAGATCAATTATTACCTAGATCTGGCGGAGACGGTATCTCAGCGGTCCACCTGCCTGCGCAGGCATTACGGCGCGGTGATTGTCAAGGCGGACGAGGTGATTTCCACCGGCTATTCCGGCGCTCCCCGGGGCCGGCAAAACTGCTGTGATCTTGGCTACTGCCTGCGGGAAAGCATGGGCTTGCACCGGGGAGAGCGGTACGAACTGTGCCGCAGCGTCCACGCCGAGGCAAACGCCATTATTTCGGCTTCCCGCCGGGACATGCTGGGGGCCACCCTGTACCTGGTAGGCAACGAGGTGGAAACTGGGGAATACATTGAAAACACCACCTCCTGCGCCATGTGTAAGCGCCTTGTGATCAATGCCGGCATCGAGCGTGTTATCGTCCGGGACGACCGGGAAAACTATCGGGTCATCGATGTGGATGACTGGATCAAAGACGATGAGTCCCTGCGAGGAGTGCTGGGATATTGACCGGGGCAAACAAACCCCGGTACGCCCTTTTGGACGTCCTGCGCGGCCTGTGTGTGGTGAGCATGGTGCTTTACCATGCCATGTACGACGTGGTCAATATTCTGGGCATCCCCATTTTCTGGTTTCGGGAGCTTCCAGGCTATCTCTGGCAGCAGAGCATCTGCTGGACCTTTATTTTGCTTTCCGGCTTCTGTTGGAGCCTTTCCAGGAAACCCCTGCGTCATGGGCTAATCCTCACCGCCTGCGGTGGGGCGGTCACCCTGGCTACCTGGCTTGCCATGCCGGAAGAGACGATCCAGTACGGAGTGCTGACCCTGTTGGGCCTAAGCGCCCTGCTGGCCTATCCCTTGCGGGCGCTTGCTCGCAGGCTTCCGGTGGAGTTGCCCGGCTGGCTGGGGCTTTTCCTTTCCGTGTTGCTGTTTTTCCTTCTGCGGGATGTGCCCCGGGGCTTTCTTGGATTTGAAGGTTTTAAGCTTTCACCTCTCTCCCCAGCATTGTATCAATATGACGCGCTGACGGTGTTGGGCTTTCCTTCCCCAGCTTTTGTCTCCAGCGATTACTTCCCCCTAATCCCTTGGTTTTTCCTGTATTTGACCGGTATATGCCTATGGCAGGTTCTTTCCCGGCGGGAAAAGGCGCTCCGCGCTTTAGCTTGGCAGCCGCGTTCCCCGCTGCGGGATTTTTTCCGGCCGCTTGCGTGGATTGGTCGGCACAGTCTTGTGATTTACCTGGCTCACCAACCGGTGTTGCTGGCGGTTTTCCTGTTGCTGCCACGCTGAAAAAAGACCTGTTCCCTTTTCTGGGAGCAGCGCCCCTCAGAGCGCTTTTTGCCCAGAAATCGGCAGACTGGCTCATCGACGGGAATCTTTTTCGGATATGCGATAACAATTTGAAGGAGAGGCTTGTGCGAGGGAAATCTGCTTGGTGGTGGACATACTCTGTGCGTTAAACTTGCCGGATTGGCTTGCGGCGGAGCCAACATCGGCAAAGCCCACGATGGAGCAGTGGTGTGGTATACAGATAAGCAAGACAGGCAAAAACGAAAATTCTTCCCAGTGCATCTCTTGCAATTTGACCGTTTTGTTGTTATAGTTTGGAATAGAAAGTAAGGAGGAATTTTGTATGCAAACAGTTGTCAAAACAAAACAGGGCCTGGTCGAAGGCTTGAAAAGCCAGGATGGGAAAACCGTAATCTTCCGGGGCGTACCCTACGCCCAGCCCCCGGTGGGTGAGCTTCGCTTCCGGCGGCCCCAGGCAAAAGAGCCATGGGACGGTGTCCTCCCCTGTGTGGAATTCGGTCCCCGCTGCCCCCAGGCGGACTTGACGAAAATGGATTTCTATTCCAAGGAATTCTACGACGACATGGTACCGCCCTGCGATGAGGACTGCCTGTACTTAAACATTTGGACCCCGGAAAGCGCCAGTTCCGATTCCAGTCTGCCGGTGCTGTTCTGGATCCACGGCGGGGCGTTTATGCACGGCTGCGGCTCGGAAAAGGAATTTGACGGAGAGGGCTTTGCCAAAAAAGGTGTGATCCTGGTTTCCATCAATTACCGCGTCAACGCCTTCGGCTTCTTTGCCCACCCCCAGCTGGAGCGGGAAAACCCGGAGGGCGTTTCCGGCAACTACGGCATTTTGGATCAAATTTTTGCCCTTGCGTGGGTGCGGGAAAACATCGCGGCCTTTGGCGGCGATCCAGACAAGATCACCCTGGCCGGCCAATCTGCCGGATGCATGAGCGTACAGGCCATCATATCCTCCCCGCTGGCGGCGGGGATGGAACGGGGAGCTATCCTGCAAAGCGGCGGCGGCCTTCGCGCTCTGCATGAAACGCCAAAGAAGGAGCAGCTTTGGGAGATTTCCGAAAAGCTGATGGATCATTTGGGCGTCCACAGCATGGAGGAACTACGCCAAGTCCCGGCGGAGCAGCTTCGGGACGGGGCCTATGCCGTAAACGGCCCGGGCCTGGGCTGGACCCCCTATCAGGACGGTTGGCTGCTTCCCGGATCCACCGACGAGCTGGCAGAAGCCGGGAAGATCCACGATGTCAAATACATAATCGGTTCCTGCGGGAATGACATCGGCAATGGTTGCCTTCTCCAGGAAAGCGGCGCGCGCTGGTGTGAGAACCAGCTAAAGCTTGGCCGCACGCCCGCTTATTTCTATCTGTTTGACCGGAAGCTGCCCGGCGATGACGCGGGGGCTTTCCATTCCAGCGAGCTGTGGTATGTGTTTGAAACTCAGGACAGGTGCTGGCGCCCCTGGGAGGATCATGACAGGGATCTTTCCAGAATCATGTCCGAGTATTGGGCCAATTTCGTGAAAACCGGCAATCCCAACGGCGAACTGCTCCCCACCTGGGAGCCTTACACCAAGGAAACGCCGGAACCGGCTATGCTGGTTTAAAACGAATCAGGGATCGATGGGGCGGGAATGGGCGGAAGCCTTCCTGCCCTTTTCCCGTTTCCGGAAGGGGTATAGCGGGCTTTTGGCATTGGCGATCACATGGTCCACCAGATGGAGCAGGGCCAGCATTAGCACTACGGAAAGGGTCATCAAGGGGACAATCGCAAAAAGCATCGGCAGGCTCAGGGACACCAGGGAGAAGAATTCGCTGAAGAACAGGAGCGCTCCCAAAAAGGCGGACAGCAAGCCGCCGAACAGTACGCCCCGCAGGCCATTAAAAGGCGTGCAGACCTTGAACAGCATGATAAAGCCCGTCATAGAGGTGGCAATCACCGCCAAAGTGGACATTTCCCCTTCCGTAAGACCCAACGGACCGCTGAGGGCGCACAGGGCCAGGATGTTCACTGTCATGGTCAGCGCGGCGGGCACGCACATTTTGAACACGTTGAAAATGAACTTTCCCCGGAGCCTGTCCTTATTCGGCTCCAGCGCCAGGATAAAGGAAGGCACGCCGATGGTAAGGGTGCTGATCAGAGTTTGCTGGATGGGCTGGAAGGGGTAGGAATAGTTCAAAAAAATGAAGAGCACACCGATCAGAGCGGAGAAAATCGTCTTGACCAAAAACAGGGAGCTGGACCGCTGCAGATTGTTGATGGACCGCCGGCCCTCCTGGACTACCAGGGGCATAGATGCGAAGTTGGAATCCAGCAGCACCAGGTTGGACACGGTGCGGGCCGCGTCACTTCCGGAAGCCATAGCGATGGAGCAATCTGCTTCCTTCAGCGCCAGCACATCGTTGACGCCATCGCCGGTCATGGCCACCGTATGCCCTCTTTCCTTCAGCGCCTTGACAAAAGCCAGCTTCTGCTGGGGGGTTACCCGGCCAAACACGGAATAGCGGTCCACCGCTTCCCGGATATCCTCTTCCGTTTCCAGTGTGGTAGCGTCCACGTAATTGTCCGCGTGCTCCAGTCCGGCCTTCCGGGCAATGTTGGCAACGGTGACGGCGTTATCTCCGGAAATAACCTTGAGGTCCACACCCTGATCCGCAAAATACCGGAGGGTCCGGGGGGCTTCCCGGCGGATCTTGTCACTGATGAGCACTAGGCCGATAGGTATCACTACCTGGGGCAGATCTTTCCCGTCAAAGTCCTCATCCGCATGGGCCAGGAGCAGCACCCGCTGGCCCGCAGCGGCATACTGTTCCGTCCGCTCCCGGAGCGCTTCAAAATCGCCGCCTAAAATGAATTCTCCCGCACCCATGACATACGTTCCCCTGCCGGGGAAGAAGGCACCGCTCCATTTGCGGGCGGAAGAAAAAGGTACCATGTTTGCCGCTCGCCAGGGGCTTGCCCCAGTGAGCCGGTCCTTCAGGGCCAGGAACGTGGCGTTGTCGTCGGTCAGGTTGTTGACCAAGGCGGTTAGGGGCTCAGTCATATCCGCTTCCGTAAAGCCTTCCAAGGGGATGAAATCGTCCACCTGCATGGTGCCCTCGGTGATTGTGCCGGTCTTATCCAGGCATAGGGTATCTACTCGGGCAAGAGTTTCCACGCAGTACATGTCCTGCACCAGCGTTTTTCGGGCGGAGAGCTTTACCACACTTACCGCAAATGCCAGGCTGATCAACAGCACCAGGCCCTCCGGGATCATCCCCACTACCGCGGCGGCAGTGCTGACCACAGAATTCTGGAAGGTATCTCCCAAAACAAAAAACTGCTTCCAAAACAGCAGGGCGCCAATGGGAATAATGGCAAAACCGATAATCTTTACAATCACGTCTATGGAATCCATGATCTCGGAATTCCGCTTTTTGATATATTTTGCGTCCCCCGCAATACGGTTGGCATAATTTTCCGCTCCCACGTGCTCCACCTGGGCAGAGCAGCTGCCACTGACCAGAAAGCTGCCGGAAAGAAGGGAATCCCCCGGCTGCTTCACCACAGGATCCGATTCCCCAGTAATCAGCGATTCGTTGACCTCACATTCCCCCTGGGTGACCACGGCATCGGAACAGATCTGGTTCCCCGCCGAAAGCAGGAGAACATCATCCAGCACCACATCCTCCACCTGGATGGTCTGTTTGCGGCCGTCCCGCATTACGCTGGCTTTTGGAGAGGAGATCAGAGAAAGCTTGTCGATAGTACGCTTGGCCCGTATCCCCTGGAAGGAACCAATCACGATATTACTGAGAATGACCCCTAAAAACAAAGCGTTCCGGGGCGATCCCACCAGGATGACGGCGGCGCCCAGCACAAAGTTTAAAAGATTGAAAAACGTAAACACATTTTCCCGGATGATCTGGCCCTCGGTTTTCGTTTTGATGCCCGAGTCCCCATTGTGCAGGCCCTGGCGAACCCGCTGTTCCACCTGCTGGGCAGTAAGGCCCTTGGCGGGGTCTGGGTAAAAGCGTTCCGCCTGTCGGGTATGCTGTGTGCGGGAGCGCTCCTCCGGGGGAGCGGACCGCCGGTTCCGTTCACGGGACAATGGAATCTCTCCTTTAGAAGCCACTGAATAAATGCGTCTTCGGTGCCTATCAGAGCATTGTGTGGCGTAAGCTCGTTGATCTAATCTGAAATACACAAGGTATTCCTGCGTTTTCGTATTTACTTACACCATAAAGCCAACGTGATAAAGAAGCTCTTCAGGATTTCTTTTAAGAACACAGTCGGCCCCCGATTGTGTTTCTCACGCCGCAAATGCTCTTGCCGATTTAATCAGCGCTTCCTTTATTTTTTCTGGTTCCGGTTTCATTTCCTTCTCTTATTATACAACGCCTTTTCTGTTTTTCCAAGCCCATTCCCTTTCGATTTTCTGTCGTTTTTCAAGTTTATCAATAATTTTGGACAAGCCAACGTTTCTATGACCTCTCGTCCTCATCTGCGCGTGGAACACTACCGGGCCGGCGTGGAGGTTTCTGCGCATGTCGGTTTGGATAGCTGTGAAATCAGCGGGCCAATCTTCCGAGGGGACGGAAATTCTGTATTTTTTCGGAGCTGCTTGCCTGCAGCGGGCTGTTTGTGTTATCCTATTCATAGCAAATAACCCACCCGTATTTGGTTCGGCTTTCGCCAACCTACCCTTAAAAGGATTTAAAGACGGAGGAAAGCTGGTGGTACCAGCAACATATATTTTCAAGCGGAAGTCTCGTTTATAAGGTGACAATCGGAAAGGAGAGAAAAATATGAGCGGAATTTACACCGGGCTGGATCAATTGGTAGGCGGCACACCGCTGCTGGAACTGGTCCGGATCGAGCGCGCCCACAGTTTGAAATCCAGAATCTTGGCCAAGCTGGAATACTTGAACCCTGCGGGGTCGGTAAAGGATCGGGTGGCAAAGGCCATGCTGGAGGACGCGGAAAAAACAGGACGGCTGGTGCCGGGAGGTACCGTGATCGAACCCACTTCAGGCAACACCGGCATTGGCTTGGCCGCTGTGGCCGCGGCAAAGGGATACCGGGTAATCATCGTCATGCCCGACAGCATGAGCCTAGAGCGTCGCCAGTTGATTACGGCCCGGGGCGGGGAGCTGGTGCTCACCGAAGGCTCCTTAGGCATGGCGGGTGCCATCGCCAAAGCCCGGGAGCTTCAACGGGAATTGCCGGGCAGCATGATCGCGGGCCAATTTGAGAACCCGGCCAATCCTGCCATCCACGAGGAAACCACCGGGCCGGAAATTTGGCGCGATACCGACGGTCAAGCGGATATTTTCATCGCAGGCGTTGGTACTGGCGGCACCATTACCGGCGTAGGCCGCTATTTGAAGCGGCAGAACCCCAATATAAAAATCGCAGCGGTGGAGCCTGCCGCCTCGCCGATTCTCAGCGGCGGCAAGTCAGAGCCTCACGGGCTGCAGGGCATCGGAGCAAATTTCATTCCCCAGGTGCTGGACACCTCCATTTACGACGAGGTAATCCCCGTGACAGAGGAAAACGCCTTTGCCGCCGGGCGGGAGCTGGGCCAACGGGAGGGCGTGCTGGCGGGCATTTCCTCCGGGGCGGCGCTGTGGGCTGCGCTGGAAGTGGGAAAACGCCCGGAAAGTCAAGGGAAAACCATTGTAACCCTGCTGCCGGATACCGGCGACCGCTATCTTTCCACCAAGCTTTTCCGTGATACACTATAACAAGCCGTAGAAGGAGCCTTTCCTCGGGTAGCCCGGGAAAGGCTCCTTGCATATCAGGATCACGGTTTGGTCGATGGTTCTGCTTTGATAATGATTCCGTCAACGCAGCCCGCATCCGGTTTGTTTGATAGATATCTTATATTCTTATTCTGCAGACCTTTCCCCTTCTGAGGAATCGTCCTCTTCGGGAACGATCTGGAAACTCTGCACTTTGTGACGGAATGTATAGCTTCACCATTTTGGAAAATCACCAGAGCATGATTTCTTTTGGGTCGGGAGAAATCATCCAAAAAAACAATACCTTTCATGAAATGGCACATAGAAGATTTATACCAAACCTGAAATATTAAACACTTTTTTGTTGTGCCGGAAGAGCGAAGGTGATATACTAAAGGTTAGATATTTTAAATGTTTGAGATTAGATAAGGGTTGAGGAGATTCAAAAAGTATGGAAATGGGTGTGGGGTTCGACAACGCAAAATATCTGGAAACGCAGTCCCGGCGGATCTGGGAGCGCATCCAGCGATTTGGCGGCAAACTGTATCTGGAATTTGGCGGCAAACTGTTCGACGATTATCACGCGTCCCGGGTGTTGCCGGGATTCCAGCCGGACAGCAAGGTCAATATGCTGCTGCAGCTGAAGGATCAGGCGGAGATCGTCATTGTCATAAATGCATCCGACATCGAAAAGAACAAGGTCCGGGGCGACTTGGGCATCACCTACGATATGGACGTGCTGCGGCTGATCGATGCATTCCGGGAAATCGGTCTTACAGTGGGAAGCGTGGTGCTCACCCGATACAGTGGCCAGTCTGCGGCGGAGGCGTTTCAAAACCGGCTGGAGGCACTGGGGATCAAAGTGTTCCGCCACTATTCCATCGCGGGTTATCCGTCTAATCTGCCCCTGATTGTCAGTGACGACGGCTTTGGGAAAAACGAATATGTGGAAACCAGCCGTTCCCTGATCGTGGTCACGGCCCCCGGCCCCGGCAGCGGCAAAATGGCCGTGTGCCTTTCTCAGCTCTACCACGAATACAAACGAGGAATCAAGGCGGGCTACGCGAAATTTGAAACCTTCCCCATTTGGAACCTTCCCCTGAACCATCCGGTCAATCTTGCTTACGAAGCCGCCACGGCGGATTTAAACGATGTCAACATGATCGACCCCTATCACCTGGACGCCTACGGCATCACCGCTGTCAATTACAACCGGGACGTGGAAGTGTTCCCGGTTTTAAACGCCATGCTGGAAAAGATCGCCGGGGAATCCCCTTATAAATCCCCCACGGATATGGGCGTGAACATGGTGGGGAGTTGTATTGTGGAGGACGAAATCTGTTGTCAGGCCGCGCGACAGGAAATTATCCGCCGATATTACAACGGCCTGTGCGAACAGCGCCGGGGGACCGGAGACGAGGATGTGTACAAGCTGGAGCTTTTGATGAACCAGGCCGGGGTGACCCAGTCGGACCGGGCGGTAGTCCCACACGCCTTGAGACGGGCGGAGGAGACAGGCCTGCCCGCCGTGGCGATCGAATTGCCGGACAGCAGGATTGTCACCGGCAAAACCAGCGATCTTCTGGGCGCTTCCGCCGCCGCTCTGCTCAACGCCTTGAAAGCCCTGGGAGGCATCCATAAAAACATCCGGCTCATTTCCCCCATTATCATTGAGCCTTTGCAAAAGCTGAAAACCACCCACCTGGGCAGTAAAAACCCACGTCTCCATACCGACGAGGTGCTCATTGCCCTGTCGATCTGCGCCGCAACAAATCCCACCGCCGAGCTGGCGCTGGCCCAGCTTCCGAAGCTGCGTGGCTGCGAGGCCCACTCTACAGTCCTCCTTTCCCAGGTGGATGAAAACATTTTCCGCCGGCTGGGAGTAAACCTGACCTGTGAGCCTCAGTATCAAACCAATAAGCTGTACCACAAGTAGCGCAATCAATACCACGCCCAAAGGATGTGGTATGAATGATAAGCCCTAAAAGGGCATAATACCAGCAGCGCCTAAAGGCGCGTAATGAGAAACGCCCCCACACAAAGAACGGATATAAGACACCGGTCAAGAAAGAACTTGAATACTGGGAGAAACAAGCCATTTCGAGTACATAATCTACTTAGACAAAAGGATTCGGATTTGCCAATTTTCATTTTTTAGGTTATGATTTTCGCCTTTTTTGATTTTGGTGTCTAGTTAGTAAGGAAGTAATGAGGCGCCAAAACCCGTATAAACCCTGATAAAAATGAAAAACACCATTGTTGTCCAACCTCAAAGGGTTCGGATTTCAATGGTGTTTCAGTTGGTGGGGAGAGATGGATTCGAACCATCGAAGGCGTTGCCAGCAGATTTACAGTCTGTCCCCTTTGGCCACTCGGGAATCTCCCCATATATGAAATTTTATGCTCTCCCAGGGCTCCCGAAAAGTCGTGAGACTTTTGGAGAAGAGGAGGAGCCGGCCGACGGGCGGACGGCCACCGCTTGCGGGGGCCAGAGCCACAAGGCCGTGTTCCGACGAAGTGGAGCTGGTGGACGGACTTGAACCCCCGGCCTGCTGATTACAAATCAGCTGCTCTACCAACTGAGCTACACCAGCGAATGAATGAGCAAGTTGCGAGGTTGGTAGAGCTACCTACACAACTGAGCTACACCAGCGAATGAATGAGC
>CAYSQF010000027.1:0-22311 GCA_964433105.1 uncultured Acutalibacter sp.
CTCATACTGAAAGTATAGCAAAATGCCGCTATTTTTTCAATTCGCAGAATGGACAATTTTTTCAACATTAGAACGCATCCATATCCTCCTGCGTGGCAAGCTACCAGATATTCCTTGCAGATAGGTAGCAGGAACGGTCTCCGATATACTCGATAAGCAGGAGCACTGCGGCGGTACCGTGAACTTCCGTACCTACCGCAAGTCTTTTAGGATGAAAAAGACGCTGGAAAACCCGAAGGAGAAGTGGAGATGTTTCCCAACATTCACCCTGCCATCATCGACCGGGAGAACTTTGCGCTGGTGCAGGGGCTTAGGCAGCCCGGCCGATTTTTGTCCAAACGGTGACTGCCGCGCCTATTTGTTGAGATCATTTTTGATTTGAGTGGTGGAAATCTCCGGGGTGCGGGGCAGGTAGACTACCTCGCACTGTTCCTTGAGAAAGTCAAATTTTCCTTTCCAGTCGTCACCCATGACAAAGGTGTCCACGTGATATTCCTTGACGTCGGTCCGCTTTTGATCCCAGCTTTCCTCAGGGATTACCAGGTCCACATAGCGGATGGCTTCCAAAAGCTGTTTGCGCTTTTCATAGGTAAAATAGCATTTTTTCCTCTTTTCGTTCCAATTGAACTCATCGGTGGACAGGGCTACGATCAGATAGTCCCCGTACTGCTTGGCCCTGCGCAGCAGGTTGATATGCCCGTAATGGAGCAGGTCGAATGTGCCGTAGGTGATTACACGCTTCATGATGTTTCTCCTTTCCTGCGGTGGTTTTCAAGGTAATCTGCGGTCTGCCGGGCGGCCGTTCCGCCGGGCGCCATGCCAAATTCCCGGCAGAAGGCCGCCATGGCCGTTTTCTGTTTTTCTTCGCTAAAGCCCAGAATGATTTCCTCCAGCCCATCGTTGGTTTCCGCCCGGGCATAGGGAAGCTTCTCCAGGTCAAAGGTGAAATTCCGATCATCTCGATAGGAGTCCAGGTCGTTGACGTATAGAAAGCAAGGCCGACCGGTACTGAGATAATCGAACATGACGGAGGAATAATCCGTCAGCAGAGCGCTGCTGGCAACGTAGAGATCCTGAATGTCGGGATAATCGGAGGCATTTACCACGTATTTGGAATCCAGATGCAGCTCCGTCGCTCGGGGAGCAATGTTGGGATGGAGCCTTGCCAGGATGATCCACTCCCCGCCAAAGCGTTTTTCCAGAGCCTGGATACAACGGCGGTAATCCACATCATACACCTTTAGGTCCATATCCTTTCGGAAGGTGGGGGCGTACAGCAGCAGCTTTTTTTGGGGCGGGAGCCGAAACGCTTCCCGAACCTTCCGGATCAGCTCCGGGTGTTCCCCGTGGAGCACATCGTTCCGGGGAAAGCCGCATTCCAGCACATCTCCCTCATACCAAAAGGCCCGCCGATATATTTCCGTTAAAAACCGGCTGTCCGAAAGGAATAAGTCGGCCATTTTGGAGTCCTTTTTCGCAGCTTTTAGGTAATCTGGCGGTAAGGCGGCTTCCGCGTCCCCTTCAATCCTTTTTAGGGGAAAGCCGTGCCAGGTCTGCACGTAGCAGGTTTTCCCCCGCTTTTGAGTGTAGGCCCATTTGCGGGCGTTGTCCACCCATACACCCGCAGTACACAGGTGGTAGATGGCCCGGGCGCTGTCCAGCCGCAGGGGGAGCACCCCAGCTGGCAAGGAAGCGGCTTCCGCGTCTCCCGTGACGGTCCAGCAGACCTTCCAGCCCCGGGCTGAAAGCTCATCGGCAATGGCCCTGGGGCTGTCGGAATATCCCCGGCCATAATAGCTTTGGCATACAACCTTGTTTTGGTCCTTTGGCAGAAAGGAAAGGACCTGCCAGAGAAGATTGCGTTTTACTTTGGAAAAGAAACTCATTGATCGGTCTCTCCTTCCTGTATGGCATCTGGACGCATTAAGCGGCGGTTCCGCAAGATGACCACCAGCCGGAACGCCAAAATGGAGAATTCCGTCAGCGAGGTCAGCACGCACAGGGAAACCAGATTGATTCCGTAGGTGAAATAGGCGGTCAGCGCGCCCAGCAGGTAGATGCCCGTGCCAAAGCCCACGGAAATATTGGCGTATTTTGCCAGGTTCATGGCACCCAAGGTGGGATAGCCCAAAATGTAGTTTGGAAAGGCAAACACCGCCACCGGAATCAACAGCCGCAAGGGGAGCACCACCCGGCTGCCTTCAGGGCCAAGCCACCATACCAGCAAAGGTTCGGCAAAAATAAAGACCACTGCGCACCCCAGCAGGATGATGGGGTAAATAAAGCACATGGCTTTTTTGATAATCTTGAAATTTCGGTGCTTGGCCATGTGGGGGTATAAGCTATCCGCAATGGGGGACATGCCGTTGCGGGCGGCGGTAATCACCTTGTCGGCGTTGGTGTACAGTCCGGTGGCGTCCGCACCGGCAATCTGTTTCAGCAGGATGCCGTTTAAGTTGGAATTAATGGAGGACGCCAGTTTCGACAGAAAAAACTGGGAGGATTCCTTTGCTTCTTCCCACACCTGCCTGGGCGTTACCCGGCAAAAACGGACGCCAACTTTTGTAAACAAGTGCCAGTAGACAAAGATGGTGGCACCGCCGTTGCCAATGGCCATGAACAGGGGGACCATCCAATAATCCTCGGGCTTGCGCAGAAAAACGAAGATCATCAGGGTGGCAAACAGCTTCACCAGCACCGCCCGTATGGTGATGGCCCGCATCTGTTCCAGGCCCCGGTACATGAAATCTGGCAGCAGGGAAACGGCGGAAATGGACAGCAGATAAATGGCGTAAGCCAAAAATTCCCGGCTGTTCTGAATATGGGGACGGATAAACAGCAGGAGAACCGCGAAGGAAAGCAAAATCATGGCGGCTTTGTAGATCATCACGCAGGTCAGAGTGCGGTTCAGATAGGCTTTGTCCTCCCGGTGCCGGGAAATTTTGGCGGTGGCCGACATGATAAAGCCGAAATCAATGAAAATCTGGAAGAAATTGGTGGCATACTGGGCTGCTCCCAAAACGCCCACGTTCTCTGTACCCAGCACCCGGGTCTGATACCCCTGGGTCAGCAGGGCCAGTGCCATAGTGGAAAATTGCAAGATATACAGCATCACCGTGTTTTCCAACAGGCTGCCCATAGGGCTTTTTACTTTTTTATCACGTGTTTTCATAGGCCCTCCGCGGTCATCCCTTCAGCCGGAAAAGCAGCTCGATGGGATAATATAGCTTCCGTTCCAGCAGAAAGAGGATGATCTTCTGGTTCCGTGTAAGATTGCTCAGGTATTTGTTCTGCCGGTAGTCCGGGAATTGATCGTTGAGATAGGCGTGAAACCGGGGAATCAGCGCCTGTTTTCGATCCAGCCGGATCACCCGGGCCGAAGCCGTAAGGTATACATGGAATAAGGTGAGAAAGCACAGCTCGTCCCGATATTTTTCAAACAGGCCCTGTTCCCGGAAATAGGTGAGAAGGTCGTCAAAGGCTTCGATGATTTCCCCGTTGCGCTCCACGTTTCCACTGTTCATGATAGAGCCTGCCCTCTGAAGGTAGTTATATCCCACATAGTCCAGCAGCACCGCCCGGTTTGCCGCGGCCATCAGCTTCGGCGTGGTACGGATGTCCTCATACCACACCCGGGAGGGATAGGAAAGTTTCGTGCGGGTGAAAAGCTCCCGCCGATATAGCTTGTTCCAGGCACTGGGGGCAATGAGAAACAGGCGCCTGTACTCTTCGGGGGAAAGTCCCTGGTTTTTAGGGCCTGTTTCCACAAACTCCCGGAGGGCACGGCCTTGCTCGTCCACGGTGCGGTAGCCGAATATCACAAGCTCCGCCCGCTCCCGTTCCCCCACTTCCAAGGCTTTCTCCAGAACCTGGGGATCGATCCAGTCATCGCTGTCCACAAGCAAAAGCCAGGTTCCGGAGGCGGCTTCGATCCCCGTGTCCCGCGCGCCGCCCAACCCCCGGTTTTCCTGGTGAATCACCCGGATTCTGGCATCCCTTCCCGCCAGTGCATCGCACAGCGCTCCGCTGCCGTCTGTGGAGCCGTCGTCCACCAGCAGCAATTCAAAATCCGGCTCCGTTTGGGTGAGGATGGAATCCACGCACTTTTCCAGGTAGTCCTTTACGTTGTAAACGGGCACGACAACGCTCACTTTTGGCATTTTCTCTCCTCCGATCAAAACGTTTGCAGCAGTTTTTTGCACATCTGTCCCCTGATTTTTTTATTATACACGCTTCAACCCGATTTGGCAAACCCGGCCCGTCGAAAAGTGGTTCGTAAGCTGGATGTACACTGCTTTTAGGATGGGCTGCTTTTTCTGCCCTCGCAGGTGGCGACCACCAGCTCTTTGGCTCCGCAAGGCGCTTGTCCAGCGCTGGCAGCGGGGTGGTATGTCCCGTTCTCGCTGCCTGGAAAAAGGGCGGGGGTTTACGAATGGCAGTTCGCACCCCCGCCCGGTTCCGTTAAGCGCCAGCTGGTATATAAGCCTTGAACCTTTTGGCGTTTGTCCCCAAGCAATTTATCTCGACCGGACTTGTTATCTCCCCGACAAACTAGAAGTATTGCAGCTGCCTATCTTCTCCCATAATCCATTGGCCATTATGCTCCGCATAAATCGGTCCCGCCAAGAAGCGTATCCTTAAAATCCACATCATATTTCCCAGCAATTTCAGGGGGTAAACTTCATCACGCTGGATATGGTTTCTCTATCTGTCTTACCGCAAAATTGCCTTGCAAAACCGAATAATTCATGCCGAGCCATATCATACCTTTTGCTTGAGAATACAAAGACAGATAAGAAGCATCGTCCAGCCAAACTATTTCTTTGATGAGTGTATCATCTATGGAATTAGCAGCGTGTACAGCATTCCGAAGCGTCGTGCCATAGCTTTTTCCAAACACATCGTATTCTGTTTTTATATATGTCTCCACTAAGCTCCAATTTATAATGCTAACGTGGATTATACTACACCTGTGGCGGCACACATGAAGCGATCACCGATAACCTCAAAATATGAAGCCCGATCATAGGTTTCTGCAAGTATCATACCATAAATTGTTCGTCGTTACAACATCAAGAAACGCAGATATTTCAACATTTCTCTAAATTATCTGTTCCACCTAAACGAGACAAAATAGGGGGAATGATTTATAGCCGGCATTGTGAAACCTTCGCTCATGTGCTATAATCAGGGCAGTTCAATAAATGTGAGTTTAAAATCAGGGCAGCGCCGCAAAGCCGTTTTGCGCTGCCGCGGGATTAGGGAGATTTGCTATGGAGAATTTAGAACGGGATTTGCTGGATTGGGCTGAAGCCGGGGAAACGGCGAAACTGCCGGAGTGGGACAGCCTGCCGTCCATCCCCCTGTACATGGACCAGGTCATTTTTTATTTGAAAGACAGTCTGCGCCTGTTTGAGGGGGACGAGGACGCCAGTCTGCTCACCAGCTCAATGATCAATAATTATGTGAAAAAAGAAGTGATCCCCCACCCGGAAAAGAAAAAATACGGCAGGGAACACTTGGCGGCGCTGACGGCGGTGTGTTTGCTCAAGCAAGTACTGTCCATTCAGGACTTGAAAGCCCTGCTCAGCGGGCAGGACTTTGGCCCAGGGTTGTACGAGCAGTTCCGGGAAGCCCACACGGCCGCCGTACGGGAGACCTGCCATGCCCTTGCGGAAAGCTGCCGCAGAGGGGATGACCTGCGCGCTGAAGCCTTGCGCCTGGCTGCCCGCGCAAACGCCCAGCGCGCCGCAGCGGAACGCATCCTCTGCGAGATCGAAAGATTAGAAAGCGATAAAAAGTAACTCTCCAGGCTCTGCAACTTTTCCCGCCTTCCGCATAGAATAAGGGGTGAAAAGAAAGGCGCCCCCTTTTGGGAAGCTGTCCTATCTGGGGCTGCCGGAAGAGGGCTGCTTGGCGCTGGCAAATTTTGCCGGCACCGTACTGAAGGGAGTCAAAGTTATGTGTGGATTTGCCGGTTTCAGCGATTATGGCGATAGCCTGCTGGAGGAAAAGTACTTATGGATGTCCCTGGCCCGACGGATGGCCAGGCGCATTTCCCACCGGGGGCCGGACGACAAGGGGGCGCACGTGTCGGCCCACTGCGCGCTGGCCCACGCGCGCCTTTCCATTATCGACCCGGAAAACGGCGCCCAGCCCATGACGGCCTTCCGGGACGGTGGGGAGTTTACCATCGCCTACAACGGGGAGATTTACAATGCCGCCGAACTGCGGGCAGACTTGGAGAGCCGGGGGTATTCCTTCCAGACCAGCTGTGATACCGAGGTGGTATTAAACGCCTACATCTGCTATGGAGAGGACTGTGCGGAAAAGCTCAACGGCATTTTTGCTTTTGCCGTGGACGATGTCCCGCGGCACCGCACCTTCCTGTGCCGGGATCGCTTTGGGGTAAAGCCTCTGTTTTATACGTTGCAGGGCGATAGGCTTGCTTTTGGATCGGAAATTAAGGCGTTGTTTGAATTTCCCGGGGTCAACCCGGTGCTGGACCGGGCCGGTCTGTGCGAAATCTTTGGCCTGGGTCCGGCAAGGACGCCGGGATGTGGGGTATTCCGGGGAATCCGCGAGCTGAAGCCCGGCTATACCGCCGTCTATGATGAAAACGGCTTTTGGGATCGCCGGTATTTTGAACTGCAGGCTTTTCCGCACACCGACGATTATCAGACCACTGTGAAAAAGGTGCGGGAGCTGCTGGTGGATACTGTGGAGCGGCAGATGATCTCCGATGTGCCGCTGTGTACCTTTCTTTCCGGCGGGTTGGATTCAAGCGTGGTCACCGCCATTGCCGCCGAATCCCTGCGGCGCAGGGGCGAAAGGCTTTCCACATACTCTTTTGAATTCGAGGGCAACGAGGAGAATTTCAAGCCGTCCTCTTTCCAGCCGGATCGGGACGAAAGCTGGGCGCTGAAAACTGCCGCCGCTCTTGAAACGGATCACACCACGCTGATCTGCAGCAACGACCAGCTGGAGGATTCCCTGCTTGAGGGGGTTATCGCCAAGGACCTGCCGGGCATGTCGGACATAGACGGCTCTTTGCTGTACTTCTGCCGGCAGGTGAAAAAGCGCCACGCGGTGGCTCTGTGTGGGGAATGCGCGGACGAAATTTTCGGCGGCTACCCCTGGTTCCACCGCCGGGAAATGTTTGACGGAGCTCATTTCCCCTGGTCCAATAACCTGGAAACCCGTTCCTCCCTGCTGAAGCCAGAGGTGTTGGAAGCCATTGGTCTGGAAGACTACGTTTTCGCCCGTTTGCAGGAAACCCTGGACGCCGTGCCGGTGCTTCGGGGGGAATCCGCAGAGCGGCGGCGGATGCGCCAAATTTCCTATCTAAATATCAAGTGGTTTATGTCCACCCTGCTGGATCGGAAGGATCGGTGCTCCATGTGGAGTGGGCTGGAGGTCCGGGTACCTTACGCCGACCACCGGCTGGCCCAGTATGTGTTTAACACACCCTGGGAGTTCAAATGCCCGGACGGCCGCGCCAAGGGCCTTTTGCGGGATGCTGCCCGGGGCCTGTTGCCGGAGGATGTGCTGGAACGGCGGAAAAGCCCCTATCCCAAAACCTATGATCCCGCGTACGAACGGAATTTGAAGCAACGCCTGGGTTATATCCTCCGGGACAGTTCCCAGCCCATTCATAAAATTATGTCAGAGGAAGCGGCAAAGGCGCTGCTCACCGAGCAGTTTGATTACGGAAAGCCTTGGTTCGGCCAGCTCATGGCAGGTCCCCAGCTGCTGGCATACCTGATCCAGGTCAACTATTGGATGCTCCATTATCAAATCTATCTAGATCTTGCGTAATGCTATGACCTTTTATGGAAGCCGCGGCGGAGATTGATTCCTCGCCTGCGGCTTTTGCAGTCTGTCGAAAAAGTCTCCCATTTTTCTATTGACTTAAAGTTCACTTTAAGAGATACAATATAAAGGCTGACTTGCCGCAGACTGTAAAAGCAGCGGGTTTATGCCGCACAGCGGCAAAAGAAAACAGATTTGCACGGGAGGAATTACAGCCATGCAGACCATAGAAAACAAAACTTTCGATCAGGAACGGGCGTTGTACGGGAGCAATGGGATTCTCGTCCGAAACTGCCGGTTCGATGGCCCTTCCGATGGAGAAAGCGCTTTGAAGGAAAGCAAAAACGTGCGGACGGAAAAATGCTTTTTCAATCTCCGCTACCCCTTTTGGCACGATGACGCTCTTGAAATCAAGGATTCGGAAATGACAGAGCTGTGCCGCGCCGCTTTGTGGTATTCTTCCGGTATCCATATTAAAGACACGAAGCTGCACGGTATCAAGGCCCTGCGGGAGTGCGCCGACGTCTCCATAAATGGATGCCACATCGTCTCCCCGGAATTTGGCTGGTCGGTCCGGGGCATCCGGATGGCGGATACTTACGCGGAAAGTGAATATTTCATGTTGCGCTCTGACCACCTGTGCTTCGACCGCGTGACCCTGAAAGGAAAATACTCCTTCCAGTACATAGAAGATTCCCAGTTTGAAAACTGCAATTTTGACACGAAAGACGCTTTTTGGCATGCCAAAAACATCATGGTGCGGGACAGCATCGTCAAAGGGGAATACCTGGCCTGGTACAGCGAAAATATCACCTTTGAGAACTGCCGGATCATAGGCACTCAGCCCCTGTGCTACTGTAAAGGTCTGAAGCTTGTAAACTGCGAAATGATCGACACGGACCTGTGCTTTGAGAAATCCCAGGTGGAAGCAACGATCATCAGCCCGGTGATCAGCATTAAAAACCCTTTATCGGGGCGCATCTCTGTCCCTTCTGTAGGAGAGATTATCCGGGATGACCCCGCTGCACTGGGGGAAATCACAGTTACCGGCGCGTGACCTTTCCCCGTTTGCCCGTCCAGAAATTGCGGTTGCATTTTGGACAGGTTTGCGCTATCATAAAGCTGAGAATCACGGGCATAAGGCCTGTGGGAAAATCAAAGTGGGAGGAACATAGCATGAGCAATATCCCTGAAGTAAAAGTAGGCGTAGTCGCCGTTTCCCGAGACTGTTTCCCGGAATCCCTGTCTGTCAACCGACGGAAAGCGCTGATTGCGGCCTATCGGAAAAAGTACGGCGGCGAGAGCGTTTACGAGTGTCCTGTCTGCATTGTGGAAAGCGAGATTCACATGCTCCAGGCCCTGGAGGATGTGAAGAAAGCCGGCTGCAACGCCTTGACGGTCTATCTTGGCAACTTTGGGCCGGAGATTTCCGAAACTCTGTTGGCAAAGTATTTTGATGGTCCCATCATGTTCATCGCGGCGGCGGAAGAAACCGGCGACGACCTGGTGGACGGCCGGGGTGACGCTTACTGCGGCATGTTGAACGCCAGCTACAATTTGAAGCTTCGGGAGATCAGGGCCTACATCCCCGAAAACCCTGTGGGTGACGCGGAGGAATGTGCGGACCGCATTCACGAATTTCTGCCCATCGCCAGAGCCATTGTGGGCCTGCAAAACTTGAAGATCATCAGCTTTGGCCCCCGGCCCTTGAACTTTCTGGCCTGCAACGCGCCAATCAAGCGGTTGTACGATCTGGGCGTGGAAATTGAGGAAAACTCCGAGCTGGACCTGTTTGAAGCCTTCCACAAGCACACGGATGACCCCCGCATCTCCGGCGTGGTGAAGGAAATGGAGGAGGAACTTGGCGCAGGCAACAAAAAGCCGGAAATTCTCCCAAAGCTGGCCCAATATGAGATTACCCTGCTGGACTGGATCGAGGAGCATCGCGGCTCCCGGCGCTATGTGGCCTTGGCCGGCAAGTGCTGGCCCGCATTCCAGACGCAGTTTGGCTTCGTTCCCTGTTACGTGAATTCCCGGCTGACCGGCAGGGGCATTCCGGTTTCCTGCGAGGTGGACATCTATGGTGCTCTTTCCGAATTTGTCGGCGCCTGCGTCAGCGGGGATATTGTCACCCTGCTGGATATCAACAACACTGTGCCTAAGGACATGTTCCAGCAGGAGATCCAGGGGAAATTCCCCTACGCGCACAGCGATACCTTTATGGGCTTTCACTGCGGTAACACCTGCTCCAAAAAGCTGTGCAGCCCCACGATGAAATATCAGATGATCATGGCCCGCACCCTGCCCGAGGAAGTCACCCAGGGCACCTTAGAGGGCGACATTGTGCCCGGCGACATCACCTTCTTCCGGCTCCAAAGCACGGCGGACTGTGAGCTGAGGGCTTACGTTGCTCAGGGCGAGGTTCTGCCCGTAGCTACCAGGTCCTTTGGCGGCGTGGGCGTGTTTGCCATCCCGGAAATGGGCCGATTCTACCGCCATGTGTTGATTGAGAAGAATTACCCCCACCACGGCGCGGTGGCTTTCGGCCATCACGGCAAGGCGCTGTTTGAGGTGTTTAAGCTTTTAGGCGTACAGGACATTAGCTTCAATCAGCCGAAAACCATGCTCTACAAGAGTGAAAATCCCTTCGCATAAGGGAACAACTTAATACAACCAGCAGCGCCCGGACCTTTTGATCCGGGCGCTGCTTTTGCAGGGGAATAAGCTGATTCTGTTTATCCCGTGATTTGGGCGACAAAATACCTGCCAACCTTCTCCAGAAAGCAAAGGGCGTCAGCTTCCAGCTCTGGGGGCATTTTGCGGAGAAAATTGTCCGCTTCAAAGGTAAAATCTCCCCTGTAGCCAATTCCCCTCAGCGCGGAAATCAGCCCGGCAAACTCCATCTTCTGCGTAAACGGCAGAGTGTGGGTATCATCGTACAGATCGTTATCGTGCACGTGCAGCGCCTGCAGTCGACGATTCCCCAGTGTTTGAATGTAATCGGAAAGGTCGTAATCTACCAGTGCCACATGGCCGATATCCAGGCAGGCCACCACCCAGGGGCTGTCTAGGGTATCGAGATACTCGCAAAACTCCTGCGGAGAAGCACAGACGCTGTTCACGATCCGCCCGGATGCCTTACTCCGCTGCCACATATTCTCGCAGGCAACCTGGATGCCCCACTTTTCACAGTAAGGGATCAGCCGGCGGTAAAAGGCCATGTTTAGTTTCTTCAGCTCTTTGACGTGGGTGACATAGGGCAGATGCTGTATCGGGTGGACCACAATGGTTTTAGCCCCCAAAATGGACGCCGCTTCCATAGAACGCAAAATTGCCTGGAAAATTTCCTCGTCCCTTTCTGGGTTTCCCGTGCTGGACGCAAAAGGCGCGTGGGCCTGATTGCAGCGAATGCCGCACTCGTCCGCCACCTCCCGCAGACGCCTGGCGTATTCCCGGAAATCCGGGCGGTTCATTTCATAATCTTTCTTCGCAAACATCTGGAAAAAGCTAAAGTCAAAGGCATCAAACCTGGTTTCCGCCAGTAGGCGTATAGCTTCCTCGTCCCCGTGGCGCTGGCCCAGCAGATCGGTCTGCGTAGACAACAACATCATAATTCCCTCCTTTATTTGGCTCCAGTATACACCTGAGAAAAGGCTTGGTCAAGCTGAATTTTCCTTGACTTTCCCGCTCTGGGCCGATAGAATGAAAACGGAATCTTTTGAGAGGAGTCAGGGTTGAAAGCTTCTTTCAGCCTGAGCAAGGAAAGGAAAGTGCTCATGAAAACTGTAAAAAAGCTGGATGGGAAAATCATGATCATCCAAAACGAAAACGGTCCGGAGCTGGGCGTCGCAGAAGGATCCGGTGTGGGAATTCTGGAGCGGGATGGGATGTACTTTAAGGACCTGGCAAAAACCGGGGAGCTTCTACCCTACGAGGATTGGAGGCTTCCCGCCGAAGAGCGTGCCAGGGATCTGGCAAGCCGCATGACGGTGGAGCAGATCGCCGGGCTGATGCTGTATTCCCCTCACCAGATGGTTCCCGCCATGCCGGGCGGCCCCTTCCCCGGCTCCTACAACGGAAAAAGCTTTCCGGAAAGCGGGGAAAAGCCCTGGGCACTCACCGACCAGCAGAAACAGCTGCTGGGCCGGGACAATATCCGGCATATTTTAGCCATGAAGTTGGAAAACGCTGACACCGCTGCACGGTGGAACAACGAAATGCAGGCCCTGGCCGAAAGCCTGCCCCTGGGCGTGCCGGTCAACACCAGCAGCGACCCGCGGCACGGCGCTTCCTCCTCCGGCGCGGAATACAAAGGGGGTGCCGGGGCGGATGTTTCCAAGTGGCCGGAAGGGCTGGGTATGTCCGCTACCTTTTCCCCGGAGCTTTGCCGTCGCTTTGGAGAAGTGGCTTCCCAGGAATACCGGGCAATGGGAATTTCCACCGCCCTGTCCCCGCAAATCGATCTGGCTACCGAGCCGCGCTGGATGCGGTTCGGTGACACCTTCGGCGAACATGCCGGCCTTTCCTCCGATATGGCCCGGGCCTACTGCGACGGCATGCAGACCACGCCCGGAGAGCCGGACGGCTGGGGAAAAGAAAGCGTAAACGCCATGGCAAAGCACTGGCCGGGCGGCGGCACTTGCGAAGCGGGGCGGGACGCTCACTATGCCTGGGGAAAATACGCCGTTTATCCCGGAAATAACTTTTCCCAGCACCTAAAGCCCTTCCTGGAGGGCGCATTCCGGCTAGACGGTCCCACAAAACGTGCCGCCGCCGTCATGCCCTATTACTCCGTCCCTTGGGGCCAGGATGAAAAGGAAGGGGAAAATGTGGGGAATTCCTATAGCCGGTTCATCATTCACGACCTGCTCCGGGGGAAATACGGCTATGACGGCGTGGTATGCACCGACTGGGGTATTACCGGGAATCACGGCCAGGGCATAGAGGGCTTTAACAGCCGGTGCTGGGGCGTGGAGCACCTGACGGAAGCCCAGCGCCACCTGCGCATCCTGATGAACGGCGTGGATCAGTTTGGCGGCAACGCGGATTCCGCCCCGGTACTGGAAGCCTACCGGCTGGGCTGTGCGGAATACGGCGAAGAAACCATGCGGAAACGGTTTGAGGAATCCGCCGTGCGCCTACTGAAAAATTCCTTCCGCTGCGGACTGTTTGAAAACCCCTATCTGGATCCTACGGAAAGCGCCGCCACTGTCGGCAGCGAGGAATTCTGTCGGGAAGGCTATGAAGCTCAGCTGCGGTCCGTGATCCTGCTGAAAAACAAAGACGGCCGACTGCCACTGAAAAAGGGTGTTAAAGTGTATGTGCCGCGTCGGCACATTGACGCGACTCGGGCATTTTTCCGGAACATGGATCCCGAAAAGGATTTTGACCCCGTCCCGAAGGCGCTGCTGGAAAAGTATTTCACCCTGGCAGACACACCTGAGGAAGCTGATGTGGGCCTGGTATTTGTGGAAACACCCATCACCAACCCTTACGAGGAAAGTGACCGGGAACAGGGCGGCAACGGCTATCTGCCGGTCAGCCTGCAATATCGGCCCTACACGGCGGAAAACGCTCGGGAGCACAGCATTGCCGGCGGCGATCCTTATGAGGATTTCACAGACCGGGGCTACCGGGGCAAAACGGTGAAGGCCGCCAACGAAAAGGACCTGGACAACATTTTGGAAACGAAGCGCCGCATGGGAAATAAGCCTGTCATCGTGGTGGCAGAGCTGAATAAGCCTTTGACGCCTTATGAATTTGAAGGGGCCGCCGACGGTTTCCTGGCCCACTTTGGCGTTCAGGCCCAGGCGGTCCTGGATATTCTGACCGGGGAAGCGGAACCAAGCGCCCTGCTGCCCATGCAGCTTCCAAAGGATATGGACACCGTGGAAACCCAGCTGGAGGACGTGCCTTTCGATATGGTCCCATACACCGATGCATGCGGCAATACGTACGATTTTGGCTTTGGCATGAATTGGTCCGGGCCGATCCGGGATGAGCGCACGGAGCGGTACAAAAAGTAAACGCAGACAAAAAGGCCCTTGCTGTTTTTTAGCAGGGGCCTCAGTCTGTTAAATCTCCCAAATTTCTGTATTTCGCGTATGGAAGCAAGTGCCTTTATGCTAATGTTTTTCCTCTGACGCTCCCTCTGTGTTAAATCGGGAAATTTGCAGTTCTTTGGGGATTGAAAAGGGACATAGCCCCTTTTCAAAAATTAAATTAAGTATGCAAACGGCAACCCCGTCATAAAGACGCTTAACCGCTTTTTCCGTAAAGCACTACTTTTATTATTGATGCAAAAGAAACTTTCTGGCAGGGGCTGTTTTGTGCGAAAGAAAAAATCACTCCCAATATTTGAAATAGTCACATTTTAAGGCGTTCATAGAGGCAGTTATGCGCTCCTTGACCTGGGCGGAAATCTCCACGGCTTCCTGGCTGTCCTCCCCCTGGGAGTCTGCGGAATGGTATGTTACACCGTCATACCAGGCGTAATTGGGAAACATCACCACACCGCCCTTGTTGCCAAAGATATCGTCCCCCGCGTAATACCGGGTATCGGCGGGCAGGGAAAAGAGATTTACCAAGGTGGGGACCAGATCCGGTGAGGACGCATATTTGTCTACCGTTTGGGCCTGCAGCCCGCCGCCATAAAGAAAACATGGGGTGTGATACAGCTCGGCCTGGTCGCCGCTGGGGATTCCCTTGATCTGGTGGAGGAAATCCTTATCCGTCATATATTTCCCATAGTGATCCGCATAAAACAGCAGCACCGTGTCCTCCAGCCTGCCCTCTTCCTTCAACTTGTCCACCAGCTCCCCTACAAACTGATCTGTTTCCATGGCGTGGGCCACTGCCCGGGTGTATTCCTCCATGTTTTTCTCGCTGCCCGTGACGCCGGAGCGCTCCACCGCCGCCTGCGCCGCCTGATAATGGGGCGCAGCGATGTTCTCCATTTCCTCGTTGTAGGGGCCGTGGCCGGAATAGGTGATGACATAGGTGAAGAAGCTGCCGCCTTTCGGTGCCATCTGGTCATAGGCCCGAATCATCTGGGAATCCAGCTGGTAATCGTCCATACCCATCTGCTCAAAGCAGTGATAGGCTTCAAAGCCCAAGTTTGTGTGGATGGATCCCCGGCTATAGATGCTGGGGTAAGCGGAATGGAAGGAATTGGCGGTGTATCCCTCCTGGCGAAATAGATGGGCCAGGGACAATGGAAAACTGTTGGTGGAGTAAGCGGCGCTGGACATACCGGAAACCGCCGGGATCATCCCTGTCTGAGAAATGATTTCGGTATTGAAGGTCCCCGCCGAAAGGTAAAGAGGTGTGTAGAAATTCTCAAAGTTCACACCTGCCTGTTGCAGGGCATATAAATTCGGCATATAGTCGGGTGTCACCAGCCAGGTGTCGATTGATTCCATCATCACCATGATCAGGCTCTTGCCTTTCAAAGCCCCCGTCATTTCGTTTTCCCCGCTGACTTCGCGGCTTTCAAAGAACGCGTCCAGTTTTTCGGCGTCACGATGTCCTTCTCCAATGCCGAAGGACACGGTAAAATCCCGGAAGGTGTACTGATACAGCCCGGTAAGATTCAGACAGCGGTTCGCATCGGTAAATTCCCGGTAAACTTCGGCTTCTGAATAGGGGTCATAGGCGTTACCCCACCACATGTTGTCCCCGGCAGGCATAACCTTTATGTGGGTGAAGAAAACGGCGGTCACACCCACCACAGCAGCGCACAGGGCGGTAACCCGTGCCTTCCACCGCTTGGCGCCTGGTTTAGGCTTTCCCACCAGAAGAATTGCTGCGATCATCATCAGCAAAAACAACGCCAGGCAAAGAATGAAAGCCTTCCGTAGGCGGAAATAGCTCCAGCTGAAAAATTTAGCTCCGTCCCCCGCAAAATTCATATCGGAAAAAGTAAAGAAATGGCCGAAGATATTATACATCACCCCGTGGGTCAGGTCCAGCAAGCCAAACAGCAGGGCATAGATCCCCATCAGGATCCGCCTGCCAAACCGGGGCAGCAGGGCGACGAGGCCGGTCAGCAGCAGGGACCACCCCAGGGTAAAAACCGCCGGTTCCCAGGAAAACAGGTCAGTATCCCCTAAAAAGCCGTAAAACAGGCGAAAAGAATAATCCAGGAACACCAGGCTGAAAAAGCAGAGGGGCAGGCTGAAAAAAGAAAATTTTTGCACCTGTTCGAAGAATTTCTTCATAAAACTGCCTCCCATGCCGGAAATTCCTATTAAAAATAGTATATCATTTTTTTGAGGAAACATCAACTTTTTCGTGGAACGCCTGTGCAAAGGCGCCCTCACGCTGCCTTGTGAAACCGATGTTTTAGAAACTGGCACAAAAATGATCAGGCAATATGGCTTTCCGTTAAAAAATGCCTTGCTTCCCGGCGTGGAAGCGTGTAAAATAAAGAAAAAGGAAGGGGCGCTGGATATGACGGAAAAGGCCGTAGGCTTTCTCGGCTTCGGAAATATGGCCCAAGCAATAGCTCGAGGGTTGCGCCGCGGAGGCGTTTCTCCTCAAAACCTCTTTGCCTGCGCCGCGCATTTTGATAAGTTGGAAAAAAACGCGGTGGCCCTTGGGGTCACTCCCTGCCGAACCGGAACGGAAACAGCAGAGCGGTGTGACATTCTGATTGCTGCCATAAAGCCCGCCGTGATGGAAGAAGCGATTTCCCCTCTGCGGGAATCCCTACGGGGCAAGGTTCTGCTCAGCGTGGCGGCCGGCTGGAATTTTCACCGACTTTCTTCCCTGGTAGGACCGGAAGTCCATTGTCTCTGCCTGTCCCCCAACACTCCGGTCTCTACCGGGGAGGGCATTATACTTTTGGAAGAAACCCACTCCTTAACACCGGAGGAATACGCAGTGGTTTTGGAATTGCTGAGCCTGCTGGGTACCGCGGAGACCGTGCCCGAATCCCAGCGGAATATTGCGGCAACCATCAGCGGCTGCGGTCCTGCCTTTGCCGCTATTTTTTTGGAAGCTCTGGGGGACGCCGGTGTCTATCACGGTCTGCCCCGATCTTCCGCATACCGGCTGGCAGCTCAGATGATGGCCGGTGTTGGGAAGCTTTACTTAGAAACAAACGAGCATCCCGGCGCTATGAAGGACGCGGTATGCTCGCCTGGCGGTCTCACCATCGCGGGCGTAAAGCAGTTGGAACGGGACGGCTTCCGCGCCGCTGTGATGAACGCGGTGGACGAAGTAGAAGCCAGACGGTTGCTCCGTTGACATTTCAAGAAAATTCCAAATGAAATTGATATCTATGCTATTCCCCAACGAACATGCTTTACAGCTTTTTCCGAGCATGATGATTTTATGATCGGCTTTCTTGGCGAGGATAAAATTTATTACAAAAGATATAGCGAAAGCGAAGGGTTGGACAACATATGGGTGGCATATGAAAACGAGTTGCCAATGGGCTGTATAGCTTTCCGCAAAAAAGCGGACAAGGTAGGTGAGGTCAAACGCTTGTTTGTCAGGAACGAATACCGTGGAAAAGGAGTATCGAAGCCGCTGTTTTCCACACTGGCAAGCTACGCAAAAGGCCGGGGATGTAAAAAACTCTATTTGGATACCCGGACAGAGCTTGTCCCTGCCGTTGCTCTTTACCGAGACTTTGGATTCAAGGTCACCTTTCAAAACGGATTTTATGTGCAGATGGAAGCAAAATTATAAAAATAAAATCGAAACGAGGGATATTTATGCTGAAGAATTGGAACCGTCTGGAAAAGCCAAGCCCGGAGGAACTGAAACGCCGGCTGAAAGCCGTCCAGGAAAAGCTGGGGATCCAGCAGATGCAGCTCAAGGAAAAAAAGCTTCCGGTTCTGGTGCTCATCGAAGGTTGGGGTGCTGCGGGCAAGGGCAGCGCCATCGGCCAGGTCATCAAAAATATAGACCCCCGCTTTTTCAAGGTGTTCTCCATGAACGACCCCACCCCAGAGGAAAAGCGCAAGCCTTTCCTCTGTCGGTATTTTGAAAAAATCCCGGAAGCGGGAAAATTCACCTTCCTCGATTCCGGCTGGATGGACGAAATCACAAAGGCCCGTCTTCACGGTGAACTGGACGATCAGCAGTATGCTTCCCGGGTGGACAGTGTAAAGCGGTTTGAACGGCAGCTGACAGACAACGGTTATCTGGTGCTGAAATTCTTCTTCCACATTACAGAAAAAGAGCAGGAAGCGCGGCTTTCCCGGCTGCTGGCGGACAAAGACACCGCATGGCGGGTCAGTCGTCGGGACATTTGGCAGAACCGACATTACGACAAATGCTTGAATGTGTTCAACCAGTATTTGAACGATACCAACACTCCTAGTGCGCCCTGGTACCTGGTGGATTCCCACTCCAAAAAATTTGCAGAGCTGCAAGTGCTGGAAACCATGTGCATGGGGATCGAGACTGCCCTGCAAAATGACAGCCTGGCGGTGCCGCTACTGCAGAACACCTTCCCTTTGAAAAAAATGCCGAAGCTGCAGGAGGTGTCCTTGAAGAACAAGACCATTTCCGATAAGGAATACAAGGCCCAGCTGGAAAAGCTGCAGAAAAGGCTGGGACAGCTCCACTACCGTCTGTACCGCAAGCGCGTGCCAGTGATTATTGTGTACGAGGGCTGGGATGCCGCGGGCAAGGGCGGCAACATCAAAAGGCTCACTGAGGCGCTGGATCCCCGTGGCTTTGAGGTGCATCCCATCGCCAGCCCGCAGCCCTATGAAAAGGCCCGCCATTATCTGTGGCGGTTCTGGACTAGGCTGCCAAAGGACGGGCACATCGCCATTTTTGACCGCAGCTGGTACGGCCGGGTCATGGTGGAGAGGCTAGAGGGCTTCTGCTCGGAAAACGACTGGCAGCGCGCCTACTACGAGATGAACGAATTTGAACAGGAGCTGCACAATTGGGGTGCGGTGATTTTGAAATTCTGGGTGCAGATCGACAAGGACACCCAGCTGGCCCGGTTCACCGACCGGCAGAACACCCCCTCTAAGCAGTGGAAGATCACCGACGAGGATTGGCGCAACCGGGAAAAATGGGACGCCTATGAGGTGGCGGTAAACGAAATGCTGGAAAAGACCAGCACCACTTACGCCCCCTGGCATATTTTGGAATCCGTGGACAAAAAATACGCCCGGATCAAGGCGCTGAAGATCGTGATCGACGCCCTGGAAAAGGTTTTGTAAACAGGAACCGCCCGCGCCCGCTGGATTGTGCCCTTTCCAATTTCAATATCTAAAAACTAACATCTAAAAAGGAGCGCCCCTATGGCACAAAAAGCGTACCGCGGGTGCATTTTCGATTTGGACGGCACCCTGGCAAACACTCTGGAATCCATCGCCTGCTTTTGCAACGGAACGCTGGAAGCCTTTGGCCTGCCGCCAATCCCCACAGAGGAATACAAGCAGATGGTCGGCAACGGCGCGGACATGCTGATCCGGCGAATGGCCCTGCGGGCGGGCGCGGAGCTGTCTGAAAACTGCCTGCGGGAAATGCGGGCGGAATACGACCGGCGGTACGAAGCGGAGCCTATGAAGCTGGTGTCAGTTTATCCCGGCATCCCGGAGCTTCTTCAAAAGCTGAAGTCGGAGGGAATAAAGCTGGGGGTGGTTTCCAACAAGCCCGACAACATGACCCGGTACATTGTGGAAAAGCTGTATGGCGGCATGATTGACGAAATCCGGGGCCAGCGGGCGGGCGTGCCCAAAAAGCCGGATCCCACGGCGGTACTGGAAACGGCAAAAGCGTTTGGCCTGTCCCCAAAAGAGATTTTATATGTGGGTGACAGCGGGGTGGACATGGAAACCGGGAAAAATGCCGGCATGGATCCCTGCGGAGTGCTGTGGGGCTTCCGAAACCGGGAAGAGCTTCTTTCCCACGGCGCCAGGTATCTGGTATCGGCCGCCGGAGAACTGGCTGAGATCGTTCGGCGCTGAAAGCTCACCATTGGAACAACGCGCGGTTGGGGCTATATTGCCGCCCCAATATCTCACACATTTCCCGTGGGGATTCCCTGCAGCCGGTATTTACCCACCGGCGGATCATGGCGCTCATGCCGGCAAGGTAGAAATCCTCGTGGTAGCCGAATTCCTCCGGAGACGCAAAGCCCAGTTCTTTCCAGGAAAGGTTTTTCAGCCTGTCCATATAGGCTTCCCGGGCCAGACCAATCAAGCCCGAGGTTCGGGTTTCATTGAGATAGATGGCGTAAAAGTCCCGGTATTCCTTGACAAACGCAAACAGGCTTTCAAAACATTCGTCAATATGCCCGCCGGCGTCTATCTTTTGCAGGAAGGCTTCCGTCAGGTTTTTGGCCATTTGCGCTTCCACCTGCTCCAGTACGTCGAAGGCGTCCCGATAGTGGGCGTAAAAGGTGGAACGGTTGATTCCAGCTTCTTCGCAGATTTCCCGGACCGTGACTTTGCTCACGGTTCTTTTCTTTTGCAGCAAAACCGTGTAAAACGCCCGGATAATGGCCTCGTCGGTATTTCGTGACCGCTTATTGTTTTTAGTGTTCACAGCTTCATTCTCCTTTCCAAAATCAAAAATGGTTTATCCCAACACTTCCGGCTGAATTGACGGCCGGCTTTTTCTTTTATTGCAACACTTGTTTGAATATTGTCGGTTGAACTTTCCTTTCCTGCTTATTATACTGGATTTATAAAAATAAAACAATCGTTGGGTTAATAAATCTGCAAAACATTTTTTGGAAAGGATGGACTGAAAATGACAAGTGAAACGATGATGAAAGAAGCCCCGGTGTGGAAGCTGATTTTGAAAATGAGCCTTCCGATGGTGGTTGTCATGCTGATGAACGTGGTGTACAACATGGCGGACGTGTTTTTCATGGGGCAGACCGGTGACAGCCTGCAGGTGGCGGCGGTTTCCCTGGCGGGGCCGGTATTCAGCATTTTATCAGGGCTGAATGTGCTGATTGGCTCCGGCGCCTGCACCGCTGCTGCCATTGCCCTGGGTCGGGGAGACACAGAATGTGTAAAGCGATATATGTCCTTTTCTTTCTGGACGTCCTTGGCCCTGGGACTAATTGCCTGCGCGGCGATCCTGCTGGGCATGGAGCCTTTGCTTTCCTTGCTGGGCGCCAACGAGGAAACCGCCGGGTTTACCAGGGATTACCTGCGGATTCTGGCGCTGGGCGCGCCGGTTACCATCGCAGGAGGTGTACTGGGGAACGCCATCCGCGCCGACGGTTCCGCCACCGTTCCCATGCTGTTCAGTATTGGTGGCAACCTGCTTAACATCGTTCTGGATTTCCTGTTCGTGCTGGTCTTTCATTGGGGCACAAGCGGCGCGGCGCTGGCTACGGTGCTTGGCAGTCTGTTTACTCTGTTCTGCGTCTTGATTCTGCTCCGACGGAAAAAGGCGTTTTCCATCTCCCCGAAATACTTTTCCCTGCGGCCCTCTGTTTCCCTGCGGGTGCTAAGCCTGGGGGTGCCTATGGCGGCAGGCGTGATCCTGCAGGGCTGTTCCGGTATGTTTTCCAATCAGCTGCTGGTCAAGTACGGCAACATCGCCGTGGCCGCAAATAGCGTGGCCGGGAAATGCGGCATGGTCATCAGCATGGTGCTAATGGGAATTTGCATGGGCATACAGCCGGCTATTTCCTACACGTTTGGCACGGAGAACTGGGAAAGAATCCGGAAGATTGTGCGGGAAACCGGTTTTTTGACGGTGCTTTTAAGCCTTGGAATGGCTGTGGGCTTATTTTTCGCGCGGGACAGCTTTATGGCGGCCTTCCTCAATGACCCACAGGTCATCGGGCTTGGCAGGACCATGATGCTGGCTTCCCTGATCACTGCCCCGGTGACTGCCGTGTATCAACTGTGCTCGGCTTATTTGCAAGGCATTGGGAAAGTGACGCCAGCCACAGTTACATCTTTGCTGCGGCAGGGGCTGGTGTATGTTCCGCTGCTATACCTGATGGAGCTTTCCCTGGGTCTAAACGGCATCATTTTCGCCGCGTCCGCCGCTGATGTGATCGCCTGCGCGACAGCCTGCTTCCTGTGCCTGCGCTCCGCGAGGAAGCTGCGGATCGCCGCCACACCCGCTCAGGCGTAACGGGAAAACCTGCGGCATAAAAGTCCCTTATTGCCCCCTTGGAATACGCTAGTTTACTGTTTCTTAAAGTTTGGGTAACCGGAGTGTGCAAGGAGGGAGCAGCGCTCCCCCTTGCACGAAAAAAGGAAAATCGCCCACAGTGAGCATGTCCCGGCGGGACAATGGTGCGAACCGACCGTGCCGGAAGGTGAGAAATCATTTAGATAAAGGCACTCGCTCCCACGCGTGAAATGCAGAAACTGGGGTTAATCGAGAAACTGGGAGCATTGAAAAGCGGTATGAAAAGTGCGAGAGGTCAGCCCAAAGGGGTTGGCCTCTCGCGTTTTGGTGCCTTTAGGCGTGGGATTCCCCCAATCCTACCAGGGAAAGGGGAGAAAAGCGGCCAAAATCAGTTTACCGCTAACGAAAATACTATCACAC
>CAYSQF010000028.1:0-21337 GCA_964433105.1 uncultured Acutalibacter sp.
CAGGGAGAAGGGGTTGTGGCAGAATTCCAGCTGACCGGACTCCTCCCCAATTTCGTACATGGGGAAATCCACAATCCAGCAGAATTCATACCGTTCCCGATCCATGTGGCCCTCGCAGGCCTCTCCCAGAAACTTCAGCGCCACGCCGGCACCCTTTCTGGCCTCTCCCAGCGTGCCGGCGGACACCAGCACCAAAGTGTTGGGCTTCAGCCCCAGGGCCTCCGTGACCTTTGCCGCCAGCGCGGGGTCGGCATTGATAAATTTGGCAATGCCGCCGGCGATCTGCCCCTGCTCGTCCATCTTGAACCAATAGGGTTTTTTCCCCGCCTGGACTTCCACATCCTCGCACAGCTTGTCAATGGCCTTGCGGGTCAGGCCGCAGTCCGACACGGGCACTGCCTTGACGACGGCGTTTTCAAAGGGGGCAAAGCCGCAGTTTTGCAGCAGCTCCGTCACATCCCTGACCCGCAGGTCAATGCGCAGATCCGGCTTATCCGTGCCGAATTCCTCCATTGCCTGGAAGTAGGGAATCCTGACAAAGGGCGCGGTGGACGCCCGGCTGTAAGTCCCGAATTTCGCGAAAACGGGGGGCAGCACATCTTCTATGACGGCAAACACGTCCTCCTGGGACGCGAAAGCCATTTCCATATCCAGCTGGTAAAACTCGCCGGGAGAACGGTCGCCCCGGGCATCCTCGTCCCGGAAACAGGGGGCAATTTGGAAATACCGGTCAAAGCCCGCAGTCATCAACAGCTGCTTAAACTGCTGGGGAGCTTGAGGCAGAGCGTAAAACTTCCCGGGATGCTTCCGGGCGGGCACCAGATAATCCCGGGCGCCTTCAGGGGAGGACACGGTTAAAATGGGCGTGGTAATCTCCAGGAAGCCGTGGTCCTCCATGGCCCTGCGCAGGGCGGAAACCACCCGGCACCGCAGCACGATATTCCGCTTGACCGCCGGGTTGCGCAGATCCAGGTACCGGTATTTCAAGCGCTGGCTTTCGTCCGCATCCCTGGAAAAATTGATCTCAAAGGGCAGCTCGTTGTAACGGCACCGGCCCAGTACCTTGATGGTGCTGGGTACCACCTCGATGTCACCGGTGTTCATTTTCGGGTTCTTGCTGCTACGCTCTCGAACCGCACCGGTGATCTGAAGGGTGGATTCCTTGTTCAGCGCCTTCGCCTGCTCCATCAAATCCTCGGTTTCCAGCACAATCTGGGTGGTACCGTAAAAGTCCCGGAGCACCATAAAGCCCAGATTACCGCCGACCTCCCGCAGATTTTCCATCCACCCGCACAGGGTGACGTTCTCCCCTGCGTTTTGAAGCCGCAGCTCCCCGCAGGTATGTGTTCTCGACTGTGTCATTCTTTTTTCCCCTTTTCTGCTATTTCAATGTCTTTCCTTTGTCCATGGACTGCCACCAGAAGGAACGCTCCCATTACAAGAACAGGAAGCAGCACCCGCAGGCACAAAAAGCCGTTTGGCTCAATTGGCAGGCTCGCGTCCAGCAGCAGCCCAACGACCCAGGCCGCCAGAGTGGACAAAATCGCTATCAACATACGGTTTCCTCCTTAAAAGCTCAAATCCTCCTGGCTGGTGCAGGCGGTGAGATACTGATCTGTAAAATCGTCCCCCAGGGAAATTTTCTTTTTCTCCCCAGTTTTCATGTTTTTCAGCTCGGCCCTGTTTTCCGCCAGCTCGTTGTCTCCCAGCACAAGGGTGTATTTCGCGCCGAGCTTGTCGGCGTACTTCATCTGGGCCTTAAGTCCCCTGGCACACAGGTCGCAGTCCGCCGGGACGCCGCATTTGTGGAGCATGTCCACAAGCACAAGCGCCTTTTGCAGGGCCGCGTCCCCAATGGAGGCGATATAGACCTCGCACCGCTCGGGCTCGGGGAATTCCGTCTTCTGGGCCTTCAACGCTTCCATAATGCGGTCCATGCCCAGACCAAAGCCCAAGCCCGGCGTGGGCTTGCCGCCCAACTCTTCCACCAGGCCGTCGTACCGGCCGCCGCCCCCCAGGGCAAAGCCCAGGCTTTCCGAGGGGAACTCAAACACAGTGCGGGTGTAATAATCCAGCCCCCGCACCAGGCCCGGATCCAGCGTGAAGGAAATGTTCAGGGCCGTCAAAAGGTTCTGCACCTTGTGAAAATGGGCTTTGCAGTCATCACAGAGGTAATCGATAATCTTCGGCGCCCCCTTTGCGATCTTCTGGCATTCCGGACTTTTGCAATCCAAAATGCGCATGGGGTTGCGCTCCAGCCGGGACAGGCAGGTATCGCAGAGCTTGTCTTTGTGAGCGGAAAAATACTGGGTCAGGGCCGCTCGATATTCTGTTCGGCAGTCGGGGCAGCCGATGGAATTCAACTGCAGCCCCACATCCTTCAGTCCCAGCCGATGAAAAGCGCTCAAGGCCATCGCGATAATCTGGGCGTCGGCGGCAGGCTCGGCGGCTCCAAACATTTCCACCCCAAAGGTGTGGAATTCCCGCAGGCGGCCTGCCTGGGGCTTTTCATACCGGTAACAGGGGATGTTGTAATAAAGCTTCACCGGGTATCCCGCATTATACAGACCGTTTTCCAGCATGGCCCGCACCGCCCCCGCCGTGCCCTCCGGCCGCAGGGTAATGGAACGCCCGCCCTTGTCCTCAAAGGTATACATCTGCTTTTCCACCACGTCGGTGGTATCTCCCACGCCTCGCAGGAACAGTTCCGTGTGCTCAAATACGGGGAGACGCACCTCTGAAAAGCCGTTTAATTCCGCTTCGCTTTTGAAAACGGACTCTACCATTTGCCACTGTTCCGAGGACGCCCCAGCGGAGCCTTTCCCGCCGGGGACAATATCCACTGTCCCCTTTGGCGCTTTTGTGATCAATTCCATTTTTATCTTCCTTTCTGCCGCTTTTTTATTGTTATGCTTGCACTTTTACTCTCCGCTTCCGATCCCGTTCCTTTCGGCAAAACGCTTCCGATATTTTTCCAGCGCTGTGTGCAGGGCCGTTTCACCGTCCAAATGGAGAGAATTGCACAAGCAAAGCAGGGAAAAGATGCAGTCGCCCAGCTCTTCCTCCATCTCCTTGGAAGCTGTCAGGGGCTTTTTCCCGTAATCTGAGGACTCCAAAACCTCCTTGGAAAGCTCCCCAAGCTCTGAGACAAGATCTAAAAGCCGTACCCCCGCCGCCGTTTCCAAGCCATAAACACGTGCAAACTCCGCTGTCAATTTTTGCTCTTCCCGCAAACTATCAACCCCTTTCAAAACCAACCCATAAGAAAATCCTCCGTCCCTCGGCAAAGCCGCGCAAGGGACGAAGGTATCTCCGTGGTGCCACCCTAATTTAAAAGCGAAACCCGCTTTTCTTTTTCTCTCATTCAGTTTTTGGCTGGCAGGCGTCTTTCCAACCTTCCTTCCCGAAGGGGGCTTTCAGCGAAGCGGCACTAAGCGCGCTCCTCCCCCTCTCTCTGACGGGCTTCCGGAAGTACTCATCCTGCGTCCTCGCCAGGCCCGCTCAGGGCCTTTTTGATCTCCACGCTCTTTTGGAGTCACGTGAAACCACCTTTTATTATATCGGAAACCCGGTGGATCTGCAAGGGAAAAACTGCTTAAACCACCGGCTCCCGGACAATGTCCCGCCAATCCAGATCGCCGCGCTCCAGGCCATGGATCAGCACCTCGGCGGTGGCAATATTGGTAGCCACCGGAATGTTGTGCATATCGCAGAGCCGCAAAAGGTTCATATCGTTTGGCTCGTGGGGCTTGGGATTTAGCGGATCCCGGAAAAACAAGAGCAGGTCGATCTCATTGCAGGCAATGCGCGCCGCAATCTGCTGGCCGCCGCCCTGAGGTCCGCTCAAAAAGCGCTGGAGCTTCAGGCCCGTGGCTTCGGAAACCATCTTTCCGGTGGTGCCGGTGCCACAAAGGTTGTGGCGGCTGAGAATGCCGCAGTAAGCAATGCAGAACTGCACCATCAACTCTTTTTTTGCGTCGTGGGCCGTCAATGCAATATTCATAATACAACTCCTCCTTTTCCGCGGAAATACCATTTGAGTCCGCAGCAATCCCGAATCTTTTCTTCTCTCTCCCCCAAAAAACTCTATGTCAAAGACAGAAAAGGAATGGGGACATCTTCCCCTTCCAACCGTCCTGCCATCCTGGATAGGGCCATCATCCCCTTCGACCCTTCTCTGGCCCGCCGGCCCCGCAGGAAAGCCGCAGCCAAGGGGAAATCCTCCGGCACTACGCCAAACAGGCGTATTCCCGCAGCGTCGATCACGCCGTCCAAATCTCCAAACGCGCCGGTTTCCTGGAAAAATTCCCCATTGAACCGGTTGATGACCAGTCTTTTATCCGCGATGTCTCGCAGAAGCCCTCCCACCGTGTTGGCCCCCCGGACGCAGACAGGGTCCGGGCTGCACACGATCAGGGCGCGATCCGCCGCACAGGAAGCCGCGCGAAACCCGCTGCCCACGCCTGCCGGGGAATCCAGCAGCACATGGTCGTAATAGCGCTTCAAAAGGGGCACCAGCTTCCGCATGACACCCGGGCGGATCATGTTTTCCTCAGACGATGGCGCGGGCAAAAGGAACAGCCCTTCCGCCTCAGCGCAGGGATAGATAGCCTCCGCAGGGGCGCAGCGCCCATACACCACATCGGAAATATCAAACACCAGGTTTTCCTCAGTGCCCGTCATGCGGTCCAAGCTCCGCAGGCCCGCGTCGCAGTCAATCAGCAGAACCCGCCTGCCTCTCTGCGCCAACGCGCGGCTCAGTCCCACCGAAACGGTGGACTTGCCTACGCCGCCTTTTCCGGACGTAATTACAGTTGAAACACCCATAGGAAATTACCTCGTTTATCTATCTTAGCACATCAAAATCATTTTGTCAAAAACAAATATTAATTTTTCAAAATCTTGTATCCAATTCATAAAAATTCCTCTGGTGTTTTAGCAGTCCGTAATAACGGCAAAACTTTTTATGCCGAAACATCCCCGCTTCCCGTGCGGGATCACCCGCCGGAATAATAAGGGGACTGGGATTTTCCATCGCCGGAAGATGGAGCAGGGGTGGCGGACGCGTCCGCTGTCGGCGCCGATGATGCGCTATCCTCCCCGGTAAAGGGGCTAGACGGCACATTGTCCCGGTCAGCTGCCTGCTGCGGAGACGGGGAAGGGGAAACGCCGCTTGCGGGATCGTCTTCCGTCGCTGCGGAGCTGAGGAAGTCATCTTTTTCCGCTTGTTCCTGATCTAACTGCTCCTTGGTTTTCAAAACCTTGCCCTCATCGTCTACCATATCCCCGGTTTCGCCATCGTAGCGGTTGCCGTCCTCGTCCCAGGTGTAGAAGCCGAAGTATTGGTCCAAAATATCCTTTGCCACCAGCTTGGCGTAATCGCCCTTGCTGCCGTATTCCAGCATGACCGCCACGGCGATTTGGGGATCATCCGCCGGTGCGTAGCAGATAACGCTGATATTTGCTTCCGTGCCGTTCGCGGTGCTGGAGGTTTCGGCTGTGCCGGTTTTGCAGGCTACAGCGACGGGGTAGTCGCCGAACACGCCGCTGGCGGTGCCGTAGCTGGCGGTGCCAAGCATCCCTTCCCGCACCACAGCAAGCACATCAGAGGATATTCCGGCGTCGTACAACTCTACAGGGGTGTACTCCTGCAGGGTTTCCTGCCGGGTATAGTCTGTTACCTTTTGCAGAAAATGGACCTGCAGCCGCTTGCCGCCGTTAGCGATTGTGGCACAGTAAGTGGCAAGCTGCAGGGGAGTGAACATATTGTCCGCCTGACCGATGGATGCCTGGGCGGTAACGCCGTCCAGCCAAACTTCCCCGTTATGGCGTTCCTGGTATTCCTGCGGATTGGCGATAATGCCCGTTGCTTCGGAAAGCTCTACGCCTGTTTCCTCCCCCAGTCCGAAATACTGGGCATAGGCATCGATCCGCTGAATTCCCAAATCCAAGCCCACATTGCAGAAGAAATTATTGCAGGAATTGGCTATGCCGTTGTATACGCTGCGCACGCCGCCGCCGCACAGGCAGGCCAGCTTCAGATCCGCATACTCAAAGTAACCTGGACAGGAATACGTGGTGTCTGCGCCGATCACACCCTCTTGCAGGGCGGCCAGGGCTACCAGAGGCTTAAAAATGGAACCGGGCACGAAAATTCCCTGCAGGGCCCGGTTAAACATGGGCTGGGTCTCGTCCTGCGCCAGCTGGGCATAATACTCGGAAGATGAAAATTGATTCATGTCATAGGTGGGATAGGACGCGGCAGCCAGCACACCAAAATCCTTTACATCCAGTACCACCGCAGCCCCAGCTGTGCAGTCTTTTGCCAGCGTGTTCCCCTCGATGTTCTTTTTTAGGGATAAATTGGCCACCCGCTGCAGGTCGGAATCTAAAGTAGTATATACTGTGTTCCCCTCTTCAGGTTGGGTGGTGACAGCCGTGCTTTTCACGGCGCCGGTGTCATCAGTGTAAATGGTTTCTTCTCCGCGTTTGCCCCGCAGAACGGCTTCAAAGGCGCCCTCCAAACCGTCCTGCCCCAGGGAGTCCGTCCACTTATAGCCGGAAATGTTGTCTTGGGAATCGTAAGCGGTTTCATTGTCCTTGGCAGCTTCGTACTGGCTTTCGGAAATGGCGCCCACATGACCCACGATGTGGGGGGCCAGGGAACCGTCCTCCCCGTAATATCGGGCGACAGAAACCCGAGGCTCCACCCCTTTCAGGTCAGCGGACCGCTGGCTGATGATTCCCACGGTTTCCGCGGAGACATCCTGGGCCAGCACGTAAGGCTGGGTCCTGGAGTAGCCGTCCCGTGTCATGGAATAGCGCACAGACGCTACTGTGCGGGTATCTTCGGTAGAAAAGCCCTTGCAGTCATAGGTGTCCGCCAGTTCATCCATGCACTCGGCGGCGGTGGCATATTCCGCCAAGTTCAGCGTTTCCTTTAAGGTAGCTGTTTCCTCCTCTTTGTCCGGCGCGAATTGATATTCTCCGCTTTCGTCGATCACAATGGGCAGCACATCCCGCCATTCCTCCTCCTGCTGGTTGAGGATGTCCACCACCTTTAGGATGGTTGCGTTCCGATCCGCCCGGGAGTCGTTTAGGGCATTGAACACAATGTCATAAGCGGTGCGGTTTCCCGCCAGAACATTGCCGTTCCGATCCAGTATCTCCCCCCGGGCGGCATCTATTTCAATGGCGTCGGTACGGTCATCCAGCGATTCCTGGAGAAACTCGTCTCCGTGGATCACCTGCCACTGGAACAGGCGAAGCTCATACAACAGAAAAACAGCAACCACCAACAGGATGCAAAAGGCGTACCGTCCAGGTTTTCCAAATTTTGGAAGTTTCATAGGCAACGCTCCAAGATTAACCGCCGTCCTCAGTCCGCACGGCTTGGGAAAGGCCGCGATTCAGGAGATAGACCAGAGGGACGAACAGCATGGTGTAAAAGTATTTTGGCAGATAGTGGTGAATAAAGGCGTAATCCGGCATGGAGTAGGAGAAGTAATACAGGAAAAGCCACTGGGTACACACGGTAAGCCCAATGGTCCACAGGCCGGTAAGAACCGCCGTGATGATGTTCACCTGCAGATACACACGGATCAGTATGCTGACAAAGAAGCACAGCACCCCCAGCACCAGGGCATGAAAGCCCAGGGTGCCGGACAGGCCAAAATCGCAGAACAGCCCGCCCACCACGCCAAAGGCCAGGGCGGGGATTTCCTCCTCCATCATGGCGATGGTGATCACCGCAGGGAAAATCAGCACCGGCCGGGCGCCAAAAATGGCGGGCAGCAGGCCGGGGGTTTCCTGGAGCATAAACAGCACCAGCAGTTCCAGTACATAGGCCAGATAACGGATCACACGGTTAAAATCGCTCATTCTGCGTCTTCCCCGCTTTCCGACCCGGAGGACGGCTCCGTTTCCAGCACTTCCTCGCCCTTGCCGGGGAAGCTGACAATCACGAACACGTCCTGCACGGAGGTTAGGTCCTCGCTGGGCTGGATCACCGCATATTTTGAAACATCGTTTTCCGATTTTTCCACGCTTTTCACCTCGCCGATGAGCAGGTCCTGAGGAAAGTCCCCGCCCGCGCCGGAGGTGGTGATGATATCCCCCTCTTCCAGCTGGGTATCGCCGGAAAGGTAGTTCAGCCGCAGCAGGCCGGAATTGGCGGTCATTATGTCGCTGGCGATTACGCCGCTTTCCCGCTTTTCAATGCACACCGCCGCCACGTTCACATCCTCGGACAACAGGCAGGTGACCTTGCTGGTGGTGGCATAGGCTTGGCTGACCACACCCACCAGGCCCCGGTTGGTGATGACTGGGTCCCCCACGCTGATCCCTTCCAGAGTGCCCTTATCAATGGAAAAGCCGTAAAATACGTCGTTGGGATCCCTGCCGATCACCGAAGCAGCCAGAGAACGGTTTTCCGGGCGTTCCTCCGTAATTTCCAGCAGCTCCTTGAGCTGTTCGTTTTCCTGCTTGACCTTTTCATATTCCGCCAGCTCCTGCTGCAGGCTGGCCCGCTGATCCTGCAGCCCCTGAACCATGCTTTTCAGTTCGTCCTTTGTCAGGCTGTCCAGATCCAGAAATTCCGTGACGTTTTCCGTCACAGTGGTGGCCACCCCCTGCATGGGGGTGGAAACAAACCCCAGCAGGCTCGCCAGGAACGACCCGCCGGCCGCCGCCGTAAAAATGATCAGGCCCAGCAGTACAACAATGGTGATGACCAGCACCCGGAACGGGCTGCCCTTTAAAAAATCCTTCATGCCGCCGGACTTCCTTTCAAACACTTTAGGATTCGCCGATTAAATAGGACTGCAGACGGGGCGCATAGCTCCGACGCAGTCCTCCTTTCTTACTCAAACCTCCAAAGAAACTCCGATCAGCGCTTTCTGGAACGGTAATAGGTCTTTGGCAGCTCCACCTCCAGGCTTTTGCCGGTACCTTCCACCACACAATCCAAGGGGCGTTCCGCCACATGGACAGGAATCCCCGTTTCTTGGCTGACCAGCTTATCCAGGCCGCGAAGCAGGGCACCGCCCCCGGTAAGCATGATCCCCCTGTCAATGATGTCTGCCGCCAGCTCGGGCGGGGTCTTTTCCAGAGTGTCCTTGATCGCCTGCACCACCACCATGACGCTGTCCGCCAAAGCTTCCCGAACCTCGTCGGCATGGATGGTCACATTTTTCGGCAGTCCGTCAATCAGGTTCCGGCCCTTGATCTCCACAAAGGCGTTCATCGTCTCCTCAGTGGGAAAAGCGGAACCAATCTTCATCTTGATCTCCTCAGCGGTGCGTTCACCAATGAGCAGGTTGTACTTTTTCTTTACGTAGGTAACCACGGCTTCATCAAATTTGTCCCCGGCCATCCGCACGGAAACCGCCGTGACGATATCCCCCAGGGAGATGACCGCCACCTCGCTGGTGCCGCCGCCAATGTCCACTACCATGCTGCCGGTGGCTTCCGCGACGGGCAGTCCCGCGCCGATTGCCGCGGCCATTGGTTCCTCGATCAGATCCACATTGTTGGAGCCTGCCTGCCGCGCCGCATCCTCCACGGCCCTGCGCTCCACTTCCGTTACGCCGGAGGGGATGCAAATCACGATCCGGGGCCGGCTGAGACTACCGGATTTCAAAGCTTTCTTAATAAAGTATTTCAGCATGGCCGCCGTCACGTCGAAGTCGGCAATCACGCCGTCCTTCAGGGGCCGCACTGCCACAATGGAACCGGGCGTCCGGCCCAGCATCTCTTTGGCCTGCTTACCCACAGCCAACACTTCATCGGTGCGCACGTCTACGGCCACCACGGATGGCTCCCGCATCACAATGCCCTTGCCCCGCATAAATACCAGCGAATTGGCTGTCCCTAGATCGATGCCAATATCCTTTGAAAACATGGAAAACATGGAAAACAGTCCCGAAAACCACGACATTTGAACACTCTGCCTTTCCTAAAATGAAAATCAATCGTATCCCTGCAAAACGCCGATCGATACCACCGCTTACTTTATGGTTTCCCAAACATGGGAAAATTTGCACCGGCTTCCGGCGATTGCGGTTTTTTTACATTTCAATACGATTTATTATAACGCGATTCTCCCCATTTCTCAACAAGAAAGTTTACATAAACCCAGGAAAATCGTAAAATCCGGAAAATATGCCGCTATCCGCGAAAGCAGATACAAGATATTGATAGCGCCTTTTACTGTCCCGTGCTGCCAAAGCCTCCTTTGCCCCGCTGGGTCTTGGACAAAATCTCCACTTCTTCCACCCGGGGCAGGCAGACGGGCATGACAATCAGCTGGGCAATGCGTTCCCCCGGCCGGATGACGTAGGGAACCCGGCTGGAATTGCGCAGGCCCACATGGATCTCCCCACGGTAGTCGCTGTCAATGACGCCCACACCGTTGGCAACCGCTACGCCGTGCTTGACTCCCAGGCCACTACGGGTAAAAATCATCCCCGCGCAGCCCTCCGGGATCTCCGCCGCCAGCCCGGTGGGCAGGATGGCCAGTTCCCCCGGCTCTAGGGCGAAGTCCCCCGCGATGCAGGCGCATAGGTCATATCCCGCGCTCCCGGGGGTTTTCCGCTCCGGCAGGACAGCTTCCTTCCGCAGGCGCTTTATTTTTAAAACCATTTCTTCCATGTTTACCACCGCTCCTTTTTGCTCAGTTCAAAACCCCGTTTTCCACTTGCCAGACGCCCGTTGATTTAGGCCGTTTTAAGCCCCTGCGCCAACATTTTCCACAGAGTTTTCCACAAATTATTCCACTCCCCGGACAGCCAGCCCGCGAGTGTAGTCGAACCATGGCTTTTCCTGCCGAAAAATAGCGCGCAGGACAGCCCCGCTTTCCACATGATTTTCCACAGTAAACCGAACGACCCCAAAATCCAGGGCGTCCAGTTCCCACAGCTTATCCCCCAGCCACAGGGGGACGCTGTTGAGCACCTCGGCGTACCGGGCCGGGCCTTCCCCCGTGCACAGCACCGGGAACCGCTTTTTCATTCGATCGGTCAGGTACCCGGGAGTTTTGCAGTATCGGCAGCCTTGGGGAGAATTTGCCAATGGGCAGTTCCGGGTAAGCATCAGCGCCTGCCTGCCATAGACCATAGCCCCTCGGGGCAGACTTCCCCCCAGTTCGGCCATTTCCCGGGCAGTCAGTTCAAAGGAAACCTCTGCCGAGGACAGCCCCAGGGCTTGAAAGGCGTCCAGCGCCCCGGTATTGAACAGATTTAGGCCGTAGGCCCCGTGGATTTCCGCCCCCAGCCTTTTCGCCAGGTACACCCCACCCAGGTTTCCGGCCACAAAAGCCCGGAAGCCCTCCGCCATCCGCTGTTTCATCAGGGCTTCCACCTGGTCCTCCGCCCCAAAAAACGCCCGGGGCTGCTCCAGCAGGATGGGCGGGAAACCCCCGTTCCGCAGGCCGGTCAAAACCGGCAGGCTTGTGGCGAGGGGCAGGATCAGGGCTTGGCAAGCCCTGGCTTCCTCCGGGATTTGCTCCGGAGAACGGAAGCAGGCCCGGATAGGAAGCCCCGCGCCCTCCTCCGGCTTCTCACGTTTCCGGGGAGATACCGTATAAGGCTCGTCCCGGAAAGGAATGGGTGGTTTTTCTTCCCGCAAAGCGAGAAGCTTTTCCAGCGCTTCCCGCCGCAGGGCGTTGATCTGTGACACTCCAGCGCGCGCTCCCGCCGCAGGGGATGACGCATGTTCTACACGAAATGGGGTGCCGCCTGTCTTTTTCAGCTGTGCGCCGCAGCGCTCCGGAGACAGGCAGGGCAGCTCCCCGCCTTTCAGATTCAGCGAGGCCAGGGCGTTATGCCCTTCCCTATCCTCTGCCAACAGCTCCAGGGAATTCTCACTTTCCCGCAGGGTCAAGGAAACCGGTACGCTCTGCCGTTCCCCCCGGTACAACCCCCGCAGGGCGGAAAACACCTTTTCTGTGGCACCCGCCACATCCTCTTTGGTGCGCATGCCAAACATGGAAGCCCCCCGCCTGCCGGTGAGGTATCCCTTGGTAAAGCCGGACCGGGAAAACACCGCTTCCAGGTTTTGGAGCAGCTCCGCCGGAACCCGCTCCCCATTCGCCGCCCTGCGGCATGCGGAAACCGCCGCAGCCACGTATTCGGGGCGCTTCATCCGCCCTTCGATCTTGGCGGAGCACACCCCGGCCTGCTCCAGCTTGTCGATCTCCTCAATAAAGGAAAGATCTTTTAGGGAAAGGTCATGCCCCGTCCCGCCGGGAGCCGCAAAAGGCAGGCGGCAGGGCTGGGCGCATTGACCCCGGTTGCCGCTGCGGCCCCCCAGCACGGCGCTGAGCCAGCACTGCCCCGACAGAGACATGCACAGCGCTCCGTGCACAAAGGCTTCCAGCTCCACCGGGCACGCCCGGGAAATCTCCCCAATCTCCTGAAGCGTCAATTCCCGGGCCAGCACCACCCGGGAAGCTCCCAGTCCCGCCAGGAGCTTTGCCCCGCCAGGGGTGTGAAGGCTCATTTGAGTGGAAGCGTGGAGGGTCAACTCCGGCGCCCGGTCCCGCAGGGCAAAAAACAGTCCCATATCCTGAATCAGCACAGCGTCCACTGGCAGGGAACAGAGAAATTTCACCAGATCCAGAACAGCTGGAAGCTCCCCATCCTTCAAAAGGGTATTCACTGCCGCATGAACGCGCACCCCTCGGGCGTGGCAGAAGCGCACCGCCTCCGCCAGCTCTTCCCGGCTGAAATTCCGGGCGTTCGCCCGCGCGCCGAAAGCAGGGCCTCCAAGATACACCGCGTCCGCTCCGGCAAATACCGCCGCCCGCAGGGCTTCCGGCCCTCCGGCGGGCGCAAGTATCTCCACTGGCTGTCACTCCCTTCCAGATGATGAATCCCCCGCTATGCGCTTATTCCTTCTTTTCAAAAAAACTGACCAAGCCCTCCTGCTCCAAGCCATCCGCGCAGCGCAGCGGATTTCTGCGTCGCTTTCCGGCGGCCGGCTTTTGTTCCGGGGCCGGCGGGGCCGCTTTCAGCCGGGCGTTTTCCGCTTCCAGCGCCGCCAGCTTTTCTCGCAGGGCGGCAAGCTCTCCGTCATCGGTAGCGGACGGCTTGGGACACGCGGCTTCCCGCAGAGCCTCGTTTTCATCCTCCAGTCCGGCGGCCATGCGGCGCAGCTTCTCAAGCTCCCCTGCGGCAGCTGTCAGGGCCGTGTTTTCCTGTTCCAGCTGCCGTACCTTTTCCAAAAGCGCCGGATCAGGCTCCGTCTCCCGGGACTCGGCCTTTTTCATTTCCGCCTTTTCCTCCTGCCAAAGCTCGGCTTCCACTTCCAGCTCGTCCACCCGCTCCTGCAGGTCAAACGCTTTCTTGCCGTTCTTCTTGGCATCGTCGCAGTAGCTCAGTGCCGCGGTGAGGGCGGCAGCTTCCCGGGTGATATAAGGGGAAGCTTCCTGTATCTCCCGCATCAGCTCTCCCGCATCTTTGGCCAGGGACTGCATATATTCATCGCTTTCCCCGGTGATCAGGCCGCACACTACGCCGTTGATTTCCAATCTGATTCTTCTCTTTTCCACAACCGGCCCTCCCTTTTCCCGGATGCCGCGGCAGTCCTACGCAGCTATTGCCGCGGCATGGTCCTACAAACTATTATACTAATTTTTTCCGTTTCGAAAAGGCCCTTTTTCAATTTTCCTTGGTTTTTCGCGCAGATTTATACAATTTATATATTGTTTCCCATCTTTGCCTATGATAAAATAGACTTTGAATTCCGGATATTGGACGCCGGAAGAGCGACGGTTTTCAGCTGTCCGGTCCGCCTGTGGCAGGATTCGGCTCACTTACAGTTGATTTTCCGGCTTTTTTAGTGTATAATGCACATATTACAAAAAAATCCGGCTTTTCAGCTTGAGATTTATTGGGCTTTTATACAATAATGGAGGCTTTTTGATGAATTACAAATTGACTGTTTCTCAGATCAAGGACGCGGTTCGGGACAAACTGGCTCATGTGTTTGGCGTTTCCCTGGAAAACGCAACCGACGAAGAATACTACAAGGCTGTGGTTTTTATCGTACGGGAACTGTTGACCAAAGGCCGTGCGGAATTTGTATCCAACGCCGAAAAGACCGAAACGAAACAGATTTATTACCTGTGCATGGAATTCCTGCTGGGCCGTTCCCTGCGCAACAACCTTTCCAATTTGGGCCTGGAGGAAAATTTTCGCAAGGCCCTGAGCGATTTTGGCATTAAGCTGGATTCCCTTTACGAGCAGGAGCCGGACGCGGGACTGGGGAATGGTGGCTTGGGCCGCCTTGCCGCCTGCTTCCTGGATGGCCTCGCCACCCAGGGCTATCCCGCCATGGGCTATTCCCTGCGGTATGAATACGGCATCTTTCGCCAGAAGCTGGTAGATGGCTGGCAGACCGAGCTGCCCGACTTCTGGCTGCCCGGCGGCGGCATCTGGCTGCAGGCGGTGCCGGAAAATGCGGTAGAGGTCCGCTTTGACGGCCATATTGAAGAGCAGTGGCACGAGCAGTACCACTCGGTAAACCATCGGGACTACACCTCAATCACCGCCGTGCCCTATGACATGTGCGTGGCTGGCATGGACGGAAAGGGCGTCAGCCTGCTGCGGATCTGGAAAGCGGAAAACCACATGTTCGACATGTCGCTCTTCAACGGCGGCAATTATATGCGCGCTATGGAGCAGCAGGCAATGGCGGAAACCATCACCAAGGTGTTGTACCCGGAGGACAACCACACCGAGGGCAAGCTGCTGCGGCTTACCCAGCAGTATTTCCTGGTGTCCGCTTCGATCCAGGACATCATCCGCCGCCACCTGTATACCCACAGCAGTCTGGACGACCTCCCCAAGCTGGCAGCCATCCATTTGAACGACACCCACCCTGTGCTGGCCATTCCCGAAATGATGCGGGTTATGCTGGACGAGTGCGGCTACGGCTGGGAAGAGGCCTGGGACATTGTGAAACGTACGGTAGCTTACACCAATCACACTGTCATGAGCGAAGCCCTGGAAACCTGGAGCTGCGATCTGTTTAAAATGCGCTTGCCGAGAATTTACCAAATCGTAGAGGAAATCGACCGCCGCTTCTGGGAAGAAATGCGGGCCAAGGGCGTGGACGAAGCGAAAATTTACCGGATGGCTCCCATCAGCGACAACTACGTGAAAATGGCGAACCTGGCCGTGATTGGCTCCCACAGTGTAAACGGCGTTTCCGCCCTGCACAGCGAGATCCTGAAAGACAGGGTATTCCACGATTTTTATGAGGAAACACCCAAGAAGTTCTGCAATGTCACCAATGGCATCGCTCACCGCCGTTGGCTAAACCAGTCCAATCCGGAGCTTGCTTCCCTGATTACCGAGCTGATCGGTAAGGATTACATTTATGATGCTGATAAGCTCTCCGGCCTGCTGAAATACAAGGACGACCCCGCCGTGCTGGACCGCTGGCAGGCGATCAAGCAGGACAACAAGGTGCGGCTGGCCGCTTATTTGAAAAAGGTGCAGAATGAAACTGTGGATCCAAACTCCATTTTCGATGTACAGGTCAAGCGTCTGCACGAGTATAAGCGCCAGCACATGAACGCGCTGAATATTCTTTGCACCTATCAGTGGCTGCGGGAAAACCCCAATGCCAACTATGCCCCTCACACCTTTTTCTTTGGGGCAAAAGCCGCGCCGGGCTACTATTTTGCCAAGCAGATCATCCAGTTTATCGCGGCCCTGGCAAAGAAAATCAACAGTGACCCCCTGGTCAATCAGAAGCTGAAGGTCGTGTTTGTGGAAAATTACTGTGTCACCTGGGCGGAGCTGCTCACCCCCGCTGCGGAGATCAGCGAACAGATTTCTTTAGCCGGCACGGAGGCTTCCGGCACCAGCAACATGAAATTTATGATCAACGGCGCCGTGACCCTGGGGACCCTTGATGGCGCGAATGTAGAGATCCATGAAACTGTGGGCGATGACAACATTCTCCTCTTCGGCATGACTGCGTCTCAGGCAGAGGAGCTGAAACGCACCGGCTACAACCCCTCCCTTCTGTACCAGAACGACCCCTTAATCCACCGGGCGTTGGACGAGCTGCTGAATGGCTTTGAAGGCCAGCAGTTCAAAGATATTTACAACGCCCTGCTGAACCGTGACCAGTATATGGCTTTGGCGGACTTCCAGTCTTACCGGCAGGCCCAGCAAAAGGCGGAGCGGCTTTATGCCGACCAGAAGACTTGGAATCGCATGTCCCTGGTAAACACCGCCGGCGCAGGGCGTTTTGCTGCGGACCGCGCCATCCGTGATTACGCCGGGAACATCTGGTACGCATCCCCCGTTCCTCCTGTAAAGAACGGAAGCAAAAAGTAAGAGCAGAGATATCGTTGTAAAAGGCCGCTGCCGGAATACCACGCAGCGGCCTTTCCCATGAAAGGAAGGTTCAGATGTTCAATTCCAGAAATCCAGCCCATAAGGATCCGGTAGGCGCCGTAGCAGATGGCACCTCTGTTCATTTCCGGATCACCCTGCCCCGGGAGCTTTCCGCTTCTGCGGCCCGCCTGGTCGTAGAGCAGGAAGGGGTGGGCACCCAGGTATCCGACATGTTTTGGTGCGGTATGAATGGGGAGGACTGGGAATGGTGGGAATGCCACTTCACCCCTACAGTGCCCGGCCTATATTTTTACCACTTTGAGGCTCGCACCTGCCGGGGCAGCCAGAGGCTCTCCCGGGGCTTTGGCGGGAGTGCGGTATGGGGCGGTATGGATCGCTGGCAAATGACCGTATACTCCCACACTCTGACCACGCCGGAATGGCTGGAGGGCGGGATTATGTACCAGATTTTCCCCGACCGGTTTGCCTTTTCCGGGACTCCAAAAGAAAATGTTCCGGGGGACCGCACCCTGCGGGATGATTGGGGCGGCGAGCCGGAATGGCGGCCGGATGCCCAGGGCCGGGTAACCAATTCCGACTATTTTGGCGGCGATCTTAAGGGTATCAGAGAAAAGCTTCCTTACTTAAAAGAGTTGGGCGTTACCTGCATCTACTGCAATCCCCTGTTTGAAGCCCATTCCAACCACCGGTACAACACTGCGGATTATCAAAAGATTGATCCCCTGCTGGGTACGGAACAGGATTTTACCGATCTCTGCGCCGCAGCAAAGGAGCTGGGAATCCGGGTGATCCTGGACGGCGTTTTCAATCACACCGGCAGCGACAGCATCTATTTCAACCGGGAAAACCGCTATCCCGCTCCGGGGGCGTATAATTCGAAGGAATCCCCCTATTATTCCTGGTACTCCTTCCGCCAGTGGCCCGACGCTTACGACAGCTGGTGGAATTTTGACACTTTGCCCTGTGTGAACGAATCCAACCCCGAATACCAGGAATACATCAACGGTGAAAACGGCATTGTCCGGAAGTGGCTGCGGGCCGGGGCGTCCGGCTGGCGGCTCGACGTAGTGGACGAGTTGCCGGACAGCTTCCTGGACAGCATCGTTGCTGCAGCCAAAGCAGAAAAAGCCGATGCCTATATATTGGGCGAGGTGTGGGAGGACGCATCCAACAAAGCCGCTTATGGTGTGCGCCGCCGGTATCTTTTAGGCGGCCAGCTGGACGCCACCATGAATTACCCGTTCCGGGACGCCATTCTGGGCTTTTTGCGGGGCGCTGATGAGGACGGGCCCGGCGCGGATCCTCAGCAATTTGCGGAAACCGTGGAAAGTCTGCTGGAAAATTATCCCGCCCCCTGCATCCGCCTGCTGATGAACCATCTGGGTACCCACGATACGGAACGGGCATTGACCGCCCTGGGCGGAGAGCCTGCCGGGAACCGGGGCCGGGATTGGCAGAGCGCCCAAAAGCTCACTCCGGAACAGCGGGAAATTGCCAAGCAGCGGCTGAAACTGGCTTCGCTCATTCAATACCTTCTGCCCGGCGTGCCCTGCCTGTATTATGGAGATGAAGCCGGCATGGAGGGCTACCGGGATCCCTTTAACCGGTTCTGCTACCCCTGGGGGAAAGAGGACCGGGATCTGCTGGAATGGTACCGCACACTGGGCCGCCTGCGGACAGAGCAGAAGGCGATCCTCGCCAGAGGCGGTTACCGCACCCTGCTGGCGGAAAAAAATCTGCTGGCGTTCGAGCGCTTTATTGAAACCGAAACCTGCCGGGAAAGCCTGACCCTGATCGTCAACCGCAGCGGCCGTCCGCAAACCGCGCTTGGCACCGGGCTGGATCTCAACGACGGGGAACTTCTGCTGGGCGCGGCCCTGGGGGCTGTTAATGTCCTTCCGCCCCGCAGCTGCTGCCTGATGAAATTCCGGCGGGAGAAAACGAGCGTCCCTAAAGCTGGGGCAAAGTGCGAAAAATCGCTTGACATTTCAGAAAAACCGGATTATAATGAATAGCTGTCAGGAAACGGAGACTTTCCGTTTCTGTTGTGCGCCGGTAGCTCAGCTGGATAGAGCGCTTGACTACGGATCAAGAGGCCGGGAGTTCGAATCTTCTTCGGCGCGCCAACTTTTCAATAGTGATGCGAGTTTTTCGTGTTTTTGCGAATAACTCGCATCTTTATTTTCCCCCGACCCATAATTTTTGCTCTCTGAAACCGCCTTGCATAGAAATCCAGCGGTTATGCAGACCGTCAAAAACTACCGTCAAACTCCAGCCTACCCAGCAAGCAATGCAGTTAAAACTGTTCCCTGCAAACTGGGGTTTTCTTTGCAAATTCTGAGGAGCAGGTCTTTGATCTCCGGGCTCCCCTTCGCAAGGGTCGCCAACGTGGAAATCGTTTCACCTTCCTATATGCCAGCCTGACAGAATCCAAATGCCGGTTGACGTCCACCCGCTTGCTCAGTACCTTGATATGCAGCTTCACCGGGCTGATCTTGAGGAAGAAAGCGTAGGAGTAGATGATGTTTCGCTTTTCGCTTTCACTCCGCAGCGGAAAATTCACGGGATTCAGCCCCAAAATTTTCACAAAACCGGCGGTCTTTGATATATACCACGCCGTTTTCAATCTTTTCCACCGGCAGATACGCCGCCACGGGTGAAACAGGAACCCTAGCTTCCGCCGACCTATCTTCATAAACGGCCCGCTTTGGGCTTTTGAAAAATCTCTTTCGGCTTCACCGACTATTCCACCCCGTCCTTTACCTGCGCGTTTCGGCTCCGGGAACGTCCGCAACCGGGGGTTCCTCTTCATGGCCTGCCGTTTCCTCCGGGGGCGTTTTTCAACTTTCGGCTGCTTTTCCCGCCGCCGCCTTTTCTCCCGGTGCTTTTCTTTCGGAGGTTCCTGCGCGCCAACGACCCGGCGGTTAGAGTCCCGCCCTCGATAAAATTGGGCGGGATATAATATACGTCCGATTCGTTCCTGCTTCTGGGCAACGAACCCCTCCTTTCAGGTATAAAAATACCGCCGTGAACTTCACAGCGGTTCATTCTGTTAAATATCTTTATCCAAAGTGCTTTTTCCGCAGAAAGGACAATGCCTCTCTGGCGTCATAGGTAATGCCGTTTTCAGCAAATTCTTTTTCAGCTTCCATGATAGCGGCGTCAACCTTCATCATTTCTTCCTGAGATTCCATCGGTTCCATAACTGCTTCCTTTCAGTCATTCATGCAACAGCCAACGGTAATCCTGCCGACAGTCGAGAATGTAGTCGATAACGACCCTATCCTCAACCACCTCATACAGCACCAAAAACCAGTTTGCCACGAACAATTTGCGGTATTTGTTCTGAGGAAAGTCTTCTTCATCAAGAAAAGGATACCTTTTCGGCATTTCCTCTAAGGATGAAAAAACCTCCACAAAACGGTTCCGCAGTTCAACTGCAGCTTTCTTACTGGCCTGTCCAAGGAAGCGAATGTGCTGTAACTCCATCCGTTCGGCCGTAGGCGATAGATAGACAGAATACTTTTTAGCCATTTGAGGCACCCTCATCTATGCTGGCCAGCAATTCATCCATGTGACGGACTGCTTCAGCTAGCGGAATATCGGGAACACCAGCCGCACGGTCTTCCTCAACTACCAGCAGTTCTTCTCGGAGCTTGAGCATTTTCTTGCGGCACTCAAAGGTCTCAATATCCATGACAACTAAGTCACCCTCACCGTTTTTGGTAAGGTAGACCGGTTCTCCTGTTTTCCTGCACAGCTCCGCGATCTCATTGTAGTTTTGGCGTATCTGAGCCGAAGGACGGATATTCATAAGTTCTTCCTCCAAGTGCTTAAATTCTATTATTATTATACCCATATTCGGCAACGATGGCAATAGAAATTCGCAAATCAGTTGATATATTCTCTTGGATTTTGCAGTACACCGTCTATCTCCACATTGAGGTGCAGGTGAGGGCCTGTCACCCGGCCGGTCTGCCCGACCAGAGCGATCACCTCGCCCTTTGCCACCCGCTGCCCGGCGGAAACCAGTATTTTACTGCAATGGGCGTACAGCGTTTTCACGCCGTTCCCGTGGTCGATCACCAGATGATTGCCATAGGTGGTTTCGCCGGAGGTTTACTCCACCACGCCGGACTTCACCGCGTTGATGGACGTTCCCTCCGGGTAGCCAATGTCAATGCCGGTATGACCGTCCGTTTCCCCGCTGATGGGGTCGATCCGATAGCCAAACTCCGAAGTGACCGCAGAGCGCCAGTCCTTCCCCACAAAAGGGGAGCCCCAGCCCTCTTTCCCGCTGCTCGTAGGATACAGGTAATATTTCATCACCGCCTGAACGTATTGGGGATTTCCGTACATGTCCCAGCCCAGCTGCGCTTTCATCTTCTCAGAAAAGGCAATGGCGCTCTCCTGTGTGTAGCCGCCATAGTTTTTGACAGCCCAGGATATGTAGCCGTTGCCGAAGTTGTAGCCTTGCAGGGCAAGGGAAATGCGGTTGGTATCCGCGGGCGAGGTGCAGCTGGCTTCTTTCAGCACGTCCGCCAGCACATGAACGCCGCAGTCGATGGAATATTCCGGCTTCTGGATCGCCCCCGGCGTATTGGGATAACGGGTATTGTAGCCGGACTCGCTGGCCTGCATGGGGTCTGTGCCCCTGCCGCCGCTCTCCGCCATCATCACGGCGCAGATCAGGTCGAAGTATTCGCCGATCCCGTACTTCTGAGCGTATTTCCTGATGAGCGTGGAGTATTGCAGCACTTCATCGCTGACCTGCGCTCCCACTCCGAAGCCCTCTCCCGCCGCCCCATAGAGGTACAGGGAGAGGTTCGAGGTGTGCTCTCTGGCGGTTTCCTTTTTCTGATCGTCCAGACGGAACACCTGGTCGGCAAAGTAATCCTCGCCGCCGTAGGTCACCACATAGCGGTAGGTGGTGACGGTTTCCCCGTCTGCATTGGTACCTCTTT
>CAYSQF010000029.1:0-20934 GCA_964433105.1 uncultured Acutalibacter sp.
AATATGTGCTGTCCGTTCCCCGATTCCATGAAACGGTAAAATATTCTTTTCAAAAGCTGCTGCTGGTGGGACATTGGCCTGTCAGTAATTATCGCACCGATTGTCTGAGCGAAGCGCCGATTTATCATCAAAGCTGCAACGTCCTTTCTATAGACGGCGGCAACACATTGAAGAGTTTTGGCCAGCTGACCGGCGTGATCTTGGACAACGAAACAGGGGAGTGGAGCTGGACCGGCGTGGATGGCCTTCCCAAAATACAAGCTCCCTTTTCCCAACTGGCTCGGCCGGGCGTTGCCATCACTTGGCCTGATAATTTGGTGGAGGTATTAGAACGGCGGGGAAATATCGCCCGCTGCCGCGCAAAAAAGAATGGCGCTGTGTTGGATATCCCGGTGGATTTCCTATATGAAAAGGACGGCGAGGTTCGTACTGATGATATCACCAATGCTCTGCTCGATGTGAAACAGGGGGAAATTGTCAGCGTTGTCCGGGAATTTGACGATCGCATCTTGATCGTGAAAAACGGGGAAGCGGGTTTTTTGAAAGGAGACAGCGTCAGTGCTGCAAATCATTGATTCCTACGACAAGATACAGCAGCTTTTCAAAGCGGGGGCTTTCCGAATGGACTGCTGGGAGCAGTACGCCGCTGGACTTCCGGAGCCAATTCATCAAATGGTGCGGAGAGACGCCGCCAAATACGATTTTGACCGGCAGATTCTGCCGGTGCTGGAGTACATCTTTTCCCATCAGGAATTAGCGGAAACAGCCCATCGTTCCTTTGTACGGGCAACGGACGGGTTAAAAGAAAAATGTGCCCATTTGCCGGGCGGTAGGCTGAAAAGCACCATTGTGCTTTATCTGGGGCTTTGCTGTGCAGCCGGTTGGGCGGTGGAGCTTCAAGGGGAGCCTGCCGTCTTGCTGGGTCTGGAAAAAATTGTAGAGCTTGACTGGATAGACGAAACCAGTATGATCGCTTTGATTTATCACGAGCTGGGACACAATTGGCATTTCCAGAACCGGAAGGCCTCGGTTTGGGGCCAAACACCCAAGGAGCAGGCGCTTTGGCAACTGTATACCGAAGGAGTTGCCATGTGGTTCGAACAGTTCCTATGCGGGAACCAGCGCTTTTACCATCAGGACAGAGAAGGGTGGCTTGCCTGGTGCGAAGCAAATCGAGAACGGCTTGCCAAAGCCTATGAAAAGCGCTTGGATGAAAACGGCGATGTGCAGGACTTTTTTGGAGATTGGTGCTTCTTTGAAGGCCATTCTGACACAGGTTATTTCCTGGGTGGGGAAATTGTCCGCCGCGTTGAGAAAGAGCACGGCGTACAATTTCTGCTGAATATGCAGGCTGACGATTTCCGGCGGTATCTCGCAGAGATGAGCCGTTAGAGCAGAATATTCGGCTATTTTTCAGGTGAGATGCCTTGTTCCTAAAAGATTTCCCTTCATAGAACCTGGCGCATGTAAGATATCGGCACGATCAATAAAGAAAGGACCTCCGTTTTCGCGGAGGTCCTTTCAAATCCTTATTCATGCCGAAGCGCATCGATCGGGTTCAAATTCGCCGCCTTCACAGATGGCAGCAGGCCAAACAAAATACCGATCGCCATAGAGAAAAGCACCGCCAGGAAAATGAAAGGAATGCTGATGGCCACCGGTGCCTGGGTCAAATGGGAGATCATCTCCGCCAGCCCGATTCCGGCCCCCACGCCCAGGATCCCGCCCAAGCTGGTAAGCACTGCGGCTTCCGTCAGGAACTGCCACAGGATGCTGCTTTTTTTAGCGCCCACAGCTTTTTTCAAACCGATTTCCCTGGTGCGTTCCGTCACGGAAACCAGCATGATATTCATTACGCCGATACCGCCGACCAGCAGGGAAATGCAGGCAACCCAAATCAGCTGCTGATTGGTAGCGTTGCTCAGATCCTGCAGATCTTTTGCCTTTTGTAAGGTATCCTCCGCTTTGTAGACGATGTTTTCATTGGTGCACTGAGTGTTCAACAGATCCGCAACGCTTTTTCCCACAGTGGACATGGCTTCCGTACTGGAAGCCCGAGCGGCCACCTCCTGCGGCTCGTCGTACGCAAACAAAGAGGGCCAAATGCTGTTGGGCAGGAATACTTTTCCGGCAGTAGAGGACTTCATATAAGTGTAATAATCTTCCAGTGTGTTGATCACAGGTTCAAATTTGTTGTCCAGCTCCACCACGCCGACGATTTTCAGCGCCACAGAATTGTATTCCACAGTTTTCCCGATCGGTTCCTCACCTTCAAACAGCATTTTCGCGGTGTCGCTGTCAATGATGGCCACAGCCCGGAAATCTGCAAAATCTTTTGGCACAAAGGTCCTGCCGCGCTTCACCGTGTAACCGCAGGTGGAAAAATAGGAATTGCTGATGCCAAAGACTTCACATCCGGAAAGCTCCGTGTTGCCGAAATAGAAAGAATTGCTGTAACTGGTGCGGCGGTTGTACACCGCTGCGGATTCCACGTCCGGCAGGTCGAGGATAGCCGCTTCCAGGTCCTCGCCGATCTGCGGAATCCCCTCAGGAATTCCTTCGCTGCCAATGTCGTAAGCGTAATCGTAATCCTGCCGATATAGCTGCACCCGCACCACATTGTTGCCGGAACCGATTAGGTTTTGCTTGATCTGCTCGTTGGTTCCTTTAATGGTGGAAACAATGGAAATAATGGAAGCAATGCCAATAATAATGCCCAACATGGTCAGAAATGATCGGAGCTTATGGGACCAGATGCCTTGAAAGGACAGACGGATATTCTCAATCAAGGGTCACACCTCCTCCGTTTCCTGTTTGTACGCCTGTTCTGTTTTCATCGGAGATGACTTCGGCCGCATCCTCGGAAAAGTCGGAACTGGCACCGTCTATTTCCCCGTTTTCCGTCCAGGAGGAAATGCCCTCGTCTAAACCAGACTCCATTGCGGCGCTGTCCACTTCGCCGCCGACGCTGATCGTGGGGATATCATCCTCGTCTGTTGTAGGAGGTTCGCTTGTGCCCTGTAATACTACCCGGACGCCCTCTTTTACGTCGGGCCCATAGGGGAAAGCGATGTAGTCGTTTTCATCTAGGCCGGATTTGATTTCAGTGGAGTAACCGTACAGGGAGCGGCCGGTGCGCACATACTGCTTGACCAGCCGGTCGTCATATCCAGCTTTCATCACATAGGAGCCGGCATCATCCTCCCGAATATAAGCGTTTTGAATGTATAGAGCATTGGCGGCGTCCTCGTCCTGCATACTCAGGTTGATATCCACATACTGCCCGCTTTGCAGACCGTCGCCCTGCTCTACCACAGCGGTGAATTGGTAGCTGGAACTGTTGGGGTTGCCGGAACCGTAATAATACAGGTTGGAATCGGAATCTAACGGATAATCGGAAATACTGACGATTTGCGCGGTGTAATTGTTCCCGGTCATGTAGTCCACGACCGTTACCTGATCTCCCACCTTTATGTTGACCAGCGCCGCCTCGGAAAGAGCGCCTTCCACATAATAGGTACTTTCACCGGAAACAACCAGGAAAGGCTTGCCCTCGGCACTGGCGGTTTCCATATCCAGCAGGGAGCGGACCGTGCCGTCTACCGTGCTGAGCACCGTGGAATTTTTCAGCTGCAGCTCCGCAATGGTCAAATCCAGGTCTGCCTGCTTTCGGGCTACCTGTAAGCTCTGAATTTCCTCTTTCTTTTCAGTGATCAGCTGCTTCAATTCATTGGAGGTATATCCCATATCGTTGTAATTATTGGGGGTGGGGGAAGCGCCAAACAAGGTGGCGATAGAATCCAGGGTGCTGCCCCCGCTGATGGAATCGGAGATTTCAAAATTGGCGGAAAGTTCATTGCCGTCCAGCTTAAAGGCAGAAATCAGCTCGCCGTAATTGGAATTTCCATCCCGAACTTCAAATATCGCCGCAAAGGGAGTAATCAGGGAAGTTTCCGGGCCTGCCGGTTCCGGAGTGGGCGACGGCGTAGGCTCGCCTTCCTCTTGGTTGTCGTCCTCTTCAGTTTCACCATCGTCCTCAATTTCGCTGCTTTCCGGTTCCGGCGTGGGAGTGGGGACAGGCGTGGAAGCAGCCTCTAACCCCAAACCAAGCAGCCAGCGAAGGAAATCAGAGGTCATGATGCAGTCGCTGGTGCACAGGAACAGGTACGGATCCTCGGTAGTACCGCTGCCGGCGTAGGGCTGGGAATCCAAATCCAGACGGCTATACAGAGTAACGTCTGCGGGCGGTATCGGGGTAGGCGTAGGGGAGGTGCTGCTGCTGGGGTTGACGGTGGGCTGTGAGGTCGGCTCGGCGGTTGGACGTACAGTTGGCTTAGCGGTGGCGCTTGGCGAGGCGGTCGAGGCGGTCGAGGTGGTCGTCTTTGTGTTTTGAAGCTTTTCCAGCTGATTTTGAGCATTTTCCAGGTTCAACGCCGCTTTCAGAACGGCTACGCTTTTTGCTTCTACTTCCAGTTCCAGCTTGTCTTTGTCATATTGGAGAAGAGGGTCGCCAATGTGGACCGGATCTCCTTCCTCCACAAATATTTCGCTGATGACCTTGCTGGAGTCCGAGTACAACTCCTGCACATAGTCGCTGACGACCATGCCCGAGGAAGAGCTTTGATCTCCCCAATAGGAGTCGGACACCTGCAGAACAGGGACAACTTCAACGGTTTTTTTGTCGTTTCGGTACTGCAAAAACAGCCACAGGCCCGTGCCTCCGCCTACCAGGAAAACTATGACGAGGATAGCGGCAAGCAGCCGTTTATTCAGATTCTTTTTTCTTTTCATTGGTCATCCTCCCCCTGTACGGAAGGTTCTTTGCCAATCAACCCCAGGTTGTCGATTTCCACCAGCCGGGAATGTTTGTTTTCAGAGGGAGCAGCTGCCGGCTGGGGCGCCTTTCCAAATACGCTGGAAAGATCGACTTCGGTTTTTAATGGAGTGCTAAAGCGCCCTGCGGGGGATTCGTAGGAATCCATAGCGCCAAAGGCGGTGTCAAAAGGTGTGTCAGATTCCGCAGTAGGCCCATCGACGGTTTCCGTTTCAGCGCTGTCTGGAGCCGTTTTTTCCGACAGGAGTTTCGCGCATTCCGGCGATTCTTTTTCTTCCGGGTCGGAAATTTCCACAGGGATGTCCTCAATTTCCATAACCGTTTTTTCGGGATCAGCCCATATATCAAAGGACATCTGTTCCGGCGCGCCCTTTTTCGTAGGACGGGAAACCAGAACAGGCTGCTCCAGTCCCTTGTTGCCAGAAGCTTCTTCGGATGCGTTTTCCGTTTCGGAAGAGTTGATTTTGGTTTCCAAAGAGGAATCCACAGCCGCAGGGGGTTCCGGCTCCTTTGGTTCAGGAAGGACCGCTATGCCGATTTCCCGCAGGAAACGCTCCCCGGAATCGGTAGGCGCGTTTTCTCCCTGGGCCAGCAGTTCGGAAATTTCCGCATCCAGGGAAGAACCGGCAGGGTCAATGCCTTCAATATCAATGGCTTCGATATCCAGCGCTTCTTCTATCTGCCTCGGTTCTAAGCCCTTTTCGGCAAGGCCGGGATCAAAAGCGGGAGCATGCTCAACATCTTTTCCCTCCGGCGCCATTTCATCGGCGGGCGGCTCTGCGGGCGTATCACTCTGTATAGCCAAGTCCAGAGACTCAATTTCCAAGATTTCTTTTTCAGCCGCTGTTTCCGAAATGTCAGCAGGCACAGAAGCTTGCTCGGCGGCAAAGGAAACAGATTCTAATGGTTTTTCTTTTTGTACATCCAAATTCAGCGCTTCGATTTTTATGGGCGCTTCAACCTGGGAAGGAACATTTTTCCGCACCTCCAGCGGCTCGGCTGGAAGAACACGTTTCGGCGGTTCGTCTGACCCATTTTGAATCTCCAGAGTAAGATCTTCGATATCAAGGGGCTGAGCTTCCGAAAGCGTGCTGCTCTGCGGTCGGATTTCCGGCTGCTCCGGATTGACAGAAGGAGCAAAATCCGCAAACAGCTCTTCCGCTGTCCGGCTGTCGGTTTCCGGCGTGGGTTGGTGTTCCGGTGGGGTAAAAAGCCCAGTCAGATTTACCGGGACCACCGTTTTTGGGGCAGGTCTCGCGCCGGCCAGAAAGTTCTGGGGCGAGATTAGGTCTGCGGGTGCCGCCGTTTTCCGGTTATCGGGGACAAGGAAGTTCCTCTGGGCGTCAATCAGGCGTCCGTCGCGGATATGCAGAACCCTTCCTGCATGCGCGGCAATTTCCGGCTCATGGGTAATCATCACGATGGTGACGCCTTCCTCGTTGAGCTTATTAAATATTTCCATCACCTGCTCACCGGATTTTGTATCCAGAGCACCGGTAGGCTCATCCGCCAGCAGAAGCTTGGGGTTGTTTACAATGGCACGGGCAATAGCCACCCTCTGGCACTGGCCGCCGGAAAGCTGCGTGGGTTTAAAATTCATCCGATCACCCAGCCCAACCCGCTCCAGCGCGGCTTTGGCGGTTTCTATGCGTTCCCTGCGGCGCACACCCGCATACAAAAGCGGCAGCGCCACGTTTTCCACCGCGGACTGCCTGGGAAGCAGGTAAAAACTTTGAAAGACAAAACCAATGCTGCGCAGGCGCACCTGGGACAGCTTAACGTCGCTCTGCTCGGACAGATTTTCTCCTTCCAGCAAATACTCACCGGAAGTGGGAGTGTCCAGGCAGCCGATAATATTCATCAAAGTGGTCTTTCCAGAGCCGGAAGGCCCCATAATGGCCAGATATTCCCCTTCATCCACAGAAAGGGACACATTATTTAACGCGGGAACTTCCAATTTCCCCTGGTCATAAGTTTTGCAGATATTGCGAAGCTCTAATATCATTCCGCATAGCCCTCCCCGCCGGAAGCGACTTCTTCCCAATTGGAAGCAGCACTGTAACTGTTGGGGTTGTCGGCGGCGCCTTCCAGATCTTCCGTCGGGACGGCGGGTTCCGTCATACCGTCGCTGTCGAGGCCTTCCATTGATCCCGCATCGCTTCCGGAGAAGTCCTGCAGGGCTGCGTCCGTCGTGGTCGACATGCCGGGCATCAGACTGTCGCTGGGATAGGCGATGGAATCGGTGCGCGCCAAGCCGGTTTTGATCTCGTACAGGTCGCTTTCCGAATCGTATTCTCCCAGGGTGATCATGCGCTTTTCCAGCTTGTCCCGGTCGTCTTTGGCCCAAACAAAGCTGCCGCTGTCATCGTGGGCGACATACATGGCTGGAAGCCACAGCCCCTCTTTTTGGGCAGCTTCCCCGAGATCCGGCTCTATGTACACATGCTGGCCGAGGATCAGCCCTTCCAGACTGTCAAGCTTTACATAGAAATAGTAGGTAGAGCTTTTCTCGCCGCTGTCCATGCCGTAATAATAATTGACGTTCTGGTCGGGCGCGGCTTCCTGATCAATGGAATCTATCGTACCGTTCCACACCTGTTCCGCATCCAGGCGGCTGTGGACAGTGACTGCCTGTCCCACAGAAATGGAAGCGTAGTTCAGCTCCGAAACGCTCCCCCTGATTCGGTATTCCCCGGAGGAAAGAATGCTGATAAAACAGGACTGGGACGTATCCGTTTGCGAATTGGAGCCGTCGTTGACCTCTTTTACCACACCATCCACTTCGGAAATCACATCGGTATTGTTCATAGCTTCCCGCAGCTTGTCGATCTCATCCTTTTTCAGGCTGGCCTGGTATTGCTGCTGCTTAATCTGGATCTCCAGATCCTGGATCTGAATGGTATAGGCGGCCTGTTCGTCATTATCGGCGTTTTTCTTTTCTGTCTGTGCCGTGGTGAGCTGCCGCTGGAGCGTGCTGATAATATTGGCAATGCTCTGCTGGTCAATCTCCGCCTGAGTAAGGCTTGCCTGCATTTCCTGGGTGTCATAGCGGAATAAAACATCGCCCACCTGCACTTCATCCCCAGGTTCTACCAAGACCTCGGCCACCGTTTTGCTTTCATCCTTATTGATCTTATAGGTCTGCTGCGGCTCTACGATCCCGGAATACCGGGGATTGGCGCCGGTGTCCAATCCAACGATGGACGATACGGAATTGACGTAAACAGGCGGAGCGCTGGATGCCGCCAGATAATCCTTTAGCCAAAAAAACCAAACTCCCGCTGCAGCTACCGCCAAAACAGCAACGCAGATGAGAGCAATGATCAACGGCTTCTTCTTATTTTTCATAGGAAGGGACGCTCCTTATCTATATCCAGTGTATCTTGTGTTTTTCGAAAATCGCGGACGGATAACCCGAATATCAATATACTGTATCATTATAACGCATCTATCACTATATATCAACAGAAATTTCAAATTTTTTCACTTTCCCCAAAAAAATTCGTGCCACAAGATATGGAAAAGCCCACGGCACCGGCCGCGGGCTGTAACATTAAGAAATGTGCTTATTCGTCCCACCCGTTGCCGGTGCTGCTGTCCCATTGGGTAAAGCCGCCTTCGCCGTTGGGACGCATGGGATAGCGGGATATGTACTCGGAGTCCCATTCCAGTTCTTCCAGTTCATACCAGGAAAGCACCCGGCTCCAGGAAATCTGACAGTCACTGTAATTCGCGTTTACTTCTCCTACCGTAACACCCTCGTCTGAAAGGGCCACCACCGTTAAGGAATGCTCCCATTCGTCCAGCCGGATATGATCGCCGACCCGGAGCAGATCGGTGTCGTAGAACACATGCAGGGGCGCATCATAGCCGAAAACCTGGTCGCTCAAAAAACTGGCGAACCCCAGGCACTGACACAGAGTGTCATATGGGAAAAGCTCAGCGGTTTTTCCGTTATAGAAATTGCAATAATACTCCCCATTTTCATAATTGTCACAGGGGATATCCGTGACGGAATAGGGCGTTTCGGCACCGTAGGGAACGTCGTCCCGATCCATATGGTTCCAGTATTTCCCTTCCGGGAACTCCTCCTGCAGGGCCGCAAAGGTTCCCGCGGCATAAGATGCAAACAGTGAAACGCTGGCAACACTGCCGTCCCCGGTGGCGCGGAACAGGCATTCACCGTAGAGATATCCCTCAGTGCCGTCCTGCAGAACCGTGGCATACCACATCGGGTCGTCGGTAGGGGAGACCGTAAGAGTTTGGTTGCTTTCCACCGGGACAAGAGGAGTGTCCACATTCGGCTGTTCGTATAGGAATGTAGTGATCCCGACTTGGGCCGTAAACTGCGTTTTGACAGTTTTGGATTCTGTGCCATCGGAAGAGCCGGCGCTCAGTTCGGGATCCTCGGCGTTGGCCACAGCGCTGTTGGCGGCAGAATTGGCGGGCAGTCCTCCTTGGGAAAATTGGCTGACAGTCTGCGAGGACATCGAATCAGTTATTGCTTCGCCACAGGCGGCAAGGGAAAGCGCCAACAGTACTGCCCACAGGAAAAAGGATAATTTTTTCTTGAAAATAGACATGGGACTCCTCCTGCAAAGCAGTTTACACACGGAAAGACAGACCTCGGGAAGATTTGTTCAATCGGCACGCCGCACTATCACGCGGGATTTAGATTTCTGGCAACGATTTTTGACAGAGAAAAAACATAGAAAAATCCTTGCTTTCTCGTTCTGGCAGACATATAATGAATCACGTACTATTATGATATGGTTTGCCCGAAATGTGGTGATAGGAGGACGACATGGCCAAAAAATATTACGCGGTGAAAAACGGGAAAGACGGGGTAAGCGGCATCTATTTTTCCTGGGAGGACTGCAAAGCGCAGACGGAAGGCGTTCCAAATGTGCGCTACAAAGGGTTTGCCACTTTGGAAGAAGCGGAAGCCTTTTTAAACGGGAAAGCCCTGCCGTCACCCGGAAAAGCGCGAAAGCGGAAATCTCCGACGCCGGAGCGGCCCGCGCCCGAGCCGCCCTGGAAAGACGGCGCCGCCGTTGCCTACGTAGACGGCAGCTATCACGCGGGTACCCGGGAATTTTCCTGCGGGGCAGTGCTGTTTTACAATCACCAGCGGATAGACTTTTCACAAAAGAATGATGACCCATCCCTGGCGGAAATGCACAATGTTGCGGGGGAGATCATGGGTTCTGTGCTGGTGATCCGCTACTGCTTGGAACACAACATTCCTGCCCTGGAAATCTATCACGATTATCGGGGCGTCGGGAAATGGGCGATGGGCGAATGGAAAACGAACCGCCCCGGTACTCAGGCCTACGCCACTTTTTGCCGGAAAGCCAGAGAGCGGATCAAGCTCAGTTTTGTGGAAGTCCAGGGCCATTCCGGGGACTACTGGAACGATGAGGCAGACCGGCTTGCTAAGGAAGCCTTGGGAATCTTGTAAACATTTGCCCCTCTGCCTTGCTTTTATTTTATCAGGGAATTGTGACAGTTTTGTGACGGCAATTGTTACAGTTTTGTGACAGCCCCGCCCTTTTCTTTAAACATTAGACGAGTCAAATTTCCTTTTTGTGCCGCACGATCACAGTTGGTGTCGGTTGAAATCAAAAATTTAAAAACGGGCCCCCCATTCCTGCGATTTTCACACGGCGTGGGGGACCCTCCAGCTTTAGAATCTGTTCCTGCTTTAGACTTTAATCAGCTCATATTCCCGGCTGCCCATGCCGAGCTTGACAGCGTGCTCCAGACAGGACTCCCAGTTGGTGTCGGGGTGGGTGTCGGTAAAATGGTCGTGATGGGTGTGTTCCCGATGGTCCATGATGGAACCGGGCACCGTTGGCTGGGCGTTGACCGCGTCTACGCAGGCCTGATCCAGCGCCACCGGGTCGAAGGATGCGAACATTCCCACATCCGGTACGATGGGAATATCGTTTTCGCTGTGACAGTCGCAGTAGGGGGAGACATCCACCACCAGACTGATGTGAAAGCTGGGCTTATCCTTAATCACGGCCCAGGTGTATTCAGCGATCTTGCAGTTCAAGATGTCGTTGGCCTCATCGCTGGCGGCGCTCACCGCATCTACGGGGCACCTGCCGATGCACCGTCCGCAGCCCACACATTTGCTGTGGTCGATGCTGGCTTTCCGGTCGGTGATGGTAATAGCGTTGTGGGCGCAGTCCTTCCTGCAGGATCCGCAGCCCACGCAGCGCTCGGTGATCACATGGGGTTTCCCCGCGCTGTGCATTTCCATTTTACCGGCCCGGGAACCGCAGCCCATGCCGATATTTTTAAAGCAGCCGCCAAAGCCTGCGGCTTCATGGCCCTTAAAGTGGGTCAGGGAAATGATGATGTCCGCGTCCATGACAGCGGTGCCGATTTTCGCTTCCTTGACATATTCCCCGTCAATAGGCACCAAGGTTTCGTCCGTACCCTTCAAGCCGTCGCCAATGATGACATGGCAGCCGGTGGAGAAGGGGGAAAAGCCGTTTTCATAGGCGCTGTCTAAATGGTCCAGGGCGTTTTTCCGCCGACCCACATACAGGGTGTTGCAGTCGGTGAGGAAGGGTCTTCCACCCAAATCTTTGACCACGTCGGCCACTACCTTGGCGTAATTGGGCCGCAAAAAGGCCAGGTTTCCCGGCTCACCAAAGTGAATTTTGATGGCGGCAAATTTGTTTTTGAAATCGATGTTTCCGATCCCGGCGGTCCGGATCAGCTTTTCCAGCTTTTGCAGCAGGTTGTTGTCAAAGCCGGCGTGTAGGTCAGTGAAATAGACTTTAGATTTTTCCATTGCTGAGGTTCCTTCCTTTTATTATAAGTCAAGTCAGTTTTCCGAGAAATAAGCATAAACCTTAAAGTGCACTTGAAGTCAAGAAAAAAATCACGCTTGAATCCGAGCAGTTTTGCTCTTCGGATTTCCCTGCTTAGGTGTTTTCTTCACACCATTAGGGCCTACGCCAGCTTTTTTGCAGAAGCCCGCCATGCAGCAGTTTTCACACAGGGCCTTACGGGCGGTGCATACAGCCCTGCCGTGGAGCACCAGCCTGTGACAAAAATCGTTGGATTCCTCCGGCGGCAGAACAGCCCTGAGATCATCCTCCACCTTGACAGGAACGGTATTTTTGGTCAGTCCCAGCCTTCCGGCAATGCGGATGCAGTGGGTGTCCGTCACGACCGCCGGCTTGCCGTAGATATCTCCTACGACCAAGTTGGCGGTTTTCCGCCCTACGCCGGGCAGCCTCGTCAGTTCTTCGATGGTGTCCGGTACCCTGCCGCCGAATTCATCCCGGATCATCCGGCAGGCCGCCAGGATGTCCTTGGACTTGATCTTATAAAATCCGCAGGAACGGATCAACTCCCCGATCTCTTCCTCTGTGCCCTCGCAAAAGGCGTCCAGGGTTGGAAAGCGGGCAAACAAGGCGGGCGTTACCATGTTGACCCGGGCATCGGTGCATTGGGCGGAAAGCCGTGTGGAGATCAAAAGCTGCAGGGGGTCCTGGTATTCCAGGGAGCATATGGCGTCGGGATATTCCTTTTTCAGAGCCTCGACCGCCAGCAGGGCCAATTCTTTTCTGGTCATAGGATCTCGTCCTTTCCTATTGGTAAAATCATCAATATTTTACATCAAAGGACAGAAAAAGGAAAGAGATTTTTTCTTTTTTGGTTGCCACCGCTTCTTTTTTCAAGTATAATAATAACAAGATCTTGTATTTGACAGGGAGATGACAGGATATGTTCTATGATTTGCTGGATACCATCGGCTTTGTGGCGGAACGGGATCCGGATGTGGGCGATGCCATGCAGCGGGAGCTTGCCCGCCAGCGCCGAAATTTGGAATTGATTGCTTCGGAAAACATTGTTTCCCCGGCGGTTATGGCCGCTATGGGCAGTGTGCTGACCAATAAATATGCCGAGGGGTATCCCGGCAAGCGGTATTACGGCGGGTGTCAATATGTGGATCAGGTGGAGGACATCGCCCGGGAACGGGCCTGTCGGCTGTTTGGCGCAGATCATGCCAATGTGCAGCCCCATTCCGGCGCACAGGCCAATCTCGCTGTTTATTTTGCCTTTCTGCAGCCCGGCGACACGGTGCTGGGGATGAACCTAGCGGAGGGCGGCCATTTGAGCCATGGCTCCCCGGTGAACATGTCCGGAGCCTTGTATCGGTTCGTCCCTTACGGCGTAGATCCGGAAACGGGCTGCATCGATTACGACAAGCTTATGAAATTGGCGGAAAAGGAAAAGCCAAAGCTGATTGTAGCCGGGGCCAGCGCTTATCCCAGGGCCATCGATTTCAAGAGATTTCGGGAGATCGCTGATGCCTGCGGCGCATATTTAATGGTGGACATGGCCCATATTGCCGGCCTGGTAGCCGCTGGCTGCCATCAAAATCCTGTGCCCTATGCCGATGTGGTCACCACCACTACGCATAAAACTCTTCGAGGCCCTCGGGGCGGCCTGATCCTCTGTAAGGAGCAATATGCGAAACAGGTTGACAAGGCCATTTTCCCCGGCACCCAGGGTGGCCCGCTGATGCACATTATCGCCGGAAAGGCCGTATGCCTGGGCGAAGCCTTAAAGCCGGAATTCAAGACTTACGGGGAGCAGGTGGTGAAGAATGCCCAAGCGTTGGCCCAGGGCCTGCTGGATCGCGGCGTGAGTCTGGTGTCCGGCGGCACGGACAATCACCTGATGCTGGTGGATCTGTCCGCGTCGGAATTGACCGGCAAGGAACTGGAGCGCCGTCTGGACGAGGTGTACATCACCGCCAACAAAAACACCGTGCCCGGTGAGAAGCGTAGTCCCTTTATCACCAGCGGTGTGCGTCTGGGGACCCCGGCGGTCACCACCCGTGGCCTGAAGGAGCCGGAAATGGATCAGATCGCTGCCTGCATTGCCCTGGCAATGGATGACGACTTTGAGAGTTATATTCCCGAACTTCGTGCCAGAGTAGAGACCATTTGCCAAAGCTATCCCCTATACTGCTGAAATGGCACTGCAAACTGGTGTGCGGTGCGGCTAAAATTTCTGGGAAAGGATGATCCCCTTGTCGGCACCTCTCGCGGATAGGATACGCCCCTCTTCTTTGGACGATGTGGTGGGACAACAGCATATTTTAGGCCCTGGAAAAGCCCTGCGGAAGATCATCCAATCGGGGCAGATCCCAAATATGGTGTTTTATGGACCTTCCGGCGTGGGAAAAACCACGGTGGCATCCATTATTGCAAAAAATACAGACCGCCTGCTGGTAAAGCTAAACGGCACCACGGCGTCCACGGCGGATATCAAGGAAGCCGTGTCCCGCCTGGGTACCTTTGAGAGCATGAATGGTATTCTGTTGTATTTGGATGAGATCCAATACTTTAATAAGAAACAACAGCAGACCCTGCTGGAGTTTATTGAGAACGGCAGCATTACCCTGATCGCATCTACAACGGAAAATCCTTATTTTTATGTTTACAATGCCATCCTCAGCCGTTCCACAGTGTTTGAATTCAAGCCCGTGGAGCAAACGGAGATCGAAAAAGCGGTCAGCCGCGCTTTTAAGCTCCTTGCGGACGAGCAGGGCCGGGAGATCGCCTTGGAAGAAGGCGTCTGCCGCCAAATTTCCACTGCTTGCGGAGGGGATGTGCGCAAGGCCATGAACGCCGCAGAGCTTTCCGTCCTTGCCTGCGACGAGGGCGAACCCGTAATTCGCGTGACTCTGGAAAGCGCTGTGGAGCTGACGCAGAAAAGCGCCCTGCGGTACGACAGAGACGGAGACGAGCATTACGACATCCTGTCGGGCTTTCAGAAATCCATGCGCGGCTCTGACCCGGATGCTGCCCTGCATTATCTGTGTCGCCTGCTGGAAGCAGGAGACCTGCCTTCCGCCTGCCGTCGTTTGATGATTTGCGCCTGCGAGGATGTGGGGCTGGCCTGGCCGCAGATCATCCCCATTGTGAAGGCCGCAGTTGATGCCGCCATGATGGTGGGTCTGCCCGAAGCCAGCATCCCCTTGGCGGACGCCGTGGTGCTGGTCAGTATAGCGCCCAAGTCGAATTCAGCCCATACTGCCTATGAGAAAGCGGCGGCGGATATCCGGGCCGGGAAGGTCGGCGCTGTCCCCAGAAACCTGCAAAACAGGCATTACGATGGGGACGACGTAGAGAAAAAGGGCCAGTTTTATCAGTATCCCCACGATTTCCCCAACCACTGGCTCCCCCAGCAGTATCTGCCGGATGTGCTTTTAGGGGCATCCTATTACCAGTATGGGGACAATAAAAACGAACAGAGCTTCCGGGCTTATTGGGAAAAGGTGAAGCACAGGTCGGAATAATCGACGGGGAAGCCTTATAAAATAGAAAAGAGATCATTATTCTGACGGAGGTATAAAAGAAGTGAAACCCCTTGTGTTACAGAATCTTTCTTACGGTATGTATGCCATTGGTGTAAAAGACGGAAAGCGGCCCAGCGCTTGCATTGCCAGCGCCGTTATGCAGATTTCCCGGGCCACCCCGGCGGAAACCCCTCTTGTGGCGGTAAGCCTGCATAAAGGCAATTACAGTTGCGAGTGCATCGAAAAAAACGGCGTTTTTACCATCTCGGTGCTGTCCCGGGAGACCCCGGCCACTGTCATCGGCGCCTTGGGCTTTGTTTCCGGCCGAAAAGCGGATAAGCTGGAGAATGTACGGCACAAGGTTTTGGCTGAAGGTGTCCCCGTAATCAAGGAAAAGACCTGTTGTTGGTTTTTGTGCCATGTAAAGGAAAAGCTGGAACTGGGAGAACAAGTGTTGTTTGTGGCGGAGATCATTGCCGGAAGTGACGAGGCAGCGGGGATTCCCATGACCTATGAATATTATGTTGAGCAGCTGGGCGGTACCGCTTCTCGAAAATCGCCTACATATCTCCCGCCGGAGCTTGCGCTGGATAAAAACAGCGGTGAGAGCTTTGTCTGCTCGGTATGCGGATATGTGTACAGCGATCCCAATTTCGGGTTTGAGGAGCTTCCCGCCGACTGGACCTGTCCGATCTGTAAAATGCCCAAAAAGGCTTTTGTGCGAAAAAAATAATTGCCTTGGAGTTTGTCAAATCAGTTTCCCCGCAAGGTTTGTGCGGATCCGGCCTGGATGCGTCTGGAAGCTGTGTCCTGTGATTTTTCAGGCAGAAAGCCGTACAGGCGCTGCACCGACATCCATACACGAAATGTGAAAACTGAAATTTGTTGACAGCTTAACAAAGGCTTCCGCCCAGTGCAGTATCTGCATAGAGCGAAAGCCTTTGCTACTGTCCGTCATCAATTTCTTGTGGGCAGATCCCCAAGATTGTTGCTTTCGTCTCCGTCTGGCAGGGAACGTAGGTATTCGCTTCCGTTGCGGCTGGCGATAGCCACGCCCCGGATGCCGCCCTGCTTTGCCAGCGCCACGCCCTCATGCTTTGTGAGCACGGTGCCGTCAGAAAGCTCATAGCCGGAAATTTTTCCATTTTTCCGGACCAGGCGGGAAATGCTTTTCGCGTCTTTGTTTGGTACCGGGTTCATAATGTTGATGTTGGCGGGCAGATTACCGATCCTTCCGTTGTGTTCTAGGTTCATGAAGATTTCTTCCTTTCCTGCGCTGTTTCGCGCGTTCTCTTGGGTTTTATCACTGTATAGTGTGGCGCAGCTCGAACACAAATATGCGGAAAACGGTTGCTTTTTTCCTGAAAATGGACTACAATTTTCGTTGGATGTGCCAGAACAGGCATGGCGGAAAGGATTGGTTTTAACTATGGACGCACAAGAACGAAAAGCTCTTCAAATCGATGCGGCAAAGATCCGGCTGGGGATCCTGGAGGGCGTATTTCACGCCAAGTCTGGCCACCCCGGCGGTTCGCTTTCTTCGGCGGATATTTTTGCGTACCTTTATTTTAAGGAAATGCGGGTTGATCCCAAAAATCCGAAGGACCCTGACCGTGACCGGTTTGTGCTCTCAAAGGGCCATTGCGCGCCCGGTTTGTACGCTGCCCTGGCCCTGCGCGGGTATTTCCTGGAAAGTGAGTTAAAAAAGCTCCGGCACATCGGGGCTATGCTTCAGGGCCATCCCGACATGAAGCACACCCCCGGCGTAGACATGAGTTCCGGCTCGCTGGGACAGGGGGTTTCCGCCGCCGTTGGCATGGCTTTGGCGGGTAAACTGGATCAAAAGGATTACCGCGTTTACACGTTGGTGGGAGACGGAGAAAGCGAGGAGGGCCAAGTGTGGGAAGCGGCTATGTTTGCGGGCCATCACCACTTGGACAATTTCTGCTTGATTGTGGATCACAACGGCTTGCAGATCGATGGTCCGGTGTCTCAAGTGGGCGGCCCTGATCCCTTTGACAAGAAATTCCAGGCCTTTGGCTTTGAAACCATTACCGTTGACGGCAACGATTTGGACAGCCTGGAAAAAGCTTTTGAGACGGCGCGTGCCTGCCTGGGAAAGCCCTTTGCCATCCTTGCGGAAACGGTAAAGGGGAAAGGCGTCAGCTTTATGGAAAACCAGGTGGGCTGGCACGGGAAGGCCCCCAATGAGGAGCAGTATGAAACCGCAAAACGGGAATTAACCCAGGCTTTGGAGGTGTTGGAAAATGGCTGAAAAAGTGCAGAATGCAGTGAAAAAAGCGACCCGGGAAAGCTTTGGAGAAGCCCTGACGGTCTTAGCGGAGACAAACCCCAATGTGGTGGTACTTGACGCCGATTTGGCCGAAGCCACCAAAACCTGTATTTTTCAAAAGAAATATCCCGACCGGTTTATTGACTGCGGCATTGCGGAATGTAATATGATCGGCATCGCCGCCGGCCTTTCCACCTGTGGGAAAATTCCCTTTGCCGCGTCTTTTGCCATGTTCTCTGCCGGGCGGGCCTTTGAGCAAGTCCGAAACTCCGTTGGGTATCCCCATTTAAATGTGAAGATTGCCGGGTCCCATGCCGGCATTTCCGTAGGGGAGGATGGCGCCACCCACCAGTGCTGCGAAGATCTGGCCTTGATGCGAACCATCCCCGGCATGGTAGTATTAAATCCCTGTGACCACTATGAAATGCTGGCTGCCGTAAAGGCTGCGGCGGAATACGTAGGTCCTGTGTACCTCCGTCTGGGCCGTTTGGCCGTGGAAAGTGTGACCCACACCGTGGATGATTACCGGTTCGAGATCGGCAAGGGCATTACCCTGCGGGAAGGGAACGATGTGGCTATTATCGCCACCGGTCTGATGGTGCAGGAGGCCGTAAAGGCCGCCGATACCTTAAAGGTCTCCGGGATAAATGCCCGGGTCATTGACATGCACACCATTAAACCCCTAGATACGGAGCTGGTGCTGAAGGCTGCAAAGGAAACCGGTCATATCATCACGGTGGAAGAGCACAGCGTCGTCGGCGGCTTGGGAGAAGCGGTAGCTTCCTATCTGTCCGAGGTTTGTCCCACGCCTGTGACCAAAATCGGCGTAAACGACGCCTTCGGCCATTCCGGTCCCGCTTTGGAGCTTTTGAAGGAATTTGGCCTTTCCGCCGAAAATATCGAAGCCACTGTGAAGCGGGCGCTGGGCCGATCATGAAAATTATTGCCCATACCATGGAATACCGGGGCGGGCGCGTTTCTTCCGATTTAGCGGTAAGAAACTATGCCAATGAGGATTATGAGAAATATAAGCGCACTTATGAAGCATGTTTCGCTGAAATGCGCACCGCTTTGGAATTGTTCCCTGTGAATTGCTGTGACAGCAGGGAGAAACTGCTGGAAAAAGCCAACGACATTTTTGTCCTGGAAATTTCCGGGAAGCTCGTAGGTTCCGTTGCCATTTATGGCAGTGAAATTGACGATTTGATTGTTGCAAAGGAATTTCAGGGAAAAGGCTTCGGAACAGCTTTACTGCGGTTTGCCGTGGCCCGGATGCAAAATGCTGGGATAGAACCGATACAGCTTCACGTGGCCGATTGGAACCGGAATGCCGTTGCGCTCTATTTGAAGAACGGATTTCAAATCACAAAGACGGAGACCGTGTGATGGGAGGTTTTCCTGTGGAAGTAAAGATTCGCTCCGCTGTGCCTGGAGATTATGAAGCCCTTGCCCAGTTGAACCGGGATGCGATGGGCTATGATTACCCTGCGGAAAAGACAAAGGAAAAGCTTGACCGTCTGCTTTCCGACGGCAGAAACAAAATCCTTGTGGCGCAGGCCGGTGAGGAACTGATCGGCTATGTCCATCTGGTGGATTACGATGTGCTCTATATGGATCATTTGAAAAACATTATGGGGATTGCTGTCCGTTCCGACTGCCGCCGTTTGGGCATAGGAAAGATGCTCCTTACCGCTGCAGAGGAGTGGGCACGGGATTCCGGAGCGGCGGGGGTCCGGCTGGTTTCCGGCGCTTCCCGTACCGGAGCCCACGCTTTTTACCGTTCCCTGGGCTACGAGGGAAACAAGATGCAGCTCAATTTAAAAAAGCAATTTTAACAGGTCGGCGCAAGATTGACGGGATGAAACTGCGGGAAAGACTCTAAATCCTGTTGATGTGGTTGTTTGACAGTTTATAGTGAGGAGAGAGTTTGGATGATGAAAAAGGCGGTGTCCTTCGTATTGGCCCTGCTGCTCCTGACCGGCAGATTTCCGGCGCGGGCTGCGGAAGGTTGCGCTTCCTGCTGCGATAGTCAGGAAACCCATTTTTCCCAGAGAATCCCCACCAGCGAGGTCCAGAAAAGGTTGGCCGGCGGCACGGATTACCTGGATAAATACGGCGTGACCCGGGAAAAGGTGGTCAAGGAGCTTTCTGCCCATGAGTACGACGATTATTACTTGAACACGCCTTTTGTCGGGGGCGATTGGCAATCCCCCCGGGGCGACACCTCCTATAACGGCGCTCCCGGTACCAACTGCGCCGGGTTTGTGGCATATGTTTTGCGCAAGTGCGGGCTGAATGTGCAGGCTGCGCTCAAGACCATGCAGTCCAGCAGCAGGTTTACCCGCTGGGGCAGCGGAAGGCCCTACGACGGCCTTTCTTCCGCCAGCAATTATATGAGCTTGGCGGAACAAGGAAATCTGATTGCCTATGCCTATGAGTCGAAAAAGGCCATGCTGGCAGATGGAAAGTGCGAAAAAGGTGATGTGATCCTCCGCTTCTGGACAGATTCCTGGGGCGGGTATGATGAGGACAATCATTTGATGATTTTTTGGGGCGATACCCCCAGCGAGGACAAGGTGTGGCAAAATGCATCCGGCAGGCTGCATATCGGTAAGATGTGGGATGGAAACGCGTCTACTTTTATCGTGATTAAATTCGCGCCTTCAGTTCCCGCTGTGCCCACAGTAGCCGGCTTCCGGGATGTCCATGAAACGGACTGGTTTGCTTCGGCTGTTGCGTATGTTAAAGAGGCCGGCTTAATGAATGGTACCGAGGTGGATACGTTTGAACCTAAAAGCCCTGTGCTGCGCGGGCAGGTGGTTACCATTTTATGGGCTGTTTCCGGCAGACCCGTAGCAGCGGATCCACAAGCGTTTTCCGATGTGGGAAAGGACCAGTACTACAGTACCGCTGTGGATTGGGCCGTGGAAACCGGGATCGCCGGGGGCAGGGGAGACGGAACCTTTGGCCCTGATGAAAACGTAAGCCGGCAGGATCTGGCTGTAATCTTATATAGCTATTGCCGCTACCGGGGCGGGATCGTTTCTTCCCGGGCAGACCTGACAAGCTACAAGGATGCCGGCCAAGTCAGCGACTATGCTGCCGAAGCCATGAGCTGGGCAAACGCCTGCGGGTTGATCAATGGCACCGATCCCGATACCCTTTCTCCAGACACCGGAGCTGACCGGGGGCAGATGGCGTATATTCTGATGCGTTTTTGCGAAAAGCTGAAGTTGGAGCTGCCGCCCGATGAATTCAATTTTTAACCTGCCTTATCAAAAAAACGCCCTGCCGGATCATTCCCTGCGTGGTCTAAAGGAAGTATTTTATGTAAGAGGTGGTGCAGTCCTGAAAGGGGCTGCGCCACTTCCTGGTGCCGTTTGCCATCTACCTTCTCCGGCTTGTGGACAACGATTTTCTCCACAAATTCGTGGACAATCTCCGGCGTTAGCTCGGTAAGCTGCGTGACCT
>CAYSQF010000030.1:0-20835 GCA_964433105.1 uncultured Acutalibacter sp.
TTAAGCTGCTATTTTGATACCCCGAGCGTGAAAACACCCTCTGCCGAGAGAAAGTCTCAACAGAGGGTGTTTTCCGCTTATAAAGCTGTTAAATTTCGCTGCAAAATTCTACGATTTCATTTTTTCGTTCTGCAACCGCTTCCTTATACTCTACTGAACATAATCCTAAATGCCCACAGCGGGCAATTTCCAAATGCCCATAGAAATGCTCTATGCTTTCGATGATTCGATCACATTCTTTCATGCCAGGCCCTGTTCTCAATGCGATGGAATATCCTCTTTTCTCCCGGCTGATGGCTGCGTGCGGTTCATGCGTATTGCTCCAGGGTGTACATCTGTCTATAAAGACCTTAAATTGGCCCGGAATATCCGCCCAATAGGACGGCGCCACGCTCACTATAACATCTGCCCACTCATATAGTTTTAGTATCATTTCAACATCATCCTGCTGAACACACCTTGCCGTACTATGGCAGCTTCTGCACCCTTTACAGTAACGAATGAAAAAGTCATCGATGCAAACCGCTTTAACCTCATACTTTCTCTTCAAACACTCCGAAACGATGCGCACTATTTCGGCGGTTGCGCCATTCCTCACGGGACTGCAATTCATTACTAGGGCATTCATGACTACTCATCTCCTGGAATCTCAATTTGTATAATTTCGCCCATTATAACATAGGCTATTTTAAGTTTGCAACAATTTTGTGGACAACCGGAATCGCGGGCAATTTCAGGCTATATCAGATGGAGGGAGCAGCCCTAGCTTGTCCAGCACCATGGCGAACTGCTCACGGGTCAAGGGTTCGCGGGGAGCAGTGTCGGTCAGAACGCCGGCGGCGACAGCTTTTTCCCACGCTTCCACGGCATAGCCATTGGGCGGGTTCCCGCCGCCCATGAGATTGTACACCACCATAGCCATTTCCTGACGTGTAACATTTGACTGGGCGCGGAAGCCTTCCGCATCTCCAACCATCAGGCCATTTTCTTTGCAGTACCCGATAGCGTGATCGGCCCACTCGCTGGCTGCTTTCTTAGCCTGCTCCTGCTCGTGCTTTTCAATGATTTTCAAAATTTCCGCTTCTGTCATGCTATCACCTACCTTTAAAAATTTTTCCACCATTTTCAAAAAACGCCCCCAGCCTAGGTCCAGGGTACGGTGGGGACAGTATTTGCCGTCGTAGTCCTGGTGCTTTGTCACCTGCCCCATGCCCCAGCCATACTTTTTCAGCAGATCGGCAATGTATTCAGCTGCGTTTCGCTCCGCTTTCTCAAACCGGGAGCCGCCAGAAAGTGAATAACAGATCTCAATGTGGATTCCCTCCATATTCCCCTTGCCGTGGCCGTCGCCGCTGGCCCAAGCGTTGCGGTCAAAAGGAATAACCTGGATAATCTCCTTGTCATCCACTGCCACATGGTAGGAAACCTCTTTGTCGTTGTTCAGCATATAACTGGTTTCGTTTTCCGCCGGGGCATCGTTAGCCGTGTTGTGTACCACAATCCGGCTGGGCGTCCGGGTATACGGACACTTGATGCTGTACCTGCTCTGCGAGCAAAGCTTTTCCTTGACAGGAACCATAATTACCCCTCCTTAAAAGTCCTGTCTGCCTGGATGGCCTTCCGGGTGAAGCTGTTGTTCTTCCACCAGGCCGCCAGAGACGCGATAACCGTGGCCGCCAGGGAAACGATTTGGCCGACGGCTTCGTCCTCGATCGGCAAGGGCGAACACCCCGCGATTGAAAGGCCCTGGTTCACAAGGGCCAGCATCAGGCACGCTGTGCGGATGATAGTTGGTATTGTCACTTTTTCTTTCTGCCTGTTCACGACGATCCCTCCTTATTTTGATTTCAAATCCCGAATGTCGTGCTGGACTTCCAGCATTTCGCCTTCCAGCTTGTAGGTGCGCTCCACCACCTGGTTGTGCTTGTCCACTTTCTTTTCCAACTGCGCTATCCTGACGCTCGTAGCTTTAGCGCTGCCAAGCACACCTAAGAGCGACCCGGTCAACGTCCCAATCAGCGACAGAAGCGCCACAATGATTGCACTGTCCACCTTTTCACCTCCTTCATCCCGCCGGACAAAATTCAAAAAAGTTGCCCTTTAAAGAACAACTTTTTACGCGTATTTTTCGCCGGTGGTTCTTTATCACGAAACTGCCAGCGGCCGCCGACTGAGTGGGATTAAAATAGAAACTAAAAAAACTCTATGTGAATGATTTCTCAAACACACAGAGTTTTCCGTTTGCTTAGCAAAGGCCGCTGTTTCGGACACTTCACAATTTAAGGACGGCGGCAAGCCGTCTTTTACAACACAGGGATGCACCCCATTGCCCGGACACCGCCGCCAACATGGCAGCAAATGCTGATGGGAAGGCGGTAAATTTCAATTTGCCGGTCACTGAAGTGTTTTCTGACCAGATTCAGCCACTCCCGGCCGTTTTCCTCATCGCCGGAATAGGCCGCGACGACCCTTATATCCCGCCCGGCAAACCGGGTCTTCAAATCCTTTTCGATGGCGTTGAACATCACATTTTCAGCCGCTTTCATGCCCCGCGCCTTTGCAAAGGCGTCCAGCTTTTCCCCCTGTATCTGCAAAACAGGTTTCAACCCCAGCACGGTGGCAATAGCGGCTCCCGCCGCGGTGACCCGTCCGCTCTTTTTCAAAAGCTCCAGGGTGTTCACTGCAAGATAAATACTGCAATCCAGCCCGGCTTCTTCTAATTTTTTGCCGATCTCGTTCAGCTCCAGCCCCTGCCTTGCCAGTTTGACAGCGTCCAACACGGACTGCCGCAGAGTGATGGAAATGCGCTTATTGTCCACCACATAGACCCTGCCCTCATATTCCCTGGCAAGAGCCCTCGCCGCCTGGCAGGATCCGCTGAGCGCCGAGGACATGGGGAGGTACACCACACCGTCATACGTTTTCAACAAATTGTCCCACACAGAAGTAATAGAGTAAGCGGACGGCTGGGAGGTAGAAACGTCCGCACCGTTGTTCAGCATTTCAAAAAAATGCTCGTAGGTACAGGAAATACCCTCGAAATATTCCTCCCCATTGACCATGAAAGGCATAGGAATCAGGGAAACACCGATTTTTTCCGCTTCCGCCGTCGTAATGCCACTGTTGGTATCCGTAACTACCGCAATCTTGCTCATAGCTTTTCCGCAGCTCCTTTTTTTCATAAAAAACTTATCAGACCTTCCACTGCATTCAGCCAACTGATGAATTAAGTTGAGGATACCACGGATTTGAAGAAATGTCAACGTGCCGGCAGGCTAGCCATTCCCTTTTAGAATGGGCGACAGCTTTTTGTAGACCAGGAACGTCAAAACCGCGTCCAGCAGGCCTTTCACCAGGGTGAAGGGCACGTTGAACCACAACAGGGCCTGGAACAGGTTCTCCACATTGGGGTTCAGCGCCCGGTACAGGTCCAGAACAACAGGGGTGGTCATTCCGTAAAACATTGCGTAGGCCGGGTAGCTGATAAAATAATTGATAGGCAAGCTCAATACCGCCATCGCCACCGCACCGACCAGGGAAGCGGTCACCGCGCCTTTCAGGTTCTTCCGCATTTTATAGATCAAGCCTGCGGGAAGCACCAGGGTAACGCCCATCAGGAAGTTGCACAGCTCCCCCGCCCCGGCGGTGGAGGTGGCGGCCAGGTTGACCAAGTTTTTTAAAAAGCACACCGCTACGCCGGATGCCGGCCCCAGCGCGAATGCTGCGATCAGCGCCGGAAGCTCGGAGAAATCCAGCTTGATAAAGGGGGGCATCATCGGCACGCTGAAGCTTAGAAACATCAGCACCGTGGCCACCGCGCCCATAATTGCGGTAACGGCCAGCGTCCGCACATTGACGATCTTCTTTCCAGCCGCTTTTTTTCCCATTGTTACATCAGCCCTTCTTAAAAATTTCCGTCGCGCGAGGAAACGCTGATCAAGCCGGCGTTTCCCCAGCAAAAGACCTTTTGGAAAAGAAAAATCCCGAAGCGGAAGGCTTCGGGGAATGGGCGGGAAAGACCCTTAAGGGGAGGATGCCGCACCTGTCTTCTTTCATCCGGACTGTACCGTCGGTACCGGAATTTCACCGGTTCGGCGCGAAACGGAACTGCCGTGCCGCGTTCGCAGACTTTTTCTGCCGGTCAGGAATTACACCTTGCCCCGAAGATCATTTGCTGGTATTATTTTAATCAGATTAAGGCGGTTTGTCAATACGGCAGCCGCCCAGAAAGGAGAATCCCCATGAAATTATTTTGCAGGGAAGAAATGCAGCGGTTGGAGGCGGCCGCCGTGCGTGCCGGGGTGCCCCTTTCCCGGCTGATGGACCGGGCAGGGACCGCACTGGCCGAAGAAGCGGAAAGCCGCATCCGCCCCATTTCCGGGAAACGGGCTGTTTTCCTCTGCGGCACGGGTAACAACGGCGGGGACGGGTTTGTCTGCGCTGCCCGTCTGGCGGAGAGGGGCGCGGCATGTATTGTGCTTTTAATTCGAGGGGAACCGAAAACAGAGCTGGCCCGTTCCGCCTTTGCAGCTATGCCTTCCACTGTGGAGTGCTTGGACGTGGAAACCAGCAGGGACAAGGCGGAGCGCGCCCTATCACAGGCCGACCTGCTGCTGGACTGCGTGTTCGGCTTCAGCTTCCGAGGGGAGCTTACAGGGACCGCCAAGGAATTTCTTGCTCTAGCCAACCGGACAGACTGTCTGAAGCTGGCTGCAGACTTACCCAGCGGCGTGGAATGCGATACCGCCAGGGTCAGCCCGGGGGCTTTCCAGGCCCATGTCACGGTGGCCTTTACCGCCAAAAAGCCCGCCCACTGCTGCTACCCCGCCAAAGAAGCCTGCGGTGAAACAGTGGTACGGCAGGTAGGAGTGCCCCCGGCCCTGCTGGACGCTGCTGAAACCCGGGTGTTTGAAACCGGCTCCAGCCTGCCTCTGGAGATTTTGCCGACACTTGACCCGCAAAGCAATAAGGGGGATTTTGGAAAGCTTCTGCTGGTCTGCGGCAGCTTTGGCATGGCGGGTGCCTGCATCATGGCTGCCCGCGCTTCCCTGCGCTGCGGGGTGGGGCTTCTGCGGATCGTTGCGGACGAGACTATTTACCCCATTTTAGCACAGGCGGTGCCGGAAGCTGTTTTCACCGTGCTGGACTGGCGGGGCCATCGGCTGGAAAGCGCGGAAAAACTCTGCGCTGCCCTGGAGAGCGCCACCGCCTGCCTGGTTGGCAGCGGCCTGGGAGAATTGGCGGAAACCGTGTGCCCGCCTATCTTTTCCCACTGTACCATCCCTCTGGTGGCAGACGCGGACGCCTTGAATTTCTGCGCTCGCCATCCCGGCGTGCTGGAAGAAGCCGAGGCTCCTATGATCCTCACGCCCCATCCTGGGGAAATGGCCCGCCTGTGCGGAGATTCCATTTCTGAAATTCAGGGAGATCGGCTGGGTGCTGCTCAAATGAAGGCCCGGGAAACCGGAGCTGTAGTGGTATTAAAGGGTGCCGCCACCGTCGTTGCTGCGCCGGACGGGCGATGCGCAGTCAATCCCACCGGCAACCCGGGGATGGCAAAGGGCGGCTCAGGCGACGTGCTGGCAGGAATGACCGCTTCCCTGGCCGCCCAGGGCGTGCCGGCCTTTGAAGCCGCTGCCGCCGGAGCTTACCTTCACGGCCTGGCCGGGGATTTGTACGCTGCGGAATACGATCCCAGGACTCTGCTCCCCACCGATCTCATTACCCGCCTGCCGGAGGTTTTCCAGGGTTTACAAGCCGGAAAATTTTTGATAGAATAATTAAGAGTCATTTGGCTGCTCAAACTCCAGAAAAATCAATAAACTATCAGATCCAAAGGGAATAGTCAGAGCTGAAGTTTTCTTACAAAAGCAAAAAAGCAATGCGCAAACAGGTAAACAAGCGCCGGTAGACGCCATTCGTCCGCTCTGCGCATTTTGTGCGAACCGACTGAATCGGCAGAAGAGAGAACACTTTCCGAAAGGCACTTAACCTATCTTGCGCAAAGCGCCACACGCAAGATAGCAAAAGGATGTTTTCAACGAACGCTAATCGCATTTGCACGGGAAAAAGGGAAATGGGGAATTTGTCATGTATACATATCTGTGGTGCTTTTTCATTTACGCGTTTCTGGGCTGGTGCGGCGAAGTAGTTTTTGCCGCCGTCCAGGAAAAGCGGTTTGTAAACCGGGGCTTTTTAAACGGCCCCCTATGCCCCATCTATGGCTTTGGCGTGGTTCTGATTGATTTTTGCCTGCGCCCCATCGGGCACAGTCTGGCAGCGCTGCTCATCGGCAGCATGATTCTGGGATCAGCTTTGGAATGGCTGGCAGGTTTTCTGCTGGAAAAGGTATTCCATCAGAAATGGTGGGATTACTCCAATGAGCCGCACAACCTAAACGGCTATATCTGCTTAAAGTTTTCCATTTTGTGGGCCTTTGCGGGTGCGGCGGTAGTAGGGGCTGTCATGCCTTTTTCCCGGCTCCTGGTTTCCAAAATTCCCCGGCCCGTTGGCTGGGCTATCCTCATTGTAATGCTGACGCTGGCTCTAGCGGACTTTGCCGTCACCATTGTCACCATTGTTGGCTTGAACAGGAAGCTCAAAAGCCTGGAGCGCGTGTCCGCCAGACTAAAAGCCGGCTCCGACCGGCTGGGAGAAGGCCTGTACGCCAGCACTATGGCGGCAGAAGGGAAACGCAAAGAGCTGGAGCAGGACTGGCAGGAAGAAACCGAGCGGCTCCGGGCAAAGTATGAGGAAGTGCTGCACGCTAATCCACTGCACCGCCGTTTGCTCAAGGCCTTCCCCGATTTGAAATCCCTGCGGCACAATGAACAGCTGGAAGCCCTGCGCGAAAACGTGGACGTATTCCGGCGCAAATCCTCTGAGGTCCTGCGCCGTCGGGACGAAGCAGCAGCAGCCGTCTACGAAGGGAAGCTGGAAGAGGGCCAGGATCCCCCCTTCGCCTTTGGCTTGTGTTTTTCCAAGCTGTTTTGGATTTTTATGATCGGCAGCGTTGTGGGTTGCGTACTGGAAACTGTCTACGCCTTGGTGCTCCCTCCCCACCATTTTGAGCTGCGGGTCAGTGTGGTATTCGGCCCCTTTATTCTGGTGTACGGTTTTGGCGCGGTAGCTATCACTCTGTTCCTTTACAAAATGTACAACCAGAAGGATTCCCTGATTTTTATTGCCAGCATGGTCATTGGCGCGGCTTTTGAATACCTTTGCAGCTTTCTGCAGCAATCTATGTTTGGCACGGTTTCCTGGGAATACAGTGATTCGCCCCTAAACGTGGGCGGGCGCACCAATTTGATGTACGCCTTCTTTTGGGGTGTTTTAGGCTTGTTGTGGGTAAAGGATCTGTATCCGGTGCTGGCCAGGTGGATTCAAAAAATTCCCAAGAAGGTTGGGCGTCCGCTTACCGCCTGCGTGGCGGCTTTGATGGCGGCAGATATGGCCCTGTCCGCCGGAGCGGTTTACCGCCAGTCCCAGCGGGTAAACCATGTTCCCGCCACCAACGTGGCGCAGACATTTTTTGACACCTATTTCCCTGATGAATTTTTAGAGCTTATCTATCCGCACATGGAATATGTGGGTAAACCGGAGATTCTGGAAAAGGAGCCGCCCCTCCCGCCGAACCAGGATTGAGCAGACGCTCACGCAGCGACATCGGATGCCGTCGCATGCAAGAAAACAAGAAAAACCATACTATAGCTTAAAATGGAATATCCCGCACAGGGCAGACGTAAATCGCCTTGTGCGGGATATTTTATCATGTATGAACAGCTGTCCTTGAACGGTTACCGATCCTTGTCATCCTCTTCCGGTTCTTTCCCGGCCGCAGCGGCATTCATAGCTTCCGCCATGCGTAAAAGCTCCGCGTCGGACAACTTGGAAAGCTTCTTCTCGGGATCCTCCGCCTTCTGGGATGTTTCCGGCTTCACCACCGGCTTTTTCTTTTTGTCCGCCGGCCCGCCCTTTAAGGTGCGGGCGATCAGGAATACAAACAGCGCTATGGCCAAAATCGCAATTACAACGACCAAAATTACCGGCCCGGAAACAGGGCTGGAAACAAGCTCTGGAGTCATTGCCACATCTTCAAACACCGGCAGGGGCACGGCGGCATTGTCGGTGGTTCCCAGGCCAAATTGCCCCCGTTCGTTATTGCCGCAGGCGTAAACGGTGACATCCTTTAAATACATCAGGAACACATCACCCATGTTGACATAGGACACACCGGTGTCCAACTCCATCGGCGAAGCGCTGGTATCTCCACCGTATTGGCCGTAATCGTTCAGCCCCCAGGCATACAGAGTGCCGTCGGTACCCACGGCGGCGGCCGTGGACCGGGCAGCGGATACCTGGGCTACATTTTCTAAAATCTGTACCGGTTTCCCAACGTCTTCAAAGGTGCCGTCGCCCATTTCCCCGTTGTTATTGTAGCCGCAGGACCAAAGTGTCCCATCGGTTTTCAAGATCAACGTGCCGAACGCCGTAGCAGATACGCTGCTCACGCCATCCATGATTTTTATAAAGGACAGGTTCGTTGTGGTGCCGCCGTCAGCCAGCTGGCCGTAGGTGTTATCTCCGCAGGCCCACAGAGTGTCGTCATTTTTCACGGCCAGGGTGTGTTTCATACCCACCGCCGCCATGCGCACATCCTCCAGTACTCTTTGCGGGGCCGTCCCATTCTCCTGGGTACCGTTCCCCAGTTGGCCGGAATCGTTCCAGCCCCAGGTCCACAGACCTCCGTCCTCTGTCACTGCGGCGGAATGGTAATCCCCGGGAGCGGCCATCACCACATTTTCCAACAGGGACTGAGGCCTGTTCTTCACGGCTTCCGAATCGTTAAGGCCCAACTGGTTCCCCTCATTCCAGCCCCATACCCACAGGGTATTGTCCCCATCGATGGCAAAAGTGGTAAGGTACTTCGCGTACACGGCCCGAACATTGTCCATGACCTTTTCAAAGGTATCAGAGTATATGCCCTCTTCCTCATCGGAAGAGTTCTCTTCTTCAGGCTCTGAAGAAACGCTGGAGGAGCTTCCCAGACCGGAGGAAGCTTCAGGCGAACTGCCACTCCCACCGTTACCCAACTGTCCGTAGGTATTGGCGCCGGCCATCCACAGGGTGCCGTCCTCCCGGATCACGCCGGAATGCAGATACCCTGCGGCAATAGGAGCAACGGAAATCACCGTCTGGGAAGCCGTATCCTCTTGCGCGGGGCTGGGGGAAACCGCCTGACTTTCTGCCGACGCGGAGGAAGCGGCGGCCGGGACAGCACCAAGGGATCCGCCTGCCAGGGAAACCGCCAAAACTGCAGTGGCAAGCTTCTGCCAAATATTTCGCATTATTTTCACCATACGACCCAGGCGCATCCTGCACCTGAAATCGCTCCTTTTGCCTTAATTTTATCCGTCCCAATCCAATCTTTGAAACGGAGTATCATGTTTATTATAGTTTATACCTCTTGTAGTTTCAAGCCAAAACATCAAAAAACGCGAATTCTTTACAAAGTCTGCACATAGAAACCCCAGGCTGATTCTAGCGTTCACCCCTTCCCAAACGCGCGGCCCGCGCCTAAAGGCGCAAGAAGCAGCCCGCTCTGAAATCCTCCAGGGCGGGCTGCTTCTATGCTGCCGCAGGCTTACTGCCCGCGAACCTGTCTGAGAAGCTCCTGCTTTTCCGCGTTTTGCGCCTGAGCCAACTCCTCTTGTTCCTCTTCGGTAATGACTGTCGCGTATTTGTCCAAGCTTGCCATAAGTTCCTCGTAGTATTCCTGGGTAATAAACCCCGATTTAAGGTTAGAATTATACGCGTCGATCACCTCGTTGCGGTAAAGATCGGGGTCAATGGGATTTTTGCTGTTAAAGCTGGGATAAAGATCTTCCAGGGTATTCAAAGACAAAACCGCGTCCCGGGGCTGGGTGTCCTCCATCTGCTCCAATGAAGCGACTGCGGTAAGGCTGTCCGCATCCGCCATCGTATTTACAAAAACCACATCATCTTTCGATTTCGCAAGGCCCAGAGAATCCGCTTTTCCCTTTTCACTGCCCGCCGCCACGGAAAAGGCTCCTTGGTACATTCCGGTCAAATAGTAAAAATCGCCCTCTTCATACAACCCGTTCCCCATGCCGGGCTGATAGAGATACAGCAGATACCGCTCGTTCAAAAACATCTCGGGAACTTCGGCATAATCCCAATAGACCCCATTGGAAAGCCCGCCAGACAGCCGCACGGTCACAGGACCGTCGGCATTGCCCCGCAAAACGGTTTCCGGCTCCACCACCAGATCGGTGTACACGCTGACGCCGTCAAAAGCGTCATGCAAAATCACCGGGGAAGAAATATCCGTTACCTTCCCGTATACGATCAGCGACGAGCGGGTGGAAAGCTCGGAAAAGCTATACCCACTGATCACGCCCTCCTGGAGGGAGGTTTTCGTCCCCTCCGGAAGGATAGCCAACTTATTGGAAACGGAATTCCGCACGGACGCCCGCGTTCCCTGCCACACAAACAGCGGAATGGCCATTACCAGTACTATGCCAATGATGGCAAAAATCCATTTACGGTTTTTAATTGCTTTCATAGCGATTTCTCCTTTCAGTGGTACAGGTGTAATGGACATACGTCTCGTCATTCTTGCGGATGAATCGCTCTGGCCCGCTTGCGGTTCTTATGGGGCGGCTTTCAGAAATGAAAGAAAATTTATTTATTTAAGAATATTATGATTTGTAGGCTTTGTCAATTTATTTTTAAAAATTCCTGCTTGTTTCTAAAAAAATTAGTAAAGTATGGTCTAAAAAAGTGGTGTGACGCAAAAAAGCGGTATGGCGTTTTGCGCCGTGCCGCTTTTAGGTTAAATCGCTTTTTCAACAGTCAAAACAAAGGACTTAAAAAATCCCGTTGGTCATATCTTCCACGATCAGGGTGCGGGGAGCATCGCTGTCCACCTTAGAAACGGCGGGAACGGGCGTTTCCGTATGGGGACCGTCGCGCCACTCCAAAAACTTTTGCGCCACCTGGGGAAACAGGGCGTAACTCAGCACGTCCTCTTCACAGTGGCCGATTCCCTTCTCCTTGCACTCGGCCCGGAGCTTTTCCATCTCCGGCTCCAACAGGTCGGCAGGTCGGCAGGTGATGACCTCGGCGTCGCCGATGGCCTTTTTCCGCACTTCCTCGTTGACCTTGCCGGGCAGCTCGCCGTACTCGCCGCGAAGCAGTCCCTTGGACTCCTTCGGAACCATCTTATACCGTTCGCCGGACAGCACGTTCAGCACAGCCTGGGAACCGACAATCTGGCTGGTGGGGGTCACCAAGGGCGGGAAACCAAAGTCCTCACGGACACGGGGCACTTCCGCCAGCACATCGTAATATTTGTCTTCGGCATTGGCCTGCTTCAGTTGGGAAATCAAGTTGGAAAGCATACCGCCGGGCACCTGGTACAAAAGGGTATTGGTATCCACCTTTAAAACCTTCGGGTTGACTTCCAGCTTCTCCGCCACACCCCGGAAATGGACGGCGGCTTCGGAAAGCTTGTTCAGATCCAAGCCGGTATCCCGGCTGGTACCCTGCAGGGTAGCCACCAAGGATTCCGTGGCGGGTTGGGACGTGCCGTTTGCCAGGGGACTTAATGCGCAGTCCACAATATCCACGCCGGCCTGGGCGGCCATCAGGTTGGTCATATCGCCGGTACCGGTGGTGTTGTGGGTGTGCAGATGAATGGGAACGCTCACATTTTCCTTCAGCTTTTTTACCAGGGAATAGGCGTCGTAGGGCAGCAGCAGGTTTGCCATATCCTTGATACAAATGGTGTCGGCACCCATCTTTTCCAGCTGCATGGCAAGCTTTACAAAGTAATCCTCATTGTGCACAGGACTTTTTGTATAACTAATCGCTACTTCCGCCATGCCGCCATACTCTTTTACATACTTCACAGCGGCTTCCACATTGCGGGGATCATTGAGCGCATCAAAAATACGAACGATATCAATGCCGTTTTCAATGGATTTCTTGCAGAACGCCTCTACTACATCGTCCGCATAATGCCTGTATCCCAGCAGATTTTGGCCGCGGAGCAGCATTTGCAGCTTGGTGTTCGGCAGGCCCTTTTTTAGGGTGCGCAGGCGCTCCCAGGGGTCCTCGTTTAAAAAGCGCATGCATACATCAAAGGTGGCACCGCCCCAGCATTCCAAGGACCAGTAGCCGATGCTGTCTAAAAGGGGCAGCGCGGGAACCATATCCTCCAGCTTCATGCGGGTGGCCGCCTGGGACTGGTGGGCATCACGCAGGATGGTATCTGTAATCTTCAAGGGATTTTTCGCCATGATTTACACCTCCATTAACCAAACAGTGCGAGCAGTACGCCTGCCGCCACAGCGGAACCGATTACGCCGGCCACATTGGGGCCCATCGCGTGCATCAGCAGGAAGTTGGAGGGGTCCTCTTTCTGGCCCACCACCTGAGACACACGGGCTGCCATAGGCACGGCGGAAACGCCCGCGGAACCAATCAACGGATTGACCTTTTCCTTGGCAAACACGTTCATCAGCTTGGCCAGCAGAACGCCGCCGGCAGTACCCAAAGCAAAGGCGATCACGCCCATAGCCAGAATCTTCAGGGTGTCCCAGTTCAGGAAATTGGCGGCGGTAGCGGTAGCGCCTACGGAAATACCCAGGAAAATGGTGACAATGTTCATCAGCTCGTTTTGAACGGTCTTGTTCAGGCGTTCCACCACACCGCACTCACGCATCAGGTTACCCAGCATCAGGCAGCCCACCAGTGGGGCGGCGGAGGGCAGCATAAAGCTGACAAAGATCGTGACGATAATGGGGAACAAGATCTTTTCCGTCTTGGAAACAGGACGGAGCTGCTTCATTTTGATCTTGCGCTCTTCGGGGGTGGTGAGCAGCTTCATAATGGGAGGCTGGATCACCGGCACCAGCGCCATGTACGAATAGGCAGCCACAGCAATGGGGCCAAGCAGGTGCGGGGCAAGCTGCGAGGTGGTATAGATAGCGGTGGGGCCATCCGCGCCGCCGATGATACCGATGGAACCGGCCTCGGCGCCGGTAAAGCCCAGCAGCTGCGCACCCACAAAGGTGATAAAGATACCCACCTGGGCGGCTGCACCCAGGAGCAGGGTCTTAGGATTGGCAATAAGAGGGGCAAAGTCAGTGCCCGCACCCACACCGATAAAGATCAGGCAGGGATAGATTCCCAGTTTCACGCCCAGGTACAGGTAATCGAGAAGCCCGCCGTGACCGGTGCCAAGTTCGGCCCAATTGATCACGCCGTTGGCAAAATACTCCGCATGGTACATGCCTGCACCGGGCAGGTTTGTCAGCAGCATGCCAAAGGCGATAGGCAGCAGCAGCAAGGGCTCGAATTTCTTAACGATAGCAAGGTACAACAGCACGCAGGATACCACGATCATCACCAGGCACAAAGGATCCTGCCCGATGGCCGCGAAGCCTGTGCTCTGCAGAAAGCTTATAATTGCGTCCATTGATTACACTCCTTTTTAATAGATTTGCAGTCCGGGCGTTAGGCCAGGGTGCAGAGGAGTGTACCGGTTTCCACCGTGGCACCCTTGGAAACGGAAACGGCGGTGACAGTGCCGTCATGGGGCGCCATGATCTCATTTTCCATCTTCATGGCTTCCAGCACCATCAGCACATCACCGGATTTAACAGCCTGACCGGCGGCTACCTTTACATCCAGGATGGTGCCGGGCATGGGGGAAGTAATCTGCTCGCCGGCGCCGGCGGGAGCGGGGGCCGGGGCAGAAGCCTGAGCGGGAGCGGCGGGGGCCGCTGCAGGTGCGGGGGCCGCGCCGCCCTTTACTTCTTCTACAGTGACTTCATAAGCGGTGCCGTTTACATTCACATTGTACTTTCTCATCTTAAATAACCCTCGTTTCTCATAAATATTGATTTTGTCTCAATCGGTCAGGGAGCGGCGCATTATAGCCGGCGAATGGAACAGATACGGATGTGCTCTACGTTTTCGCCCATTTCCTCGGCAATGGCGGCAGCAATGGCGGCCACCATCTGCTGATTGCCCTTTTGTGCCATGGGCACAGCGGGGGCGGCAGGTGCGGCAGGTGCAGGGACTGCCTGGGCCGCAGCTTTTCCCACAAATTTCTCCATGGCCATGCCCAACAGCTTGATGATGACGATCAGGCAGATGAGCACCACAAACACCGTGATCAGACCCATCAGGACTACCTGGAGCATACTGGGTTCATTCATTGATCTCGACCTCCCTTCCCTGTGGAATTATGAAAAAGAAAAACTGGTACATATAGACCCCGGCAGCGCCTGCAAAAGGCCGCGCCGCCTTCGGATTCTGAAAAAACACCATTCTACCGCATTTTATCAAAATCAGGTTAATGATACCACGAACCGGCGATTTTGACAATGGGTTTCCCTGGGTTTTGGAAAATTTTTTAGAACTCTGGAACCTTATTTTACCCTCCGGCGGATCTCCGGGAACCAGGCACGAAAGGCCGACGGCAGGGCCACTTCCCGTTTCAATTCCCCCAGGCTTACCCAGGAAAACAGCGGCGCAGCACTGGAAAGCTCCACCGCCCAGCAGGCCATGCGCCATTCCACATGGGTAAAAATATGCTTGGCGTCCGCCAGTCTTTCCCAGGCAAGCGCTTCCGCGCCCCAAGCCTTGACCTCCTGATCCGCCTGGTTCCGATCCAGCTTCCCCGGCAGGCCGGGCAGCTCCCACATGCCCGCCAAAAGCCCCTTTCCCGGACGGCGGGCAAGTCCTAAACGCCCTTGACAGGTCAAGAGAAACACGGTTCGTTCCTCCACCCTTCTGGCCTTTTTCCCTACTTTAACCGGCAGGGATGTTTCCATGCCCCTGGCATGGGCCAGGCAGATTTCCCGTAAAGGGCACACCCCACATTTCGGCGTTCCGCCCGGCAGGCAGATGAGCGCTCCAAGCTCCATGAGGGCCTGGTTGAAATCCCCGGCCCGCTCTTTAGGAATCAAGGCAGCGATTTCCCGTTCTGTCCGCTTTTTCACCGCCGGGTCTGAAATGTCGTCCGCGCGGGCCGTCAGCCGGGAAACCACCCGCAACACGTTGCCGTCCACTGCCGGGACAGATATCCCAAAAGCGATGGACGCAATAGCCCCGGCAGTGTAGTCTCCCACGCCGGCCAGACTGCGCAGCTCTTCAAAGGACGGGGGCACTTCTCCCCCAAAGCGCTCCATCACCTGCCGCGCCCCCTTTTGCAGGTTGCGCACCCGGTTGTAATAGCCCAGCCCTTCCCAAAGCTTTAAAAGCTGCTCTTCGGGGGCTTCCGCCAGGGCCTTTACCGTGGGAAGCTCCCGCAGGAACCGTTCATAGTAGGGTTTTACCGCTTCCACTCGTGTCTGCTGGAGCATGATCTCCGACACCCACACCCGGTAAGGCGCGGGATCCTCCCGCCAGGGCAGCACACGCGCGCTGCGGTCATACCACTGGAGAAGCAGACCGGGAAGCTCCCCAGGCAGTCTTTCCACCATTTCACTTTGACTCCCACTCACAGGCGATCCTCCCCTTTTCTCCGAGCAAGGCCAGCCGAATCAACGGTGTTCCAGCTTGTAAATAACCAGCGCCACCCGACGACTGTCAGGCGCCCAGGAATTCACGTTGATAGACCCCTGCCCACCAAAAAAATTCAGCAGCTTCCGGGGATTTTCCCCATTGCTGTCCATCACAGAAAGACTCACTCGCATGTTCGGCAAATGCTCATGAGGTTCCAGCTCATCCCTGCCGAAGGTAAGGTACACCACCCGCTTTCCATCAGGGGAAACATGGGGGAACCAGTTGTTTGCGTCATCCCATGTCATCTGAACCAGGTTTTCTCCCTCCCGATCCATCCGCCACACCTGCATCAGCCCGGAACGGGTAGAATTGAACCAAATGAATCTGCCGTCCGGGGCATATTCCGGCCCATCGTTATAGCCCACGCCGTCCGTAAGGCGAATCTCCTCCCCGCCGTCTGCGGAAATAGCGTAAATATCCACGCAGTTTTCCCCGTCTGTTTTCCGGAAAGCGCAATAGGCAAGCTCCTTTCCATCGGGCGACCAGCCGTGCAGATAACTGGGGCTTTTTTCCGTAACCAACCGGACCTTTCCGGAAGCCAATTCCACAATATACACATTGGATTCCCTCCCGGTTCCGGCAAAATGGCTCACCGCCAGCTGCCGATTGTCGGGGGAGGGCACATGGTCATTGTTGCAGTGCACACAGTCTCCCGTATCCACCGCCTCTATCCGGTCTCCCACCGGAAAATACCGATAGATACGGCCATCGGCGTTGTAAAGGATGGAGCCGTCCTGCATCCAGTTGGGAGCTTCGATCACATTTTCAAACCTGTGAAGCTCCCGCAGCTCTCCGGTATCCACCTCCAGTGAGCACAGCACGCTGGAGGTACGTTCCCGGCGGAAAGTCATGCCGGCCAAAGCCCTAGACGCGTTTTCGATTTCTTTTAGGGTGCAGACGTCCATGTCCACGATCTGTGGAATGCCATGTGCGCGGGCAAACTGGAAACTGGCCAGCAAATCCAGATCCCCCTCGCCCACCGGGACTTCCTTTGCGGGGGTCCCCGCTTTCATGTCCTTGTAATGCAGGGAGCAGACCCGTGCCTCATTCCGCCACAAAAAAGCTTCCGGATCCTCGCCGCCGGCATAGAGCCAACCGATGTCTGGTTGAGCGCCAACCAAGCCGCCGCAGGCGTCCAGTAAATACTCATAGGCGGTTTTGCCTCCCAACTTTCCCTGGATTTCCCGTCCGCCGTTGTGGAACAACAGGCCGATCCCATGCTCCTTTAACACGGCCGCGCACCGTTTGCAAAGCGCTGCATAGGAAAGATAAACGTCCACTGCAATCTCCCCGGGACAGGGCAACACGTATTCCTGTATCCCGCAGCGCTCCGCCAAGCGAATCATTTCCGGCAGGGCCTTTTCCAGATCCCCCGTAAAAACATGGGCGGACCGGTATAGCATATCCAGATTTTCCAGGGCTGGGGCATACCGCTCCGCCTGAGCGGGGGTCCAAAATCCCTGGGGATTTCCTTCTTCTTCGTCAAAGGTGATGCAAGGCTCCAGCTGTCGGTACCCCAAGGCTTGGATGGTTTCAAAAAAGCGCTCCGGGTTCTTCTGCCATTCCAGTTTTGCGCCGTAGGTCTGTAGTCCAAATTTCACGATAGGTTTCTCCCCTTTCCGCCGGTCCTCCGGCGATGTCCCCACAATAACACGGAGAGAGCGGATTGTCAATGATCCGCTCTCTCCAAAGGATTCTATTTTCCCATGTGTCGGGGGATATAATCGGGACCTTCCTCCCCGGACGCGTTTTTCACCGCTTTCCCGGTTTCCTCCGCGTTTTTCGCCCGCCGCAGCCGGTTTAGGACGTTGCCATCCATTCCTTCCCGGACTCGGGGGATCCCCATGAGAGAAAGCTGCTGCAGCGACTCCCATTCCGCCCCATCCGCCGGGGTGCGGTACATTAACCCCGTACACTCGTTTACCGAAGCCACGGTGGAAATATCCGGAAACTGCTGCTCCGGAGTATCGTGCTCGTGATATTCCTGTTGCTTTTTTGTTCCGTTCATAGCCGTTCCCCTTTCTTTTTCCCTAGCTTTTCCCAGGAAGCAGAAAATATTCGCTTCGATAAAAACGGGGATACGGTCCCTCTCTTTCGCATAGAAATGAGCAGAGAATACGGGAAAGATGGTGAGCGATTTGATCCACAGCAACACGCAATTCTTTTGTCAGCGCATGAACCGCCGCGCCAACGCCTGGGCCGCGGTCCGGGGCGGGAAGGAATATCCGAACCTTTTGGGGTGCGTCAAATTTTTTCAGACTCCGGCAGGGGTGTTGATCTCCGCCGAAATGTGGGGCCTTCCAAAAACTGAAACCGGCATTTTCGGTCTGCACATCCACAATGGCCAAAGCTGCGGTCATGGAAGAGATGAAAAGGAATTTGGCGCCGCCGACGGCCATTTTAATCCGGAAAACCTGCCCCACCCGGAGCACGCGGGGGACCTGCCGCCCCTGTTTTCCCAAAGCGGCTATGCCTGGGCTTCCTTCCTTTCCACCCGCTTTGCCGTCCGGGATATTTTGGGCCGTACGGTGATCGTGCACGCGAAACCGGACGATTTTACCACCCAGCCCTCGGGAAACGCCGGGGAAATGATTGCCTGCGGCATCATCCGGTAACGGCGGTACCATCGGTCAAAGCGGACTTAAACCCTGGGGTGTTTCCGCTGGGTTCCTTTGGATTCCAGCAGCCTTTCCTGCTCCTTCTGCAGCTGCTGGGCCTGGGCCATTGCGGCCACCGTGGCTCTGCGGAGCCTGTGGATCCGGCGCTGGGCCACAATAACCCAAACTATCAGTACCGCAATGAGCAAAAACGCCCCGCCGATCACCCACAAAGAAGCAGGTATGGAAGCGAAGAATTTCCGCAGGGAAAATTTCAGCGCTGTGTCTTTCAATTCCTGGGCGGCCTTCGTCAGCGCAGTTTTCTCCAATATCTTCACAGGTTCCAACACCATATCGGCGCCTTCCTCTTCGCTTGTCACGGTATAGCCTAGCTGACCGCTGGCATTGTATCCCACACCCCACAGGGAGCCGTCGGATTTCTGAAACAGAGTGTGCATGCCTCCGCCGTCAGCCGCCACTACCTGGCTTGCAAGCTGCCGCGGTTCTTTGGAATCCCCTTCATTTCCCAGCTGGCCCGCGGTGTTGTCCCCCCAGGCCCAAAGGGTGCCGTCATCTTTTAAAGCCACTGTGTGGCCGATCCCCAAGGAAACCGTATGTACATGCTCCAGCACCTGGACCGGCGTATAAAGGCAGGTGCTGCTCTCTTCCTGGGACGCCTGGTCGGAGCTGTCCGCAGAGGAGATCGCCTGACTGGCGGTAAATTTATCCGCTTCCTCCTCCGCGTCGCTTTCATACTCGCCGATCTGCCCGCCGGAATTGCCACCCCACATCCATAGAGTGCCATCTTCCATAACAGCGGCAGAGGTAGCTTCCCTCGCGGCGATATCCACGGCCCCCGTCTCGGCCAGAAGCATGGGAAGGGAACCGCCGGTGTCAGAGCCAAGCCCCAACTGGCCGTAATCGTTACTGCCCCATACCCAGATGCTGCCGTCAGTCCGCAGAGCTATCGTGTGTCCGGCACCCAGCGCCGCCTTTTTCACCCCGGTAAGCACCTGGACCGGCTCTTTCCGGGCAACGGAATCCCCCAAGCCCAGCTGGCCGTAATCATTGCCGCCCCACATCCACAGCGTACCATCAGTTTTCAGCGCCGCCGCGTGATACATTCCGGCAAAAACAGCTGTCACATCCTCCATCACTTTTTGCGGGGATGTTTGGCTGTCCGTATTTCCCAAGCCCAGCTGGCCATAGGTATTGTCACCCCAGGCCCAAAGGACACCCGCGCCATCCACAGCGTAGGAGGACGATTCCCCCGCCGCCACAGTGCACACGTTATCCATCAGCTTCACAGGTTCCACCTGGTCGTTTTCCACACCTACGCCTACCTGGCCTTGTTTGTTGTAGCCCCACGCCCAAAGTTCGCCGTTTTCCTTGACAGCCAGATTATGAGCGGAACCTGCCGCAAAGGTCACCGGATCAAATTCCTCCGGTCCCGCCAGATCCTCCGGCACCTGCTTTGGGCCGTCGATGGTTTCCGGATAATAGGCATCCAGGCAGACGCCGTTGCCAAACTGCCCGTAGTAATTGCTGCCCCAGGCCATTAAAATGCCGTCCTCGTCCAGAGCAAGGGTGTGATCGTTATGGGTGGAAATAGCGGTCATCCCGTCTAAAATATGGGTAAGCTCTTTGGAATCCAGGCCGCTGGAATCCCCCACCTGTCCATGAAAATTATTGCCAGAGGTGTAAACGCCCCCATCTTCTCCCAAGGCCACCAGATGGGTGCGCCCCAACGCCACTTGAGCGATTCCCTCGCCTACCTTTACCGGCTTGGAAACGCTTTCTGTATCCCCGGTAGCCAGTTGCCCTTCGCTGTTGTCCCCCCAAGTGTATAAGTCCCCGTTTTCAGTGACTGCGGCGGAAAAGGTCTCGCTGAGGGCGGCCTGCTTTACATGCTCCATCAGCTTGGTGGGCTTTAGGGCGGATTTCTCCTCCAGACCCAGCTGTCCATCGGAATTGCTGCCCCACACCCAAAGGGTGCCATCCTCTGTTATAGCAGCGCTGTGAAAGCATCCCGCTGCGGCGGTGACCACATGGTCCATCACCTTTACCGGCTCTTCATGGACTTCCGTGTCGCCCACACCCAGCTGGCCCTCGCTGTTGTCGCCCCACGCCCAAAGGGTGCCGTCCTTTTTAATCGCAAAGGAATGGGTATAATTTGTTACCGCGAAAGATACATCCTCCATAAGCTGCAGGGGTTTGCTGGAATCCTCCCCATCGTTTGTCCCCAATTGGTTTAAGTCGTTGGCTCCCCAGACCCACAGGATCCCTTCCCGGCTCACCGCCAAAGAATGGGTTTCAGCGGCATCCGCCATGGCGATCCCAGCCAGTATCTGCTGGGGCAGAAAATAATTGTTGGTGTCCCCGGTCCCCAGCTGGCCGGACGTATTGGTCCCCCAGGCCCAAAGGGTCCCGTCAGATTTCAGTCCCAAGGAATGGAACCAGCCGGCGGCAACCTGTTCCCACCTGTTCTCCTCGGCCAGCGCCGGGGCAGCAGGCAGGGAAAGCAAAAGCAGGAGAATCGCTAACACAACAGAACAGAAACGGCGTCCATGTTTCATGAAGGTATCCTCCAAGTAAAATCAAAATAAGGCAATACAATATGATTTTATCGTATTTCCCC